>NZ_VFBD01000025.1:0-121734 GCF_011319765.1 Pseudoalteromonas sp. MB47 | reverse complement strand
AGAATGGTGGGTCATGATGGACTTGAACCATCGACCAATGGATTAAAAGTCCACTGCTCTACCAACTGAGCTAATGACCCGCTCTGATGCTAATAAAAGCTGCGTAAATCCGCCGATATAGAACCATTCAAAGAATGGTGGGTCATGATGGACTTGAACCATCGACCAATGGATTAAAAGTCCACTGCTCTACCAACTGAGCTAATGACCCGCTCTAATTGCTTATAAAAGCTATACGTAAATCCGTCGATTAAAGATTACCATTCTAAGAGAATGGTGGGTCATGATGGACTTGAACCATCGACCAATGGATTAAAAGTCCACTGCTCTACCAACTGAGCTAATGACCCGCTCTTTTTTCCGCATTTTGGCTGTTGTTACCAATCGCCTGCTGCGGGCGCTTATAATACTTATTTAAATGCTGAGTGCAACAGAAAATATCTCTTTTTTTAAGTTTTTATGTCTAGTTGCCTAATTTTAGACCGCTTATGTCAAAAAGCAGTCTAATCAGGTCAAATCTACATTTGCGACAGACGTTCTGTGGCTAATTTAGCAGCGGTAGTACTTGGGTACTGATTAATTAAATCATTAAAGGTTTTAAGGGCTTGCTCGCCTAAACCTTGATCCGCTAATAAGTTTCCTAACTTTAACATTGCATCTGGGCGCTTATTAGAATTAGGGTATTCATTCACAACAACTTTAAAGTGCTCAGTCGCACCTGCTTGATCGTTTTGAATAGTTAACAGCTGACCTAACCAATAATGCGCATTAGATGCATACACTGAATTTGGGTATGTCGTTAAGAATGCTTGAAACTCAGGAATTGCTTGCTCATAACGTTTATCTTTCATGATTAACGCCACTGCACGCTCATAAGCTTCGTTTTCAGATAAGTCTGAACTGATTGCCTGTGATGCACCTACATCTGTATAAGTATTTGTAGGTTGAGTTTGTGTTGCAGCAGGCTGGCTATAAGCTTGGCTAACTCGGTTCTCAATTTCTTGATATAGCTCACGCTGACGTTGCAGTACTTTTTCAAGCTTATAGCTTTGCTCTTCTGTAATACCACGTACTTGGCTCACTTCGTCTTGTAAAATATTAAGCTGCTGCTGAAGCTCAGCTTGCAATAAATTACGTGACTTCATCATGTTTTCTAAAGCGACTAAACGCTTCTCAATGCTCGATTGCGAGCTTGCAGCTTCTGAAACAGGAGCGGGAGCAGCCCATAACTGGGTGCTCCCGCTTAAGATCATTGCTGCCAAAATAATTTTCGGCTTCATAATGACTCTTTATTAGTAAACTAATACTGCGCGACGGTTCTTCGCGAACGCTTCTTCAGTGCGAGACTTAACCATTGGCTTCTCTTCACCATAGCTCACTACTGACATTTGGCTAGCAGAAACACCTAAACTTTGTAAGTATTTTTCTACTGCTTGACCACGGTGCTCGCCTAGTGCGATGTTGTACTCAGGCGTACCGCGCTCATCAGCGTGACCTTCGATTAGTACTTTAACTGAAGGGTTTTGTACTAAGAACTCAGCGTGTGCTTGTAAAAGCTCCGCATATTTGCTTTGGATTTTTGCGTTATCAAAACCAAAGTAAATGATTTGTTCTTGGCGTAACGCTTCGTATTTTTCACGAAGTGCTTCTTCCGCTTGTTGCTCTGGAGTAAGCGTTGCAACTTCAACAGTATCAGTGTTTGATTGCTCAACCATACCTTGGTTAGATTGGTTTGCAGCACCTTCGTCAACACCTGAAGAAGAACTACACGCCGCTAATGTCATCACTGGCACAGCAATAAGCAGGCCTTTTAAAGTTTTATTAAGTTGCATTTAATTGATTCCTATATTGAGTAAACCAGTAAAAATTACTGTAAATAAGGCGACCAAGCCGGTGCCTTAACTTGTCCATCTAGCACAGGTAAGCGTGCTTTAAAGCGACCGTCCATAGACACTAACGCCAACACCTGTTTATTATTATGAAGCGTGCTGTAGATAATCATCGAGCCGTTTGGTGCGATACTCGGCGATTCATCTAAGCGAGTTCTAGTTAGTACCTGGAACGCGCCTGTAGCTAGCTCTTTTTTAGCAAGATGGTATTGACCGTTAGTACGATTCACCATCACTAATTCTTTTCCGTCAGGTGAAATCGAACCTGCTAAATTCATATCACCATCAAACGTCATACGTTTTGATCTACCAGTTTGCAAATTTAACTTATAAATCTGGGCATTACCACCCCTTTCAGACGTAAACACGATATCTTGCCCATTTGGGTGCCAAGAAGGCTCAGTATCGATACTACGGTGATTTGTTAAACGCTTTTCTTTGCGAGTTGCAAGGTCTAAAAGGTAGACTTCTGTTGCACCATTGCGGTCTTTAGAGAGCACTAATAGTAGCTTTTTGCCATCAGGTGAGAACTGTGGTGCACCATTAATACCAGGGTGACTTGTGATCAGCTCACGTTTACCTGTGTATAAATCTTGAATGTAAATTTGGCTTTGACGATTCTCAAATGTTACGTAAGCAAGCTTAGTACCGTCAGGTGACCACGCTGGTGACATTAATGGCTCTTTAGAGCGAAGTAACACTTGCTCATTAAAACCATCGTAATCAGCAACAACTAATTGGTATGGCTTAGGCTCTTCTTCGCGAACAATCACATAAGCAATCTTCGTTAAGAATGCACCTTTTTCGCCAGTTAAAGCTTCGTATACAACATCACTGATGCGGTGAGCGTAGCGGCGGAAACCCGTTTCAGCTATTACACTTTCTCTTGCATCAAGAATATGGTCTTGGCTTTTAACTAACTTACCGTTACTCATCATCTGTGTTTGACCACCCGTGATCTGACCACGAATAACATCAATAAGCTCATACTTAACTAAGTAACGTCCACCTGGCTGTTGTTCAACTTGACCAACAAGAACGGCTTCAACACCTTTATTAACCCATGCAGCATAGTCAACGTCAGTATCAGTTGCTGGTAATTGAGGCATTGTTGCTACATCAATAGGTTTAAATTTACCACTACGCATTAAGTCTGCTGCAATAACAGTACTTAACTTTTCAGGGATGGGGCCAACCCCATTGTATTGAAATGGCACAACCGCAATCGGACGTGCACCATCAACACCTTCGGTAATAACAATTTCTAGTGCAGCACTGGCGATGCCATGAAAGCCCAGTAATACAATAAAACATGCTGTTTTTATCTGGTTGAACATATCATTCCTTTAGAATTCTGGCTTGATTGTTAAATTAATATTTTTAAGTTGCTCAAATACGTCTTTATCAGGTGATACCGGGAGTGTATCTGCCATACGAACAGCTCGAAGCGCAGCTTCACACACTAATTTATCACCACCTAATGACTTAACTTGTGTTACTAAGCCATTAAAGCCAAGACGAATATTTACACGACATTGTTTATTCTTCATCTTTTCATCGATAAGTAAAGTTTGCTGAATACGTGCCATTATTAAGGCTTTGTATTTGTCGACTTCACTTACAATTTGCTGTTGACGAACTTTATTTCGTGCAGCTTGCTCAGCAGCTAACTGCTCTTGCAACATCTGCTCTTGCAATGCTTGCTGGCGTTTACGCTCGGCTTCGGCTTCTTTGCGTTTACGTTCAGCTTCTGCTTCGGCAGCTTTACGCTTACGCTCTTCTTCCGCTTTCTTTAACGCCTCTTCTTCAGCTTTGCGCTTTTCTGCTGCAGCTTTTGCTGCTGCTTCAGCTTCTTGCTTTTGCTTTTCGGCTTGTTGCGCTTTAGCACGTTCTTTTTGCTGAATTTCACGTGCTTTTTTCGCTTGTGCTTCGGCTTCTGCTTTTTCTTTCTCTTTAGCGCGGCGCTGTTGTTCTAGCTTTTTAAGTCGACGGTCTTCCGCTTCACGTTGCTTGCGCGCATCATTGGCACGTCGTTCAAGATCACGAAGACGCTTTGCTTCAGCTTGTTTTTTCGCTTCTTCTTGCTTTTTTAGCTCAGCAATTTTTTGTTCAACCTTTTGTTGGTCTACCGTAACTGCTGAAACAGCCTTTTCTGGCTCAGGCATAGCTGGATTCAAAGTTACTTCCATTACCTTAGGAGTAGGTAAATGAAAACTAGCTGATCCAATTAAAAAACCAATAATACCCAGATGTAATAGAATCGATTTGATTAATGACTCACGCATACTAACCCTCAAATGATTCAGTCATTAGACCCACTGAAGGCACACCGGCATTTTTCAAAAAGTCCATAAGTAGCAGTACTTCTTGATAAGAAACACGGCCCGAACCTTTGATCATCACTGGCGTATCTGGATTCTTTTGCAGCTGAAGTTTAATCACTGCAGCAACATCCAACGCTTCCATTGGTGCTTCAGGATCTGTACCAATACTTACATAGTACTTACCTTCAGCATCAATTGACGCAATAATTGGAGGCGTATCTTTAGTATCAACAAGATCCGATTCTTCCATCTTTGGCAAATCTACTTTTACACCATGAGTAATAAGTGGCGCAGTTGCCATAAATATGATTAGTAGTACCAACATTACGTCAATGTAAGGAACTACGTTTATCTCACCTACTGGGCGACGTTTCTTACGCTGGTACATTCGCTTTAGCCTCTATTTGCGCAGCAGCTTGGCGGTGTAAAATATTGGCGAACTCTTCCATGAAGTTAATATAATTACCTTCAAGCTTTTCTACTTTGTTTGCAAAACGGTTGTAAGCAATAACAGCTGGAATTGCAGCAAATAAACCCATTGCTGTTGCGATTAGTGCTTCAGCAATACCTGGCGCTACCATTTGTAGCGTTGCTTGCTTAACTTCACCTAATGCGATAAATGCGTTCATAATACCCCACACCGTACCAAACAGGCCGATGTAAGGACTAATAGAACCCACTGTTGCTAAAAACGATAAACTTGACTCAAGCTTTTCAACTTCACGCGATAAAGCAACACGCATTGAACGGTGTGTGCCTTCCATAACAATACTTGCACTTTGTGGTGAATTTTTCTTATGACGTGCAAACTCTTTAAAACCTGCAACGAATAATGCTTCAACACCTGATGCGCCACCAGGACGCGCTGATACTTCGTTGTATAATTTACTTAGGTCAATACCCGACCAAAACTTCTGCTCAAAGCGCTTTGCGCCATTAAGTGCATCAGAAATCGCTTTTTTACGCTGAAAGATAATTGCCCATGACATTACCGACATACCGACTAATGCCAACATTACTAGCTGGACAAGTACACTGGCTTCTAGAATAAGATCTAAAAAGTTAAGCCCTGATCCCACGTTAAACTCCTAAAATAGATTTCTATGTAATTTGTTATATTTTTTACACTTGTATTTATTGACCACAAAGGCGGCCAAAAGTTACATCTAGTGTATCTAGTCAGCTATGAACTGACAACGCTCTTGCTGTGAATTAGCGGCAAATAACGGTAAAAAGCAATTTGCTTAGTTATTTTTTAGCCATATTAGGTTTTATCAATACAATTATGCATATTTTCACCTTAATAATAAGTCACTACAGTGACACTAAAAAGCAACCAAAACAGCCAAAAACTCGGCGTTTATTCATAAATAACGCATAAACACCCAAAAGCACTTTTACGAATCTACTACAGAATACTTAAACTAATCCTGAATAAAGTTCTTAAAATTTATAAAAACCTTCCCATTCATAAACTTAAAATTAATATATTCACAATGTGAACAAAAAGAAAACAATTAAAAAATATACTCACATTAGTTTTTTTTATCTGAAAATAAAATTTTTCTAGTTTGAAGAAAAATCCATCATTGCGTATTATTTACCTATACCGAGCTAGCAACCTCATGAAAGTTTCTTTCATTAAGCTCCGTTTTTAGCAATATGAAAATTCGTATTGCACTAGGTTTGCTTAAATCTGGATAAAACCTTTTTTAAGTAGACCGTAGTTCCCTGGATTACTTCCTTCAACTTGTTGTTTGCCCGCATCCTTATGCGGGCTTTTTTTTTGCCTACACAAACGTCAATGAGAATACCTATCGATAACTTAACAGCATGTGAATTACAGATGTTAAAATGAGACAACAACCCAGTGGTTAGTGGTTAGTGGTTAGTGGTTAGTGGTTAGTGGTTAGTGGTTAGTGGTTAGTGGTTAGGACAAAGTAAAACTAATATCATCTATAGCAAGCTTTTTGTTTAATTAAACAAAAATAAAAACACCCTCTCGATCAACTGATATCTAACTTCTGAAATCTAACTACTAAAAACCCCGCTTCGCGGGGTTTTTAGTTATTTTTCTGGCGTTAGCCCAAAGTGTAAATAAGCGATGTCTGAAACAAGTCGTCCGCGTGGGGTGCGTTGTATAAAGCCTTGTTGAATTAAAAACGGCTCTATCACATCTTCAATGGTTTCTTTTTCTTCGCCAATTGCAGCCGCTAGGTTATCAAGGCCAACGGGGCCGCCCATAAATTTTTCGATAATAGCTAACAGGTATTTTCTATCCATGTAGTCAAAACCGCTTTTATCAACATCAATCATATCGAGGGCTTGCTCTGCAACTGTGGCATTCACTTTACCGTCTGATTTCACTTGGGTGTAATCACGAACGCGGCGTAATAAACGGTTTGCTATGCGCGGTGTACCGCGTGAACGCTTGGCGATTTCTGTTGCACCTTCATCACACATGGTTAAGTCTAAAAAGCTTGCTGAACGGGCAACAATTTTTGATAAGTCTTCAACCGAATAAAATTCTAATCGCTGTACGATGCCAAAACGGTCTCTAAGTGGTGAGGTGAGTGAGCCAGCACGCGTTGTTGCGCCAATTAAAGTAAATGGCGGTAAATCAAGCTTTATTGAACGTGCTGCAGGGCCTTCACCTATCATGATATCCAGCTGATAATCTTCCATTGCTGGATACAAAATCTCTTCGACTTGCGGGCTCAAACGGTGAATTTCGTCAATAAACAGTACGTCACCTTCTTCAAGGTTCGTTAAAAGTGCGGCTAAATCCCCTGCTTTTTCAAGCACTGGCCCCGACGTTGTTTTAATATTAACGTTAAGCTCGTTGGCAACAATGTTTGCAAGTGTGGTTTTACCAAGACCCGGTGGACCAAATATTAATAAGTGATCCAGCGCTTCGCCACGATGGCGAGCAGCCTCAATAAAAATTTCCATTTGCTGCTTAACATGCGGCTGGCCTGTGTAATCGGTTAACAGTTTTGGTCGTATGGCACGATCAACACTGTCTTCGTTACTTTGTTCACTCGCATCTATTAAGCGATCTGCTTCAATCATGGTTTACTCACAACATTGATTTTAGAGCTTCTTTAATTAGAACCTCAGTCGTCATATCTGGTTTGTTCACTGTTTTAACCGCTTTTTGTGCTTGCGGTAGCTTATAGCCTAATGCCACAAGTGCTGATACAGCATCATCAGCAGCATTATTTGCCACTAGGGTATCATCACTTGATGGCTCAATGACGGCATTATCGCTAAATGGTGTAAATAAGTCATTACCCCAATTTTTAAGCCGGTCTTTCATTTCGAGCACTAAACGCTCAGCCGTTTTTTTACCAACGCCCGGCAGTTTGACCAATGTGGTCGCATCTTCATTGTTTACACAGCTTACAAATTGCTGCGCCGACATACCCGATAAAATAGCTAGACCAAGCTTTGGCCCTACACCATTAGCTTTTAAAAGCTCTCTAAATAAAGCGCGTTCGGTTTTGTTGTTAAAGCCAAATAATAGCTGGGCATCTTCACGTACCACAAAATGGGTATAAATAATCGCTTGCTCACCCACTGCCGGTAAATCATAAAAGCAAGTCATGGGCATTTGCACTTCGTAGCCTACACCACTTACTTCGATAAGAATTTCTGGTGGCTGCTTTTCAACAAGTAAGCCATTTAATCGACCAATCATATTACTTCCTTAATCGTCCTCTTACGGTTTTGCTCGCACTGCCCGCAAGTTTTATTAAATTTTGTTCTGAGTGTGCATGACAAATAGCAATTGCTAAAGCATCTGCGGCATCGGCTTTAGGGGTACCTGGCAGCTTTAAAATGTTTTTAACCATATGCTGTACTTGAGACTTATCGGCTCCGCCATTACCTACAACGGCCTGCTTAATTTGCCGAGCTGAATATTCATAAACTGGCAGCTCTGCCATTGAAGCACCAACGATAGCAGCGCCACGTGCTTGACCGAGTTTAAGCGCTGAGTCTGGGTTGTGTGCCATAAACACTTTTTCGATAGCAAAACTGTCTGGGGAGAATTGCTCTACCAATTGACTGATCCCTTGGTAAATCATTTTTAAGCGTATCGGAAAATCGTGATCGGCCAATTTAATGCAGCCACTGCCTAAATAAGTGAACTTAGCACCTTGGTGAGCAATCACGCCGTACCCTGTTAATCGTGAACCAGGATCAATCCCTAAAATAATCGCCAACTAACTGAACCGTCTATTATCATTATTATCTGCGGTTAATAATGCCAGAGCACTGTATAAATTACCAGTAGCCAATTGCAATTCATAAAAAATGCCCGCAATTGCGAGCATTTTATAGTCAACCTTTAATTAAGACATTTACGCGAGCGAGCGTAATAAGCCTTGGGTATTTTTTCTCATTGTGCGCGCTATCATCAAATAACCTAAACATGCCACAAATAAGCCCCCGACTGCTGGGCCAATAACCCAAATATGAGGGTGGAACTTACCTGCTAAATCGAACATTTGTTTTTGCACTATTAACAGAGCGATGTCACTGACAATGGCAGCGACTAAACCTGCAGTAACGCCTAATAATAAAAACTCATATAAGGTGGCATTTTTAATTAAGCGCCCTTTCGCACCTAAAGTTCGCAAAATAACAATCTCTTGCATTCGCTCACCCAAACTTGCTTGTACTTGTGAAATAAGTACTAAAGCGCCACAGGCAACCACAATCGCTAGTACAAAGCCAATCGCTAACGATACTTGCTCTATGGTTGAGCGAATTTGTTTAATGAAGCTTTCAACATCTATCACGTTAACCGTTGGGTATTGACGCATTAGCTCATTAAACTCACGTTTTTTCTCTGCTTTTACATTCACTGATGAAATATAAGTAGCCGGGAAACTCGCTAGCACATCAGGGCTTAAAATAATAAAGAAGTTAGGTTTAAGTGTGGTCCAATTAACCTTACGTACACTGGTAATTTTTGCGTCAAACGATTGCGCACCAATTAGGAAAGTAAGTGTATCGCCTATTTTTACATCAAGGCGTTCAAGCATCGACTCTTCGACCGATGCCTCGGCCACTGAGTTTTCACTAAACCATGCACCGTCGATAAGCTCGTTTTGATTAGGTAAGTCTTTACGCCAAGTTAGGTTTAACTCACGGCCAATACCAGAGCGGGCTTCTTCGTCTTTCTTTTCGTTGTCTTCTTGCGATACTTCGCGGGCAACCAGCTCGCCATTAACAGCGTTTACGCGACCACGCACAACCGGATAGAAATCAGACGTGGGCATATCATTTTGCGCTAAGAAGCTAGTAATAGGCTCTAACTCTTGCTCAGTAATGTTCACTAAAAATGAATTAGGGGCATTTTCAGGAAGCTGAGACTGCCAATCCGAGATCATGTCGTTCTTAAGTACAATTAAAAACAGTAATAACTTGATAGCCAAAGCAAAGCTAATTAATTGTACTGCATTCACATTGGCACGCTTTTGAATTGACGCAATCGCCAATGACCAACTATTGCCCGGACTCAAGCCAAGTTTGCGACCACCACCAAAAATAACCTTTGATAAGCCAAATAACACCGCAATTAAAAATGCCGTAGAAAGGAACAAAATTGCACTAATTTTGATGTTGTTACTAAATAACCACATCAGTAAAAACACAGTAAGCGCCGACATAGTAAGGTGCACTTTACTTACTAATAAACGGTCGCCTAAGTTACGGCGAAGCACACGCAGCGGCGGAATATCAAATAAATCGAGTAGCGGTTTAATTGAAAACATAACCGCACAAATCACGCCCGTGCTAATTGCAATGATCCAAGGTTTTGCCGATGCACTTGGCAGTGCTGAACCCATGGTTTGTGCTAAATAATCAGTGGCAATCGCTTGTAAACCATAACCAATCAGTAAACCGACTATCACCGACATTGAACATACAAGGCTCAAATGTAATAAATAGATTTTACGGATCATAGCGCGGCTACCGCCAAGCGTTTTCATCATAGCAACTGGGTCGTACTGACGCTCACAATAACGTTTTGCCGATACCGCAATAGCAACAGCTGCTAAAATAATGCCAAGTAAACCAGCTAGCAATAAATAGCTTTCGGCACGATTTAAACTATTAGAAATAGGTGACTGGCGGTCTTTAACGCCATACCAACGCTGGTTTTCTTTCATCTGTGGTTTTAACCACGCATAAAAGGTATCTAAGTTGTCTTTGTCGCCAGCATAAAGTTGGCGGTAAAACACTCGGCTGCCGGGCTGAATTACCTCAGTCACAGCAATGTCTGCTTCATTGATTAAGATTCGCTGGCTGCTCGAGAACACATTAAAGGGTGCATCAGGCTCTTCGGCTACAACATGACTAGCCGTAAACGTAGCAGCACCAAGTTCTACTTTATCGCCCACTTTAATGTTTAGCGCATAAAACACAGATTCACTTAACCACACTTCACCACGACTTGGGATATCAGAAGTTACTTGTGGTTGACCAGTCAGGCTAGTTTTTACTTTTAACTCGCCTTTTAACGGATAGGTGTTTGATACCGCTTTTACCGAGCCAAGTTGCATTTCGTCACCGGCAAATAACATGGTATCGAAGTAAGTTATTTTAGCGGTGCGTAAGTTTTCTTGGTTGGCTTTATCTAAAAACTCAGCAGGTAAAGCATGGTTACTTGCTAAAACGCGGTCAGCGGCAATAAAGGCGCTGCTTTTTTCTTCAATACTTTGACCAATGCGGTCGGTAACCATAGACAGTGTTAAAACAGTGAGAACAGCTAAGGCTATTGCTGCACTGATCACTGTTAATTCGCCACGCTTAAACTCACGTGAAAACAGTTTTAGTGCTAATTTAGCCCACATTCGCTTGCACTCCTTCGTTTTCTTTAACAGTTACTAGCTGCCCTGCTTCAATATGTAAAATTTGCTGGCACTTTTGTGCAAGCTGCTCATCATGGGTTACTAAAATAAGTGTCGTGCCGTGCTCTTTATTTAGTTCAAATAATAGAGACTCAATTAACTTACCGTTTTTGCTATCAAGGTTTGCTGACGGTTCATCGGCAAATAAGATTTTCGGAGTGCCAATAAATGCACGAGCAATTGCTACACGTTGCTGCTCACCACCAGATAATTGCGATGGGTAATGGCCAACACGATGGCTCAAACCTACTTTTTCAAGTAGCTCAAGGGCTTGTTGTTTAGCGTCTTTGCTTCCTGCAAGTTCAGCGGGAAGCATTACGTTTTCAAGGGCTGTTAAGCTTTGTACAAGCATGAAAGACTGAAACACAAAACCTACTTTTTCAGCGCGAAGTGCTGCGCGTGCTTCTTCATCTAATTCGTGTAATGCGGCTCCATCTAAATGGATACTACCACCGGTAGATTGGTCAAGGCCCGCCAATAAACTTAATAAAGTAGACTTACCCGAACCTGAGGTGCCTACTACAGCAACTGAGTCGCCCGACTTGACATTAAAGCTGATGTCACTGAGGATGGTCAGGTCGCCCTCAACCGTGGTGACCGTTTTAGAAAGTCCTTTAACTTGAATGATGTTTAATTGAGAAAGCGCTGACATATGATGCATCCAATCCTACGTTTTATATTCGTTTTACTGTTAGTAATCAAACCACTTACGGCAGCAGCTGACAACACAATTTTAATTTTAGGTGACAGTTTAAGCGCCGCTTACGGTCTTAAACAAGAGCAAGGCTGGGTTAAATTGTTACAAGATAAGTACGATGAAAAAGACCAATCTGTATACCTAGTAAACGCCAGTATTAGCGGTGAAACCACAGGCGGTGCTCTAAGGCGACTCGACGCGTTACTGAGCGAATTTGAACCCACTCATGTACTCATTGAGCTTGGCGGAAACGATGGTTTACGAGGTTTCCCTATTAAACGCCTGCAAGCTAACTTACGTGATTTAATTGCAAAAAGCCAAAAAATTGGGGCGAAAACCGCCGTAATGGAAGTACAAATTCCACCAAACTATGGCCCGCGTTACACAAAACTTTTCACCGATAGCTTTAAAACCATTGCCGATGAAACAGATTCTGAGCTCATGCCCTTTTTCATGCTTAGCATTGCAGGCCGTCCAGAACTTATGCAAAACGATAATCTGCACCCTAATGCCGATGCTCAACCATTAATACGCGACTTTATGTACAAAACGATCAACGATTGGCTAGATTAACCTCTAGTCCATTGATTTAATATCGATTGCCTGAACAATTAACAGGCAATCGAACTGCGGGGATATTGATTTTTATAAAAAAAGCCGTACTATGGCTTGCAACGTCGGCATATAGCGCAGCTTGGTAGCGCACTGTCATGGGGTGTCAGGGGTCGCAGGTTCAAATCCTGCTATGCCGACCATTTTTCTACACTCTATTCAATAAGTTAATTAAATTTACTTTCCTGTAAGTTTATTTTACTTTTTAAAGTATGTTCTCTTTTACCTTGATGAAATTAAAGATCAAAGGTATTTTTCGAGTTAAAGAATTAACATTAATGAGACATGTAACCTGTCATCGATAAGTGGAGCAATTAGCCTAAAAGGCTAATTTAAATGGAATCAATGAAACAAAATCTACATTGGCGTTATTATCTCTCGCTAGAATCAGATGTATATGCAATGTCACGTTACATTCACTTCTCCAGTGAAAACTTTAAGACATATTCCATTGAGCTAGCTAAGCTCTATTTCGCTATTTGTGCTGAGGTAGAAGTCGTTCTCAAAGAAATATGTAGTATTTGCCCCTCTAAAAAATCTAAAGAAGCAAACATAGCGATTTATCGTGATTATGTAGTTGAAAATCAAAAAGGGCTGATAACTGAAGAGGTACAATCTTTCGAGTTCGAGTTGCAATTTATCCCATGGGAAGATTTTAACGAAGGCAAGTCACCAACATGGTGGAGTGACTATAATTGCTTAAAGCATGAACGCAGAGAGCATTTCAATAAAGCTAATTTGGGTAACGTACTACAGGCTCTCGCAGGCCTGTATATAGCAAATTTATACTTAGGAAAGGTTTTATCAAACAGAGAACAAGATATTGATTTTATACTTGATATTGGAGAAGTTTACGCTATGTACCCTCAAGGTAAAAAGCTTTTCCAACCAATAGGAATTCAATCAAGCATTGAAAATCTTCATTACACATTGTAAATGTGTAATAACGCCCTGTTAATGGGCAAAATATAGTTGGCTAAAATTACGCGACGAAGGAGCAAAAGCCAACTGTATTTTGTCCTTGTTAAACAGCTTGTTATGAGCCATTTACATACACACCATAATATGCAACACCTGCCTGAATTAGGCCTACAAAAATTAATGCAAACGTTAACCATTTTGTAGCTGTTGATTGAGCTAAATTGTCTCTGTGTCTTTTTTGGTCTTCTTCATATGCTGATATAGTCACTAGAGCTTTAGGTGACAATTTAAAGCCGTGTTGAACCGAAGTTAACTCACCACTCTCTTCAAGCGACCTTAACAGCAAGTCGTTATAGGCAAGTTGCCGAGATTTATCAGGATGAAACACCCATTTTTGAGTGTATAAAAGGCTAGATAAAGAAACTGAACTTACAGTGAAACTCCTATTATCAATAGTTTCCTCAAGAATTATCTTGAGTGTCTCTATTCTTTCAGAGCGAACCAACTCTTTTCTATTAAATAAAAACTGTTGAACTTTACCAATAAGAATTTTTAGTTTATCCCAAGGTAATATGCCCTCAAGAAGATACTGCGTAACTGATGAATACCGTAAGTCATATGTGCCGTAAAAATGCGTTATATCTATTTCATAATCGGTGAGCCAAGACCAAGGAATGGATAATTCTCCGAAGTCTTCTTTATTAATCCAATATTTACCTGTGACGCCTTTCGAATCGACTTTTTTACAATAAAGAGTCCAAGACTCGTCATTGGCTCTAAAATAGACAACATTGCAATCAACATTCTTGGCTTTTTCACCTGATCTAGGAATCCTATCTGGAGCAGGCTTTTTGAGTAGTGATTTAATTATCCATCTTTTGATTAAATTCACGAGACTATCCCTACTGGCTCATAACATGTTTATAGCGAGCTAATCGCGCGTTTTTCTACCACAGCGTAGCTCGTTTTTCTTATTTGATTATTTCTAACAAACTTGTTAACTAATTACCAGTGTTATTAAAATTTAGGAGTTTTCGCTTTTACCTCAGGATAAAAACGAGCGATTGGGTCGTTTTTCTGACTATGCAAACACTTTACTTTGACGAAATAAAAAAGCTATTGTGAACAAACGAAGGACGGCTCTATAAAAGAAAGGCCTTGGTAACACCCAGTTAGGAGCTGATTAATGTTTGGCTAAAATGCAAAGGTAGCGAAACCGAACCAAGCTTTAGCAGTCCCACACTTAAACAGCTTGTTAAGTTTTCTTATACACATAGAACCTAAATATCATTGCTTGGGACAATGCAGTCAGCGCAAATAATACAGAATCCTGACTTTCAACAAAATACAACGTTAAGCTTACTAGAATACTAACTACCATATAGATCTTGAAGGAAGCATTTGCATATTTACAAATTACCCAATGAACAGGAAAGCCGACGCATAGCCACCCGACCAACGATACAAGTAAATAGACACCCAGAAAAAGTAAACTTGATACAAATAAGCCAGCAATATCACTATCGGTTGTAGGTAGTGAACCCATAACCAAAGTTATTAGTATTATTCCTAAGGCTACCCATGACAGGCTTTTGATAATTGCGCAATCCCAGTTTCCTAAGTTCACCACTCCTCCATTAAAACATAACGATAAGCTCTGCTGCGTCCTTGGTTGAGTGCCTTGTTATGTGTTAGTTATTCGATTCTCTGCAATTACCATAATAATCGAATTGTGTAGGTGAAGCTTCTTTTGATTTTCCATCAATACGGACTAATTCAGCTTTACAGTATGAGTCATAAGCACCTAACTTACCCGACACGTTTATTTCATAATTCTGCTCTGCTTTTGGCTTGAATGAAGCGTAAGTTGTACAATTGCTCATGCCTGCAACAGACATAATCATGAAGGTGTATTTTTTATCAGCAACAAGATTTACGCCATCTGGATTTAATGGCGAAATTAAAGGATTACTGTCATCCAAAATAACTAATTGAGCTGCACTTTCCGCACCAAACGATTTTCCACATGATTCCTCTTCTGAGTGAACATTTACAAATGTAGAGTAACCAAGAAAAGGCGCATTGAAATCATGATTTATTTTTAGTGTCGCTGTAGGCTGGTTTGCTAAAGGAGCTTTATACTTAGGTAAGCCTGCACAACCACTTACAATTAACGGTATTAATAAAAAGCCAACTCTCATAATAAATCCTTTTCTAAAATATTCGGATAACAGCAACGCTTGCCTAACCGGCACAAAATAGCAGGCTAATATTAGCGACGTAGGAACGCAAGCCTGCTATTTTGCGTCCTTTGTTATATGCCTAATTGCATGTGACACGATTGTCTTTGTGCACAGAAATAACAACACGTTTATTTATTTCGTTGTTAGTAACGTATCCGCAACTACCGTGATTTGCAACCGAATTTGCAGTGATAAATGTATAGTTGTATACACCCTCTTGCTGTTGCGCCAGAGAATAATGAAGGGTATTGCTTGCACCGTTAGAAATTGCACCAAAATCTAAGTGGCTATTTGGTAAATCAATTTCCACTTGAGATATGGTTGCACCCGAATAATTCACGATTGTGATAGCAGGTAAAATAAAGAAGCTAGACCAATAAAGCACGACCAGTAAAGTGAGAACTGATAAGGCAATTTTCAACAGAAGTTTCATCTAGCTCCTATAGGCATATAACGCCGCCTTAAGAGGTGATTAATAGTTGGCTAAACTGTGAAGCGAAGCGGAACCGAGCCAACTGTTAAGAATCCGACTTTAAGGCCTTGTTAGGGCATGTTATTTCAAAAACATATGCTTGATTTGGTGTCTCTCCGCAACGACCAGACCGACATTCGTAGCTAATGACAACAATCATGTCATCTCTCAGAGTAACTTCATAATTGCTGCCACAATATTTACCCGAAAACTTATTAATTTCTTCCAAATAAAATGAATAACTTCTAGAAGGATATGAGACTACTTTTGCCAATATTATCTCTGCATTTCGGCTCATTATTACAATACCTTCACCGGAGTCAGCATCATCTATGACTTTCAGGCTAGAAGAGCAGCCTGCAATAGCGACGATTAAAAATATGGTGAGGAATCTCATAGTGCCCTAACAATTTTATAGTACGCTCGTCCCGTATCTTTCTGCCGATGTCACACTCATGTATTAATAAATCTATTTTTAACAAATAACGTAATGCTTTACCAATTCTAATTTTTTATTGATACTAAAGATATTCAGAAAAAGAAAATGCTCTCGTCGCTCATCTTGGGCCAGAAATGAGTTACCCCAAACTCCCTTTCAATTAATTATCTCTCTGTACTTCAAACTCCTTAAAAATACTGTTCACATTCACTTTTGCACCTAGCTTTGCAGCGATTAAAAAGAGGCCTGCTAGTTTTCTGTGAACGAACAAGGCATCTACGGGTGGTGCGTGCCAATGCTCTGAGGCGGTACTCATTTTTAGGCCGAGTTCTTTTATGCGTTTTGGTAAGTCGCTATTTGCAAAATCATACTCTCCTTGGTGGCGCAGTGGCTCGCAGGCGAGTAGAAATATATCAACGACATTTTCTATATATTCTTGAGCAAGCCCTTGTTGAAAATAGCCAATTTGCTGTGCAGCTGTTGCCACACCTGCTCTATCGTTATTAATCGCAGCAGATAATAACTGTAAGTAGCCATCACTAATATGCTGAGGTAGTTCGCGGGTGGCGCCAAAGTCTAAAAGCACCAAGCGTTGATTGTCGATTTGATACTGATAATTGGCAAAGTTTGGATCAGTTTGAACTAGTTTAAAGCTAAATAATTCGCGTAAAAATAAGCTGAGTAGCTGTTCAACCGCTTTATTACGTAAAGCTTGCTCTTTACTTGCCAGTTCATCTAGCTCTTGCCCTTCAACAAAACTCATGACTAAAACTTGAGAAGAACTAAGCGAATCTACCACAGTTGGGATAAGGTAATTGTCGTCACCTTTTAAACACTCGCTGTAGCGTCTTAAATAATTCGCTTCTAATTCGTAGTCAGCTTCGTTAATAAGCTGCTGTTTTGCTTCATCGATAAGAGGCTGTATTTCTACCTCTTTGGGTAATAAGCCACTGAGCTTGAGAAGGTAAGCTAAGTTATCAACATCACTGGCAATGCCTTTTGCAATACCTGGGTATTGCACTTTAACTGCTAACTTTTCGCCCGATTCTCGGTAAGCAATATGCACTTGCCCAATTGATGCCGCAGCAAATGGTCTGAGTTCAAAATGCGATAATTGTTCTAGCCACGCATCGCCCCAATGCTCTCGCATTACTTTAACTAGCTGCTTTTGTGGCATGGGCGTCGCTTCTGAACGTAGCCTTGCTAAAATTGCTGACAGCTCAGGAGTAAGTAATTCGCCACTATCCATGGATAACAGCTGCCCCAATTTCATTGCAGCCCCGCGAAGATTTGCAAGCTGCTCTGCAAAGCGCTGAATATTTTTTGGCTGTAACAATAACTCTTGTCGTGATGTTTGCTTGCCGGTCGCCCATGCTTTTGTGCCTTCAAACAGCATATTACTCGCAACTTTACCTGCTAAAGAACCAAGCCGAGCCGCTCTTGCAAAGCGTGATGTTGGCACAGGCTTTTGTTTATCACTCATATTACTTCACACTATTAACTTAATGCTTTGAATACGTTGGTTGTTCGAGTTTAGATCGACTTTAGCTTTACTATCACTTGTCTTCTAGCCAAAAGCAGAAAGCCGCACGGTTAGCTTATTAGCTTCACGATGCGGCTTTTGATTCAATTAACAACTCAATGAATCGCTTTAGTGAGTGTTACTGCTTACCAGACATCAACTGTTCCATTAGCTGGCTAAAGTCGAAGCTTGCTGCTTTTTGCAGTGGTGGATACTCTGATAGCGATTTTATGTGTTCGCCAAGTAGATGTTGCACAGGCTCATTCAGCCATTGCTTAGCTTGCACTATGTCTGAGCGGTCGGTTAAACCATCAAAGCTTTCAAACGGATCCATACGTATGTTATAGAAAATTGGGAACTTTTGCTTCTCATAAGGAGCATAATAATTTTCGCTCGTTTCAAAGTGCAGCTTCCATTGCTTGTAGCGAATCGCTTTTATACTTGATTCGTAATAGTAGAAAAAGTGATCACGGGCGCTTTGGTCAGTTTTGCCAAGCCAGTAATTCAGGTTATTTACGCCGTCAATCGGTTGCTTATGCTCTTTCAGTGCTTTTTTCGCGATATTTGGTTCACCTGCTGCTGCAGCTAGCGTTGTGTAAATATCCATGTGCGATTGAATACCGTTTAATACTGTATTTGCAGGTACTTTACCTGGCCAGCGAACAATCATAGGCACACGTACACCACCTTCATAGGTCGTCATTTTCTCACCACGGAAAGGCGTTGTACCACCATGTAATCGAGCACTGTGCTCCGGGCCATTATCTGTAGAATAAACAACAATAGTGTTATCAAGCACACCCATATCATCTAGTGCAGCCATTAACTCGCCCACTTGTTGATCATGTTCAATCAGACCACTGCCGTATAAATCATGCTCTGTGGTGTATTCTTCTGCTAAATAACGGCTCTCATCACTTAAACGCGTGTACATATGCATTCGGCTTGGGTTAAACCAAACAAAGAAAGGTTTGTCTGCTTTTTTCGCTCGTTTAATAAAGTCTATGCTTGCGTCCATAAACTCTTTATCAACGGTTTTCATACGCTCACGAGAAAGCTGACCAGTATCTTTAATTTTTTGCTTACCTACTTTACCAAAGCGTGGATCAACTGTTTTGTCATCTACATTTGTGGCGTAAGTATGTAAAACGCCTCGCGTACCATATTTTTTGAAGAATTCAGGATCTGTCGGGTAATCACGTTGCTCAAACTCTTCTTGAGTATTTAAGTGATATAAATTCCCGAAAAACTCATCAAAGCCATGCACGGTTGGTAAGTGCTCGTTGCGATCACCTAAGTGATTTTTACCAAACTGCCCCGTTGCATAACCCTGCTCTTTTAAAACCTCAGCAAGGGTATAAGAACCCGCTTTTAAACCAAGCTCTGCGCCAGGTCGTCCCACTGTAGTCATGCCACTACGAATTGGGTATTGGCCTGTAATAAGTGCAGCGCGCCCTGCAGTACACGATGGTTGCGCGTAATGGTCGGTAAACATTGCGCCTTCGTGGGCGAGTTTATCGATGTTTGGCGTTTTATAACCCATGGTACCAAGTCCATAAGCACTTACATTTTGCCAGCCAACATCATCCGGGAATATAATTAGAATATTGGGTTTGTCTTTAGCAAAAGCGACAGAGCTTGCTAAATATAAAGCAGCGGATGCTACGGCGAGTAGTCTTTTCATAACAGCAGTCCTTCGTGTATTTTAATAAAATACTATGTAGTTTAGTTTTTAAACTTGTAGTACTTTTTTTAGTCTACTAAAAATACTGTGTACCGCAATTATTATTAATGCTAGGCATAAAAAAACCGTATTTTCTGATCAAAATACGGTTTTTAAAACGTTATTAACTTAAACGTTATTTAATAACTTCTAAGCCACCCATGTAAGGGCGCAATACTTCTGGTACAACAATCGAGCCGTCTGCTTGTTGATAGTTCTCTAAGATTGCTACCAATGTACGACCAACTGCTAAACCTGAACCATTTAATGTATGAAGTAGCTCTGGCTTTTTCTCACCTTGACGACGGAAACGCGCTTGCATACGACGCGCTTGGAAATCAACCATGTTTGAGCATGATGAGATTTCGCGATAGGTGTTTTGTGCAGGTAACCATACTTCTAAATCATAAGTTTTTGCTGCACCAAAGCCCATATCACCCGTACATAAAATCACTTTACGGTATGGAAGTTCTAATGCTTGTAAGATTTGCTCAGCGTGACCTGTTAGCTCTTCTAGCGCTTGCATTGAATCTTCTGGTTTTACTAGTTGTACTAATTCAACTTTGTCGAATTGGTGCTGACGAATAAGACCACGTGTATCACGGCCATAGCTGCCTGCTTCACTACGGAAACAAGGCGTATGCGCTGTTAAACGAATTGGTAAGTCGCTTTCGTCGTAAATTTCGTCACGAGCACTGTTCGTAAGCGGTACTTCAGCTGTAGGAATTAAGCTAAAACCTGGTTGTTGCTGACCGTCGTCATCCACTAAACCTAATGTGTGGAATAAGTCACCAGCAAACTTAGGTAATTGGCTTGTGCCGTATAAGCTTGCGCTATTAACAAGGTAAGGCACATACATTTCTGTATAGCCGTTTTTGTCTGTGTGCGTATCAAGCATGAACTGCGTAAGAGCACGGTGCATACGTGCAACTTGACCACGCATAACAGTGAAACGCGCGCCACTGATTTTAACGCCCATTTCAAAGTCTAGGCCGTTTACGTCTTGACCAACATCAACGTGATCTTTTACTTCAAAGTCGTATGACTTAGGCGTACCCCAGGTTGAAATTTCAACGTTTTGATCTTCGTCTTCACCTACAGGAACAGACTCATCAGGTAAGTTTGGAATAGCAAGTGCAATTTGCTTAAGCTCTTCAAGTACTGCGTCTTGCTCTGCTTTTACGCTGTCTAGTTGATCGCCAAGGTTACTTACTGAATCAAGCAGCTGTTGTGCTTTTTCGTGCTCGCCTTTCGCTTTTGCTTGGCCGATAGCTTTGGAACTTGCATTACGCTCGCTTTGAAGTTCTTGCGTTTTTACTTGTAATGTTTTGCGTTTTTCTTCAAGTGCAGTTACCGCTGCAGTATCAAGTTCGTAACCGCGTGATGCTAAACGTGCAGCCGCTTGTTCGATATCTTGACGTAAATATTTAGAATCTAACATGTTCGATTTTTAACCTTTTTGCATTACCAGCTGAAGGCCCAGCCAAGCCATAAATATACACACCACCACGTTTAAGGTGATATTGAGGGCCATTTTAAAAAAGTGACCTTGTTGCAAGAGCAACAACGAATCCATTGAGAATGTTGAAAAGGTGGTCAATGCACCTAAAAAGCCAATACCAATTAAGGTTTTAGCGGGGCTAACAGCGATTATTTCTTTTTCAATCAAGCCGTATAAAATGCCCATTAACAATGAACCAAGAATATTAACTGTCAACGTGCCAAAAGGGAATCCCCTACCGAGCAGTTTTAGCATGGTTTCGCTAAGAAAATAGCGTAAACATGCCCCTGAAGCGCCACCCATTGCAATCATCATGTAAAGTTTCAAACTATTCATAACGTTTAATATCACTTTGCTCGTTGCGCTGGGTTAAATAGTCCAGCTTTTGTTTTATTTTTTGTTCAAGCCCGCGGTCGGTTGGGAAGTAATACTGGCGATTATTAATTGCCTCAGGGAAATACTTTTCGCCTGCTGCAAACGCACCTTCCTCATTGTGTGCATACCGATATTCAGCGCCATAACCTAAGTCTTTCATTAAGCTGGTTGGTGCATTACGTAGATGCTCTGGCACCGGATGGCTCGGCTCATTTTTAGCATCTTGCATTGCTTGATTAAACGCCATATACACAGCGTTACTTTTCGGGGCACTGGCTAAATAAATGGTGGCTTGTGCAATAGCGCGCTCACCTTCACTTGGGCCAACGCGTTGAAAAATATCCCACGCATTGAGTGCGACTTCCATTGCTCGCGGGTCGGCATTACCGATATCTTCTGTAGCAATCGCTAATAAACGCCGAGCTACATAAAGTGGGTCACCGCCGCCAGCTAAAATACGGCAATACCAATATAAAGCGCCATCAGGTGAACTACCTCGCACTGACTTATGAAACGCTGAAATCAAGTCGTAGAACTCATCGCCGCCTTTGTCGTACTTGGCTAAGTGAGTTGGTAAAACTTGGCTTAACACATGTTGATCAACAAGGTATTTGCCCTGCTGCTCAGTGATTAAGTCAACCGCTTGTTCTAACAGGTTAAGCACTTTACGCGCATCGCCATCACTTGCTTGGCAAAGCGCTTGCTTAGCGTTATCGGCAATATCTATATTTTTTTGGCTGAGCTCTACGTCTTCACGTAAGGCGCGCTCAATTACGTTAAATAAATCAGTTTGCTCAAGTGCTTTTAAAACATATACACGAGCACGAGACAGTATCGCGTTATTAAGTGCAAATGATGGGTTTTCGGTGGTCGCGCCTACGAAAATAAAGGTGCCATCTTCGATATGTGGTAAAAATGCATCTTGCTGAGATTTATTAAAGCGATGCACTTCGTCAACAAACAATAAGGTGCGCTGCCCTCGACCAGCAAGGTTTGCTTTTGCTTCGCTTACGGCCTCACGAATGTCTTTTACACCTGCTGTGACTGCCGACATTTGAATAAGGCTGGCATCGGCATGGTTTGCAATAATCTGCGCTAACGTGGTTTTACCAACGCCTGGCGGCCCCCACAAAATGAGGCTGTGGCATCGACCTGCAAGAATCGCTTGGTAAAGAGGTTTATCGGGGCTTAAAAGGTGCTGCTGACCTATGTAGTCATTGAGTGTTTCGGGTCGCATGCGCGCCGCAAGTGGGCGCACATCAGGACCAAAATTAAATCCGAGATTACTCAAGCCTTAATCACCTTGGCTTTGGTCGTCAACTTCAACGCCTTCAGGAATGGTAAATTCAAAGGTTTGAGTTGCAAGTTCTTCGTTTACTTTGGCATCTTTAAAGGTAAATAAAGACTGCTGACCTGAGGTGTCTAATACCGTTAGTGATGCGAGGCCTTGCTCTTTAGCATTAAAGCGAATGTCTAGCTTTTCAACTTGGCTCTCAACGCCTTTGTTTGGCGTGACACTAAAGCCAGCATCGGTTGCCACAACTTGGTATTTAGCCCACTGCTCTGGATCTTTTGAGGTCAGCAATACAAACGGTGTTGAATCAATCAGGCTGTGGGTATTCATAATCGTTACTTGCTCAGCAAAGCTGTCGAAGTAATACGTTTTATCGCCATTTGATACAAACAAGGTATCGTCTGGGCTTTGCTGTTGCCAACGGATCATCATAGGCTGCTGAAGGGCAATATTCCCCTCACCTTGCATGATAGCTTCGCCTTGCGAATCGGTAACCTGCTGTGAAAACTCTGCTTTAAAACTTTTAATCGCAGCCAGTTGCTGTTGCAACGCTTCGCTGTCGTCTGCAAAACTTTGACCGCTTAATAAACAACCCATAATTAGGGCTAGGTATTTAATTTTTTTCATTAATTTGCTCCACCATTTGGCACTAAGACTTCGCGGGCACCGTTATGTCCTGGTGCGCTAACAATGCCTGATGTTTCCATTTGTTCAACTAAGCGTGCTGCGCGGTTATAACCTACACGGAGCTTACGCTGTACACTCGATACCGACACTTTGCCGGTTTCAATTACAAATGATACTGCTTCATCGTAAAGCGGATCTGACTCTTCATCACCGTCTTCACTGGTTTCTCCTGGTAGTAAAATTTCTTCTGTGGCATCGCCACTTAAAATTTCATCAATATAATTTGGTTTACCACGTTTTTTCCAATCGTCTACAACCGCATGTACTTCGTGGTCGTCAACAAACGCGCCATGCACACGCACTGGTACACTGGTACCCGGCGGTAAGTAAAGCATGTCACCCATACCAAGTAAGTTTTCAGCACCTTGCTGATCTAAAATGGTACGCGAGTCAATTTTACTTGAAACTTGGAACGCCATACGGGTTGGAATATTCGCTTTAATCAAACCGGTAATTACGTCAACCGATGGGCGCTGTGTTGCTAGCACTAAGTGAATACCTGCAGCACGGGCTTTTTGCGCGATACGTGCAATCAGCTCTTCTACTTTTTTACCCACGATCATCATCATGTCGGCAAATTCGTCAATGACCACCACAATACTTGGTAGTTTATCTAGCTCTTCAGGGCCATCGGCCATACCGTCGGTGTCTTTAAACAGTGGATCTAGAATCGGTTGACCCGCTTCTTTGGCATCCAATACTTTTTGGTTATAACCTTTTAAGTTACGCACCCCAAGTGCCGACATCAGCTTATAACGACGTTCCATTTCGCCTACACACCAACGCAATGCATTGGCTGCTTCTTTCATGTCGGTAACAACTTCACATAATAAATGTGGGATGCCTTCGTACACAGAAAGTTCAAGCATTTTCGGGTCGATCATGATCATACGAACATCATCAGGGCCCGATTTGTACAGTAAGCTTAATATCATTACATTAACGCCCACTGACTTACCTGAACCTGTGGTACCCGCAACAAGTAAATGTGGCATTTTGCCAAGGTCAGCACATACCGGCTCGCCAGCAATGTCTTTACCTAACACCATAGTCAGTGGTGATGGGTTTGATTCGAACTTAGGCGCGTTAATAACTTCACTTAAGCGCACAATTTCACGGTGTTTGTTAGGCAGCTCTAAACCAACATAAGTTTTACCCGGAATAACTTCTACCACACGTACGCTTACAGCAGACAGCGAACGTGCTAAATCTTTCGCTAAGCCAGTGATTTTAGCTACTTTAATACCCGGCGCTAAATCAAGCTCAAAGCGTGTTACAACCGGACCTGGGTACACACCCACAACCGCAGCTTGAATGTTAAAATCAAGTAATTTGGTTTCAACTAAACGCGAGATTCCATCAAGCTCTTCTTGAGATAATGGGTTTTTCGCTTTATCTGGGCGGTCTAGTAAATCAAGTGATGGTAACGGGTTTGCAGGCGGCTGCTCTTCAAGCAGTGCTTCGAACTTTTCTTTTGCCGTTGGTGGTGGCTCATATGCAGGTTTTGGTTTAGGCATAGGGCGCGCAGGCGAAACAACCGTTGTAACAGGTTTTTCTGGCTCAACGACTGGGCTCTGATCAAGCGCATTCAGTGCCGATACGGTATCGAATGATTCATCATCAAGGGCACTAAAGCCAATTTCTTGGTCAAGAATATCGTCTAGGTCATCAAAGCCTTTAAAGTCATCATCGGCTTTTTCAGCAGGCTTTTGCTTAGGCTTAGTAGGCTTTGGTTCTTCTTCATCTGCATCATTAAAGCTAATTGCTGGCTCGTTTTCTGGCTCTACAAAGTTAGCGTCTGGCTCTGTCGTGGCAATATCTTTAACAGCTTCTTTTTCACGATGTAACCAAGCAGAAAATTGCTCACGTAAAAAGTAAAATGCTTTCATTACCCACTTGCCGACAAAATCGACAAATTGCACCCACGAAATACCGGTTAATAGGGTTAAACCGGCAAAGAAAAAACACAGTAGTAAAATTGAGGTGCCAGTAAAATTAAATGTTGGCATCATTGCTGTAGCAATAACATCCCCCACTACCCCACCAGATGAGAAGTTATAAATATCATCAAAATTAATGCTGCTGATGGCAGTCGCTGAAGTAATAAACAGCGCAAAACCAATGACACGTAAGGCAAGCGTGGTGTAATCAAGCTGGAAAATACGGTGTGGTTGTTTAAATAATAAATAACCGAACAATTGAATAGCAACAGGCACTAAATAAGCAAGCCAGCCAAAAGTGAGTAATAGGATATCTGCAACCCAAGCTCCCGCTGTGCCGGTAATATTCTTAACATTAACAAATTCACCGGTTTGCGACCATGAAGGGTCCGCAGGATCAAAACTGATTAATGCACATAAAATAAATACTGCAGCAAAGGTGCTGATGATTAGCCCCGTTTCTAACAGTCTTTGAACACCATTTAGGCGCATAGCTCCCTATTCCTTATTATTCTTTACTGATCGATTAGCAGTGAAATACCTTAGCAGGAAATGCCGTTTGATGCACTTTATCTTAGCCTTGATGGACTGATAATGAACAAGTTTTTGTTACTCAATGTATATTTTAACAGTTTAGGCAATATATGGGCGAATAATGACCCCTTCTTCACCTTTTACTTCTTCCATTACCACATAAGTTCGGCTTTCACTGACATTTGGTAGTTTTAGTAGAATATCACCCAGTACATTTCGATATTCCGACATATCATTTACACGTGTTTTTAATAAAAAGTCGAAATTACCCGATACTAGATGGCATTCAATTATTTCGTCGTGCTTTTTAACCGCAGCGTTGAACTCTTCAAAAACATCTGGTGAGGTTTTAGTGATGGTTACTTCTACATAAACCGACAAACCTTGGCCAAGCTTAGCAGGATCCACTACTGCTTTATATCCGAGTATATAGCCCTCTCTTTCGAGCTTTTTTACCCGCTCCAAACAAGGGGTGGCACTTAATCCTACACGCCTTGCCAGCTCTACGTTAGAGATCCGACCATCGAGCTGTAACTCCATTAAAATTTTACGGTCTATTCTGTCGAGTAATTGATGCATAAGCCAAACCAGAGTTTTGCACTGTTTAAAATATATTTTTAGATTATATCACTAGAATGACACTTAAAAAAGGTGAGACACACTGGCTGGTCATGAATATAATAGTCAAAAATTTTATCCCGTTCTATTAAGGCGAAAAACTATGATTATTGGTGTACCTAAAGAAATCAAAAACCATGAATACCGTGTAGGTATGGTTCCTGCGAGTGTTCGTGAACTAGTAAACCATGGCCACCAAGTGTTTGTTGAAACTGATGCTGGTATGGGCATTGGCTTCACTAACGAAGATTATGTTGCAGCTGGTGCTGAAATTTTACCTACAGCAGCAGACGTTTTTGCTAAAGCTGAAATGATCGTTAAAGTAAAAGAGCCACAAGCTGTTGAGCGTGCAATGTTACGCGAAGACCAAATTCTATTTACTTACCTTCACTTAGCACCGGATCTTCCACAAACTGAAGACCTAGTTAAAAGTGGCGCAGTGTGTATCGCTTACGAAACAGTAACTGATTCACGTGGCGGTTTACCTCTTCTAGCTCCTATGAGTGAAGTTGCTGGTCGTATGTCTATCCAAGCTGGTGCACAAGCGCTTGAAAAATCAAACCACGGTCGTGGTATGTTACTTGGTGGTGTACCAGGTGTTGAGCCAGCTAAAGTTGTTGTTATCGGCGGCGGCATGGTTGGTCGTAGCGCAGCGCAAATGGCTGTTGGCCTAGGTGCTGACGTTGTTGTTCTTGACCGTAACATCGACGTACTACGTGCATTAGACGCACAGTTCGGTAATAAAGTTAAAGCTATCTACTCTACTGCTGACGCACTCGAAAAACACGTATTAGAAGCTGACCTTGTTATCGGTGGCGTACTAATCCCAGGTGCAGCAGCGCCTAAACTAGTAACAGCTGAGCACATCAAAGCAATGAAGCCTGGTTCTGCAATCGTTGACGTTGCAATCGACCAAGGTGGTTGTATCGCAACGTCTAAAGCGACAACTCACGCTGATCCTACTTACATCGTTGATGACGTTGTTCACTACTGTGTTGCTAACATGCCAGGTGCTGTTCCACGTACTTCTACGTTCGCACTTAACAATGCAACATTACCGTTCATCATCAACCTTGCTAACAAAGGCTATAAGAAAGCGCTTCTTGACGATGCTAACTTCTTAAAAGGCTTAAACGTGATCAAAGGCCAAGTTACTTATAAAGAAGTAGCTGAAGCTTTCAACAT
The DNA here is from genome assembly GCF_011319765.1 of Pseudoalteromonas sp. MB47. Taxonomy (NCBI): domain Bacteria; kingdom Pseudomonadati; phylum Pseudomonadota; class Gammaproteobacteria; order Alteromonadales; family Pseudoalteromonadaceae; genus Pseudoalteromonas; species Pseudoalteromonas sp. MB47. Next base: position 93,835 of record NZ_VFBD01000025.1, on the reverse strand, counting down.
GGAATATGTTGACCCACGTACAGCAGTTGAAAATGCTTAATAAGAATTAGCATTGTGAAACAAAAAAAGCAGCGATATCGCTGCTTTTTTTATGCCTGTTTGCAAATAAATTAGTTTATCTGCAAACAATTATATTTCTGATTAACGACGCTTAGTTTGTTTAGCGCGTTGATTGTGCTTTTTAACCGCCTTACGGATTTGGTTAATTTTGGCACGTTTGTCTTTACGCTTTTCAGGAATAACCGACAGCTTAGTTTGCGTTTCGCGGCCTAGTTGTACTGTTTTACGTAAATAGTTAACCGTGTCTAAATCAAGTTCAGCCCAACCACCTTGTGGCAAGCGCTTATCAAGCTCTAACTTACCGTAACGAATACGGATAAGACGCGATACTTCAACATCTTGTGATTGCCACAAACGACGTACTTCGCGGTTACGACCTTCTGTTAAAGTGACATTGAACCAACGGTTGATACCTTCACCACCCATAGGTTTGATGTTTAAGAATTTCGCAGGACCATCTTCAAGCTCAACGCCTTTTGTTAGAGTGCGTAGCGTTTCGTTAGTCACTTCACCAAACACACGAGCTGAGTACTCACGCTCTACTTCGTAGCTTGGGTGCATTAAACGGTTAGCAAGTTCACCATCGTTAGTAAACAGCATTAAACCTGCGGTATTAATATCTAATCGGCCAACTGCAATCCAGCGTTCGCCATCAACACGTGGTAAACGGTCAAATACCGTACGACGACCTTCTGGGTCTTTACGCGTACATAACTCACCTTCTGGTTTGTTATACATAAGCACACGACAAATACGGTCGGCTTTGTCTTCGATTTTCACTACGTGACCGTCAACACGAATTACATCGGTTGCTTCTACGCGGTCGCCTAAACGAGCCACTTTACCATTCACGCTCACGCGGTTGGCATCGATATATTTTTCCATTTCACGACGTGAACCCACGCCAGCACGGGCTAATACTTTTTGTAACTTTTCAGTTTCTACATTACTCATTCAGATAGTTCTCTCACAGAAGGATCGCTCAATAGCTGGTTGATTTTACTCTCCTGAAGTTCAGGTAACGGCGGTAATTCATCTAAACCAGCTAATGAAAAATAATCTAAGAAAGCGGATGTTGTGGCATACAACGCTGGGCGTCCAGGCACCTCTTTATGGCCAACAACCCTAACCCACTCTCTTTCTAATAAGGTTTTAATTATTCCTGAGCCAACAGCAACCCCCCGTACTTGTTCAATTTCACCACGGGTAATAGGTTGTCTATAGGCAATCAAGGATAACGTTTCTAGTAGTGCTCGTGAGTATTTAGGTGCGCGCTCTTGCCATAAGTTTGCCAGCCAAGGCGCTAAACTAGCGCAGGCTTGAAACCTGTAACCGCTGCCTACTGCAACAAGCTTAATGCCTCGGGTTTGATAATGCGTTTGAATTTGTTCAATTGCATTATTAATGCGCGGCATAGATACGCTTAAATCAGCTAATACTGTCTCTTTTAAATGACGTTTAGACACAGGTTTTCCAGCAACAAAAATCGCGGCTTCTATGATTTCGACTAACTGTTCATCACTGATACGTTTTGTGGCCATCACTACTAAAGGTCATTTTAAATCACTAACGCTCTATTATGACAGAAGTCGGCCAAGGTTGGAAAAATTATTGTAAAAAAGCCAGTGTAAAACACTGGCTTTGGGGGATATTTACGAATGAATATTGAAATTAGCTATTTTTAACCATTTCAAGGGCATCATCTTCTGCAACGTCGCTGCCATATTTGCTAATGTAATTAACAAACTCAGTGCGGCTTATACGCTTATCTTTGTTGCTATCCATATAGCCAAAGTGATTTGCGATATCGTCGTCATCGGCTTCTTCAATTGAAACATAACCATTTTTGTCGTTATCTAACGATTTAAAGTCATTTTCGATTGGGTCAAATTTAGCGATTTCAGCTTTAAATGCTGATTCAGATACCTCACTATCAGCTGCCACCTTGCCTGTATTTAATTGCATGTATGCATTAAATTCAGTACGGCTGATTTGCTCGTCCATATTGGTATCGATGTTTGAAAAATGCTCCCAAATTGCATCATCGTCAGCTTCTACCTTAGAGATATAGCCGTCATTGTCATTATCTAGACTGCCAAAATCGCTGTCGATTTTTGCTAAAGAGTTACTTGCAGAACATGCTGAAAGACTTAGTGCTGCTAAAATTGTAGATGCTAAAGTTAACTTTTTCATAAGACATTTCCTTGTAGTCGATTAGATTCAATTAGACTATTTCAAGTTGAATGCCAAAATGCCTTATTGACTAAAATCAAGCACTTACAATCTAGTTAAGTTACTGTTAAGCCTATGATTTAGCAAGCTTTTCATAGGTTGCTGTAATTTTTTCATAAAAAAAGCGCTCCGAAGAGCGCTTTTTACAAATAACAAAAATGCCGTTATTAGATAGCTGCGTTTTGGTAACGCTTAACGAAGTCTGTTACTGCTTCGCCATTACATTTTAACGTGTTTAAGTTGCCAATTTTTTCACGCACAGGTGTTAAACCTTTTTTAAGTGCAGTGATGCAAAGTTGAGTTTCTTTTTGCTCATTTTTAGCAAACACTTCAATCGCTGCTTTTGCTACTTCTTGTGATTGTGCTTTTTTTGCAATTTCACGAATGTCAGTACCGTTACATAAAATGCTTTTTGAAAAACGTGACATTGAAATGCCATGCTTTGCTGCTTCTTTACGTGCAGCGGTAAACCCTTCGTTTGCACTTAAGCTACATAACTTCGATTCAATACTGTTATCAGCTGAAAAGTAGTGCGGGTTGCTTGCTAATGAGCCAAATGAGATACATGCAAGAGAAAGCATCACTAATTGTTTTTTCATGGTTTACCTTTAAATAGTACATAATATGAACGGGTGGTTTGCGCGCATTATATAAACAAAAATAAGCAGATCAACTGAATTATTTATTTAATTTAATAATTAATAGTGAGTTAACAATGTTTTTAAATTAAGCAGCAATTGATCAACATTTACCCAATTTGATTTTCGTAATTAGCTCATGAATAAGCCCTAGTTTGATGATAGAATTGCGCTAAACACTGAAACAAAAATAATAGGTGCACCATGAAGGTAATCTCATTTAACATTAACGGCCTGCGCGCTCGTTTACACCAATTGCAAGCCGTAATTGATAAACATCAACCAGATATTATTGGCTTACAAGAAATCAAAGTACATGATGAGGCCTTCCCTCTCGAAGATGTGCAAAAAATGGGTTATCACGTTTATTTTCACGGTCAAAAAGCGCATTACGGCGTGGCTATGTTATGTAAACAAGAGCCGAAATCAGTAGTTAAAGGCTTTGCAACCGATACCGACGAATCACAGCGTCGTATGATCAGTGTTACCGTGACACAAGAAAATGGTCGTGACCTAACGGTGATGAATGGCTACTTCCCACAAGGCGATAATATTGCCCACGAAACCAAATTCCCTTATAAGCGTCAGTTCTATAAAGATTTAATGACTCACTTAGAAGATAACCACACGCCAGAGCAAGATGTTATTGTGATGGGCGACATTAATATTTCACCAACCGATCTCGACATTGGTATTGGTGAACCAAACCGTAAGCGCTGGTTAAAAACAGGTAAGTGTTCGTTCCAACCTGAAGAGCGTGAATGGTTAAGCACGTTATTAAACTGGGGCTTTAAAGATACTTTCCGTGAACTTTACCCAGAAAAAACCGAGCAATATTCGTGGTTTGATTACCGCTCAAAAGGTTTTGATGACAACCGCGGTCTACGCATTGATGTGATCTTAGCAACCCCTGCTCTTGCCGAGCGTTGTGCTGAGTCTGGTATCGATTACGAATTACGTGGTATCGAAAAACCATCTGATCATGCGCCGATTTGGTCAACATTTAACGCATGATAGACACACTGCAATGGCAGCTCCCTTTGTGGAGCTGTGTGGCTATAATACTTTGGCTCAGCTTTGATAAGCAAAGCGCATCACAATTGTTGGCAACGCCAATAAGACAAGTGGGTGTGCTCGCATGTGCTTTAGTACTTGCGGTACTGTGGCGCATTAAAGCGGGGATATTGCCAGGCCTCGAATTGCATATTTTAGGAGTCACTGCAGTGACCCTAATTTTAGGTTGGCGGCTGGCTATTTTTGCAAGTACCTTGGCGAGTTTGTTGTTAGTGCTGGTTTTACAATTGCCAATCAGTTTATTGCCTGTGCATTTGTTATTTACAGCGTTTATTCCAATTACGTTGAGCTATGTGTGCTTTGTAATTTGCTATACCTATTTACCAAGACACTTTTTTATTTATATCTTTTTATGCGCGTTTTTAACCGCTGCTGTTATCGCCTGTATTAAAATACTTACCAGCGGTGTATTTTATTACTTGCTTGGTGATTACAGTTTTATTGAGATTTCAGAAAACTATCTGATTCTGTGTGCCATAATTTGGTTTCCTGAAGCAATGCTCAATGGCATGGCCATTACCTTGATGATCACCTATCGCCCTCATTGGGTTAAAACCTTTTATGATAAGGACTATTTAGACTCATGAGTCTTTACTATCACTGCCCGATTTGCAAACTTGAACTTACTCTAAACGACAAAACTTACCGTTGTGACAATAACCACAGTTTTGATATCGCCAAAGAGGGTTATGTCAATTTACTTCCCGTGCAAAATAAAAAGTCGAAACAACCGGGCGATAACCTTGAAATGGTGCAGGCTCGCCGCGCTTTTTTAAGTGCCGGACACTATTTGTTTTTACAGCAGGCTTTAGCTGAGTTAGTGGCATCTCTCGAACCAAGTTCAGTGATTGATTTAGGCTGTGGTGAAGGTTTTTATACTCAAGCTATAGCAGCGCAGTCGAGTGCCGATGTATATGGTGTTGATATATCTAAGCCCGCGGTAAAATACGCCGCTAAGCGTTACGAAAATGCGCATTTTAGTGTCGCGTCGATTAGCCAAGCCCCTTTTGCAGATGCGCAGACTGATGTGCTTGTTAGTGTGTTTGCCCCTTTATTTGCACAAGAACTTGCTCGCCTTGCCAAGCCGCAAGCTAGTTTAATTGTTGCAAGCCCTGGCCCTTGGCACCTTAAAGAGTTAAAAGCGTTTATTTATGCTGATGTAAAACCGCATACAGAGATAGAACCACCAGCAGGCTTCAGCAAAGAGTCGATAAATTTATTAGAACAGCAGGTGCTGTTGTCGGTCGGTGAGATTAAACATTTAATTATGATGACGCCGTTTGCGTGGAAGTTTCGCCCGGAGCATTGGCAGCAGATTGAGCAGCAAGGCCCACAAAAAGTAACGTTATCGTTTTATGTGAGCCAGTTTATTCGCGATTAGAAGTGTTCTTTAGTGAAGGCTTTATCCATTTTTTCGAACATATCTTTTAATAATTGAGCTAAATCAGTGTAGCGTGGTTTTTCAGTCGTTAACTGTGACTGATAACCATGCGCCTTCATTTTACTGTGCAGCTCGGTATACCAACTTAGCATTGCTGGCTCTAAACGGGTTTCTGCACGGCGGCCTAGCCACAACAAACCTTGAAGCGGTAGTGATAAAAAGAAAAGCGCGATCGTGATAGCTTGTGGAAAATAATCACTACCTAAGTAATTCACTTGCATAAATACGGTCAGCATTGCCAAAATTGGCATCACTGTAATTGCCAGATCAGTGGCCTTGATCACTCTAAATTCGGCAAACAATGGAGCGAGCTCTTGTCGCATCGGCCATTTTTTAGCGTATTGACGACCTGTTTGCACTTGTGACATGACACCTTTTTGCATCATCACTCCTAGGGTTTTCAACTTGTTTCACAACCGAGTGTAACACACTCCCGGATACAATCCCTGCAAAACCTGTCCTAGTTTTAATACCAAATTAATGGTTAGGAGACTAACGTTTAAAGTCTAAATGAGATAAAATGTTATCGGCTTAAGTCAACCAGACTTTAGTATAATTACAGCCTAGCTTTGTTAAGTGTAGCAACAAAATACTTATTTACTATACTGGCAAAGAATTCTAATTATCAAGCCTTAATATACACTGACTGATATCGTACTTTTAGGACCTAGCTATGTCGACGCCCCTTTGCTCACCACAACATGTTTTAGTACTGAACTGTGGTAGTTCAAGTTTAAAATTTGCCATTTTAGATGCCGCCACTTCTGACGAAGTTATTTCTGGTTTAGCTGAGCGCCTTGGCTCAGACACGCCTTCAATCAAATATAAATATAATGGTGAAAAACAACTTATTGAGCTTGCAAAGGGCCAAGCCCACAATGCAGCAATTGCTGAGCTTGTGAAGCTAGTTAATGAGCTAGGCCTTGCAGATAATTTAATTGCTGTGGGTCATCGTGTTGTACACGGTGGTGAGCATTTCACTGAATCTGTGCTTATCGACGATGATGTACTTGCAGCTATCGAAAAAACAGCCGCACTTGCTCCACTTCATAACCCAGCCAACTTATTAGGCATTCGCACTGCACAGCAAGCGTTCTCAGCGCTGCCACAAATTGCTGTATTTGATACGGCATTTCACCAAAGCATGCCAAATATTGCTTACTTATACGCCCTGCCTTACTCGCTTTATAAAGAGCACGGCGTAAGACGTTATGGCTTCCATGGTACAAGCCATTATTATGTTGCAGGTGAAGCGGCAAAAATGCTCGGCAAAGAGCGCGAGCAAACCAATGTGATCAGTGCGCATTTAGGTAATGGTTGTTCAGTGTGTGCGATTAAAGATGGTAAGAGCGTTGATACCAGTATGGGCCTTACACCGCTTGAAGGCTTAGTGATGGGTACCCGCAGTGGTAGCATCGACCCGGGTTTATTCACCTTTTTAACTCAGCAACTTAATTATTCAGTGCAAGAAATTGATGACTTACTTAATAAGCAAAGTGGCTTATTAGGTATTAGTGAACTATCAAATGACTGTCGCACTATTGAAGAAGCCGCTGTTGAAGGCCACCCGCAAGCGAACCTTGCACTCGATATTTTCTGCTACCGTTTAGCAAAACAAATCGCCGCATTCTTAGTGCCTGTACAACGCCTTGATGCGCTTATTTTCACCGGTGGTATTGGTGAAAACTCAGATATCATTCGCGACAAAGTGATCACCCAATTAGGCTTTTTAGGCCTTGAGTGTGACGAAGCTGCAAACTTAGCGGCACGTTTTGGTAAAGAAGGCTTAATTTCAAAAGGCCAAACGCATGCTAAAGCGTTTGTGATCCCAACCAACGAAGAATGGGTTATTGCTAACGATGCAGCCCGCATTGCAAAGGAGGGTTAAGTAAATGGCACGTAGAATTATGTTGATCCCTATTTCGACTGGGGTTGGTTTAACATCTGTTTCTGTTGGTTTAGTGCGTGCGCTTGAGCAAAAAGCGCTTAAAGTGAACTTTTTCAAGCCAATTGCACAGCCGCGTTCTGGCGATACAGGTCCTGAAAAGTCGACGCAAATTGTCACCCATGGCTCGCCAATTAATCCGCCGACACCATTTGAGCTTAGCTATGCAGAGCAAATGATTGGTGATGGTAAAGGCGACGACTTACTAGAAGAAATCGTAGAGCGCTTTGAAAGTACCATTAAAGAAGACGAAATTGCTATTATCGAAGGTATGGTGCCTACACGTCGTCAGCCGTATGCTGGCCGTGTAAACCGTGAAATCGCGCAAACACTGGGCGCTGATATTGTTTTTGTTTTAACGCCTAGTAACGATAGCAACGACCAAATTGAAGACCGTTTAGAAATTGCCTCAGGCAACTATGGCGGTGTTAACCACCCTCGCGTGTTAGGTTGTATTTTCAATAAAGTTAATGCCCCTTTAGATGACGAAGGTCGTGCCCGTGCTGACCTTGTTGAAGCCCATGAGCCTGAGCAACTTGAAAACGAATTAAACCGTTTAGCATCACTGCCTATTTTCAGAAAACACCCATTTAAGTTATTAGGTTCAATCCCGTGGGATTTCGACCTAGTGGCGCCGCGTGTGCGTGATTTATGTGAATACCTAAAGGCTGAAGTTATTAATGAAGGCGACATGGCTCACCGTCGTTTACGTCGCGTTACTTTCTGTGCTCGTACTGTATCGAATATTTTAAGCCACTTTACCCCGGGTGCATTACTGGTCACTCCGGGCGATCGCTCTGATGTACTCGTTGCCGCTTGTTTATCGGCTATGAATGGTACCAAGCTTGGGGCTATTTTATTAACCGGTGGCTTTAAACCTGAAGATCGCATCATGAAATTATGCGAACAAGCGATGGATACTGGCCTGCCAATTCTTGCTACAGAAGAAGATACATGGCGCACATCTTTATTACTGCACAACTTCAATATGGAAGTACCGTGTGATGATGACCAACGTATCGATAAAGTAAAAGATCACAACGCCAGCCATATTGACTCTGACTGGTTAGACAGCCTGGCACAAAGTGTTGGTCGTACTCGTAAAATGTCTCCACCAGCGTTTCGCTTCTTACTGACAGACAAAGCTCGTCAAGCGAATAAAACGGTTGTTTTACCAGAAGGTAATGAGCCGCGCACAATTAAAGCTGCGGCAATTTGTGGTCAACGTGGCATTGCAAAAACAATTTTACTTGGTGACAAAGAAGAGATTTTACGTATTGCTGAGCAACAAGGTGTGGAGCTTAACGATAACGTAACTATTGTTGAGCCAAGTGATGTGATCAACGATTACGTTGCGCCTATGGTTGAAATTCGTAAAAACAAAGGCTTAACAGAAGTAGTTGCTCAAGAACAACTACTGGATAACGTGGTGCTTGGTACTATGATGCTTGAGCAAGGCAAAGTAGATGGCCTAGTGTCGGGTGCGGTTAACACTACAGCGAATACGATTCGCCCACCGCTACAGTTAATTAAAACTGCACCAGGTTCATCGTTGGTATCGTCAGTGTTCTTTATGTTGTTACCTGATCAAGTTCTGGTTTACGGTGACTGTGCAATCAACCCTGATCCAACAGCAGAGCAACTGGCCGATATCGCGATCCAGTCAGCGGATTCAGCGGCTGCGTTTGGTATTGAACCGCGTGTTGCAATGATCAGCTACAGTACAGGTACTTCGGGTTCAGGTGCTGATGTAGAAAAAGTGCGTGAAGCCACTAAACTTGCCCAGCAAAAGCGTCCTGATTTAGTGATTGATGGCCCGCTTCAGTACGACGCTGCAATTATGGAAAACGTCGCAATTAAGAAAGCACCAGACAGTCCGGTTGCAGGTAAAGCAACAGTGTTTGTATTCCCCGATTTAAATACCGGTAATACAACTTATAAAGCCGTACAACGTAGTGCTGATTTAATTAGTATTGGCCCTATGCTGCAAGGTATGCGTAAGCCGGTAAATGACTTGAGCCGAGGTGCATTAGTAGACGATATTGTTTACACCATTGCCCTTACAGCGATTCAAGCTAAGCAAGTTGAAAGCTTAGAAAATTAACCCTTCAAAATTTAGGCTAATTTATAAACCCTTTATAAATTAGCCTATTAGCTTCTTTATACTGACCTATTCCCATATTTATCCACAGAATCTGTGGACAACCTCAACAGCGATATTGAGTAAAACCTCAGCAATCAAAATTATTGCGCTTTATCTTAACTTTGTTTACCTATACTATAAATTCAAAGGCTTCAAAGATAGGATCGCAGATGTCAAAACAAACGTTACAACTTCATAGTGAAGAACTTACCATTCATAGTTTAGATGTCGATGCGACGATTGACCCAGCCTTACTCAAACAAGCTATTTTCTTTGTTGCAAAAACGGCTGATGAGCTGTCTATTGTCTGCCCAAGTAGTTTCCAGCTCGACAGTCTGGACCAAGAAACCGACTGGCAAGCACTTGAAGTCATTGGCCCACTTGGTTTTTCGTTAACTGGTATTATGGCGAACATTTCTGGCGTGCTAGCAAAAGCGTCAATTTCGATTTTTGCTTTATCAACTTACGATACCGATTATGTATTGGTGAAAAAGCAAAGTATGGCCAAAGCCATTACAGCTCTGAAAAAAGACGGTTACCATGTGCTAGGTGATGTTAAATAAGCCATGACTAACGAAGTTCAATACTTACCCGAACGCAGCCTCAGAAAAGCGCGCTGCATGGCCATTAAAAGCCCATTTACTGGGCGTGTAAAAAGCATTAGCGAGCACCCTGAGCCATTTTTTCGTTTTGCCACCCTTGGCCCAGGCATTAGTGTTGAACTAACCAGCCACAACATAATCGCGCCATTCGATGGCACCTTATTACAAGTTAAAAATGCCGGTAAAGAATACATTTTACAGGCAAAAAACGGTTTAAAAGTTTTATTAAACTTATCGTTTTCATCGGTTGAAGAACATATCAACCACACCAATATCGCTAAATTAAACGGCAGTAAAATTAACCAAGGTGAACGATTGGCCTATTTTGATTTACGCGAGCTGAGCAGCCCTATGCTTGGCACCCTATGTGTTCTCAATAGCCAACACCTTGGACCCCTATATTATTCACTATCTCAGGTCACTGCTGGGGTAGACACATTACTCACTGTAACTAAAAAGTAGAATTTATGACTATCATGTACGGTATCAGCAATTGCGATACAATCAAAAAAGCCAAGAAATATTTAACTGATAACAATCAAGAATTTACTTTCCATGATTACCGTAAAGACGGCATTAGTGCTGAGCTAGTTAATGAGTTTGCAGCGCACATTGATTGGCAAGATTTAGTTAATAAACGCGGCACAACTTACCGTCAATTATCTGATGAGCAAAAGCAAAACCTAGATAAAGAATCTGCATTAGCATTGCTGATTGAGCAACCTGCGATGATCAAGCGCCCGGTACTTGTGCATAACGGCCAATACCACTTAGGTTTTAAAGCACCTCAATACGATGAGATTTTTGCCTAATGACTCACCCTGTTATTGAACTTGCTCAAGCGCTTATTCAGCGTGAATCAGTAACGCCTGAAGATGCTGGTTGCCAAGCGTTAATGAACGAACGCCTTGAAAAACTAGGCTTTAATATTGAATCACTGTTTTTCACTGATACCTTGAATACTTGGGCTCGTAAAGGAGATGCGTCACCGCATTTTTGTTTTGCTGGTCACACAGATGTTGTACCAACAGGTCCTGAAAAAAATTGGCAGCACCCGCCTTTTTCTGCACTGGTAAAAGACGGTATGTTACATGGTCGTGGTGCAGCCGATATGAAAGGCTCTTTAGCTGCTATGGTGGTTGCCACCGAGCGTTTTGTCGCTAAACACCCTGATCATAAAGGGTCAATTTCGTTTTTAATTACGTCTGATGAAGAAGGCCCGTTTATCAACGGCACAACCCGTGTTATCGATACCCTTGAAGCACGAGGTGAGAAGATTGATTTATGCCTCGTCGGCGAACCTTCTTCACGTGATGTGCTAGGCGATGTGGTAAAAAATGGTCGTCGCGGTTCATTAACTGGCTTTTTAACAGTGAAAGGTGTGCAAGGCCATGTTGCTTACCCGCATCTAGCGCAAAACCCAATTCATTTAGCTGCTCCTGCGTTAACTGAGCTAAGTCAAACCGAGTGGGATCAAGGTAACGAATTTTTCCCTGCAACGAGTTTTCAGGTTTCGAATATTAACGGTGGCACCGGTGCTGGTAATGTGATCCCAGGTGAACTTGAGATTCAATTTAACTTTCGCTTTAGCACCGAAGTAACTCACCAACAGCTACAACAGCGAGTCGTAGAAATTGTTGAGAAACACAACCTCAATTACGAGCTAAATTGGATTGTAAATGGACTGCCGTTTTTAACCGATCATGGCCCGTTAGTTGATGCCACCGTGCACGCTATTAAGCAGGTAACTGGACGCGACACCGCGCTTGAAACCACCGGCGGTACTTCTGATGGTCGCTTTATCGCGCAAACGGGTGCCAAAGTCATTGAGCTTGGTCCGCGTAATGAAACCATTCATAAAGTAGATGAATGTGTTAGCACCGATGATTTAATTCAACTTGCTGATATTTACGAAGTGATTTTAGAGCAGCTGCTTACATGAACCAAACAGAGCTTAAGCAATGCGCCACTGGGTTGAGTAGCTCACATTTAGTTGAGCTACAAAATCATCGCTTGCATCGTAATATTGTCGATGATTTTTTAGCTCTGCAGCAAGGGGCAAAAGAAGCAGGTATTGATCTGACAATTGCCTCAAGCTTTCGCGATTTTTATCGTCAAAGTGCAATTTGGAATGCTAAATTTCAGGGCCTTCGACCGGTTTACACCCTTGAGCAAAAAGCAGTAGATTTAAAAAGCCTAAGTGATACTGAAAAGTGCCACGCTATTATGCTTTACTCAGCACTCCCTGGGGCAAGTAGGCACCACTTTGGTACCGACCTCGACATTTACGATACCCGCCCTATTGACGATGATTATCAGCTGCAATTAACCCCTGATGAGTATTCGCCCACAGGGCCCTTTGCCAAGCTTGCTACATGGCTTGACGATAACCTAGAAAAGTATGGTTTTTATCGCCCTTACCAAGAATACAAAGGTGGGGTTGCCCCTGAGCCTTGGCATATTAGTCATATTGGTGCAGCTGCTAAGATGATGCAGTATTTGTCAGTTGCAACATTACAGCAATGTATTGAACAAAGTGAGCTTAGCGGCAAACAAGCGATACTAGCCGAACTAAACACCCTGTATGAACGCTACGTATTAAATGTTAATAAGCCCTAATCTAGACACTGCGCTTTTTAGCCATTAAAAACACCAGTACAGCGCCAAGAATTAAGGCGCTGGCTACAACTAAACGCGCAGTTAATTGCTCATCTAATACCACCACCCCAGCTAATGTGGCAAGCACGGGCACGGTTAGCTGTACCACACCTGCTTGGCTACTTTTAAGCCTAGGTAGTGCAATGTACCAAATGCTATAACCAAGCCCAGATGCAAGCGCTCCTGAAGCTATCGCCAAATAAACGCCAGTTGCTGTGATACCCTGCCAATCAACCACGGCTAGAAAGACTAAAATTGGCACAAGTATTAAACTTCTTAGAAAGTTAAAGCTGGTTGCTTGCAAAGGTGAGCTGCATGATTTTCCGCGAATACTGTAAACACCCCACGCCACACCACTTAACGCCATGAGCATTGCAGGCATGAATGAAGGTACGGTGGCTGAGGGCAGCATTAAGTAAATAAAACCCGCAAAAGCAACAAACAAAGCCCCCCACTGCACTTTACTGAGTGGCTCTTTATTTAAAACACTATGACCTATCATGGTTAACTGCACTGCCGAAAATAAGATAAGTGCGCCTGTGCCTGTGTTTAAATCAACATAGGCAACTGAAAAGCACAGCGCGTAAACAAATAAACTAAGCGCACTGATATTGTTACCTTTATCGGTTAAAGGTTGTGCTGATTGTGATTTTGATCTCAATAGAGTTGTTTGCCATAAAAGTATACCAAGCAACATAAACGCCCCACTCGCTAAGCGAATGACGGTAAAACTTAACGGATCAATATCACCACTTTGCAATGCCATTCGGCACAGCAAAGAGTTAGCTGCAAACGCACAAAGTGCAATAAAGGTATACAGTACAGTGCTTAACAAATGCGGTGTTCCTTTAACATAAAAAATAAAAAGACCAGAAAGTTGTCTATTAACTTACGATTTTTTACATAATTTATCATATAAGGTTAAGCCGCGTATGCTAATCTGAGTACATTGTTTAAAAGGAGTGTTCAGTGCATCGACGTTTATTTATTGGAGCTGCTTTACTGTTATCTGGTTGCAGTACCATAGGTATTACTGATCTATTCCAAGATTATGCGACGCAGCTAAGACCTGTGCGCCAAGCTGTTTCTCAAAATAACATAGCAAGTGCTCAGCAGCTTTTGCCAAGTAACAGCCGAGGCCATAGTAACTATTTGTTAAATCAGCTTGAAACGGCCCGTCTTGAGTTTTTGGCTAAACAAAATTCTCAGGCCAATGAGACCTTTGAAGCTGTTTATCAAAATATGGAAAAAAAGCGTCAAGCAGCCAAAGTACAGCTAAGTGCAGGCCTTGAGCAAACAAATTCATTATTAACCAATGACTCAGTGATTGGTTATGAGCCAGCAGCCTATGAAATGACCATGCTGCATAGCTACAAAGCACTGAGTTATGTATTTGATAAACAACTTGAATCTGCATTAGTTGAAGTTAGACGCGCTAATAAAGTGCAAGAAGATGCACTAAAAGATAATCAAGCCGCACTTGATGAACAAGCGGAAAACTCCGCTGAAGGCTACCCTGATATGGCCGAGTTAATTGGTAATGTCAAAAATGGCTTTCAAAATGCTTTTACGTTTTATTTATCGGCCCTACTTTATGAGGCAGATAAACAATTTGATGATGCCTATATCGACTATAAGAAAGCGCTCGAAATAAACAGTGAGAATAGCTACTTACAGCAAGCAGTGTTACGCCTTGCCAAAAAACAAGGTTTTGATCAGGACTTTGAAGAATTTAGCAAACGCTTTGGCAAATTAAAGCAAGCTCAAGCAAACACAGGCCAAGTAATTGTAATTGCAGAGCAAGGTTTAATACCAGCAAGGCAAGAGTTTAATTTACGGTTACCTATTTATACTTCGCGTGGCGATGCACGCTTTTATAGTGTTGCCATGCCAGTTTATCGCGCTGCGCCCTATGCGGCCAGTGATAAAACAGTGACTCTCGATGGCGAAAATTTGCCACTGACGCCCATTGTTAGGCTCGAAGCGCTAGCGGCGAAGACATTAAAGGATCAAAGTGCTGGCAGAATAACCCGACAAGTAATGCGTCTGGTAGCAAAAGAAAAGGTACGTGCAGAGTTAGCAAGAAGTGGCGGCGATGTTGGTAACATTTTAGCCAACATTTATAACGTTGCATCTGAGCAAGCTGATACACGAAGCTGGTTGACTTTACCAAGCCAACTTAGCATTGCTCAGCACCCAATGCCCACAGGTCAGCACACTTTAACTGTGCCAGGGCATGGCGAAATAACTTTTACGGTTGGTAAGCAAGGGTTAACCTTGATTTTTCTAACTTCCATAAATAACTACTACGACACACACGTTGTACAACTCTAGGAGCAATGATGAAATACTTAGTGCCACTATTAACCATTTTACTTGTTGCGGCTTGCTCCTCACGCCCTACCACTTCTGGCATTGGGGTTGAGCAGGCATCACAACAGTATAACCAACAACTGATTGTTAATAACCCTGAACTTGGCAAGAAATTAGCCATTACAGATGTAAAAACACGCCAAACGAACGGCTTAACTGATGTGGTTGTGACACTGGCAAGCCAATATAAAAAGTCTCAATACTTACAATATCAATTTACTTGGTATGACGCTGATGGCTTTGTTATTCGTGGCAACCACTCACCTTGGCAACCCATTACTTTATTTGGATTTGCTAAAACTCAATTACCGGGCCTAGCCCCGACAGCAAATGCTGTCACCTTCTCGCTTGCAGTGCGTGAAGTGTCAACAGAAGCACAAGAATTTGAAGATTAAGGATACTACAATGAAATTACTTTCTGTTAAGTCGGCTGCGGCCGTTGCAATGACAAGCGCTTTGTTACTATCTGGCTGTGCTAATAAAGCCGTTGTTAGCTATGGTGATGCGCAAGCTGTTGAAACCACAGATATCAATTTTGGCTCAACGGATCTACAAAAAGTAGCAAGCCAAATGACAGACTCGTTACTTGCTTCACCTGTGGTTGGCACCATGACAGCAAATACTCGCCCTATCGTGTTTGTTGAGCGTATTAAAAACAAAACGAGCGAGCATATTGATACTGAATCAATTACTGATTCAATCTCAACACAGTTATTACGCAGTGGTAAGTTCCGCTTTGTTGATATGACCCGTGTTGAAGCTGTGCGCGAACAACTTAATTTCCAAAACGTCGATCCACTAGTTGATCCAAATACCGCTATTGCCTTTGGCCAGCAAGTTGGTGCGCAATATATGTTATACGGCAACTTATCGAGCATTGTTAAATCAAATGCTGACAAGGCTGATGTGTATTACAAATTCACTATGCGTTTAATGGATTTAAAAAGCGGGCTAGTTGAGTGGGCTGATGAAACTGAAATCCGTAAAACACGTGAGAAATCAACTTTTGGCTGGTAGCCAGGAGGGTTTATGAAATACCTAGTAGCAATCTTAGCAAGCTGTTTATTACTGAGCTCGCCTAGTTATGCTGACTACCAGCGTAACAAAGCAGTACCAGTACAACAGGTGTTATTTGGCTCAGTACAATCAGTACGAACCATTACCGAACAAGAACTGGTCAAAGACAGAACCAACGGCTGGGAAACCTTTGGTGGTGCGCTTATTGGCGGTGTTATCGGTAATCAGTTTGGTGGCGGCAGTGGCCGCACTGTAGCAACCATTTTAGGTTCGATGATTGGTGGCTCTGTTGCTCACAACCGCCAACAAAACAGTCGCGTCATACAATATCAGCTCGTTGAATTGATGATCAAAGTAGAAAGCGGCGAACAGTTTATGGTTGTGCAAGACAAAGATAACCAAATGCTGTTTAACCAAGGTGATAAAGTACGCTTGGTGTACCTCACCGATAACACGGTACGTGTTGATAAAGCGTATTAAAAAAGCGAGCCTCGGCTCGCTTTTTTTAGCTTTGTCGATAATCAGCGAAAAATCGCTGCATCTTACTCATGGCTTCTGTTAAATCATCTTTGTTTGGTAAAAACACCAATCTGAAATGATCAGGATCTGGCCAATTAAATGCACGGCCATGCACTAATAAGATTTTCTCCGCTTTGAGTAAATCTAAAATCATGCGCTCATCATCTTTAATATTAAAGTGCGCGGTATCTACTTTCGCAAATGCGTAAAGCGCCCCTTTAGGCTTTTTACAGCTAATACCATCAATGGCATTTAAACCACGCCATGCAATATCACGCTGAACATAAAGCCGACCACCTGGGTTTATCAGGTTATCGATTGACTGCACACCACCTAAAGCTTGTTGAATAGCATATTGTGCTGGTACATTGGCACATAAGCGCATGGATGCCAGCATATCTAGGCCACGACTCAAGTCGTCCATCATGCTAGTGCGACCGCTTAGCACCATCCAGCCCATTCGCAATCCCGCAGCGCGGTACGTTTTTGCTAGGCCATTAAAGGTGATAATTGGTACATCATCACACAGTGCGCCAATTGAGCTGTGGCTGACACCGTCGTACAAGATTTTCTCGTAAATTTCATCGCTCAATAACAATAATTTATGCTCGCGAGCAATGTTGATCAGTTCCATCAACAGATCATCGCTATATACCGCACCGGTTGGGTTATTTGGGTTAATAAGCACCAATGCTTTGGTCTTTGAGGTGATCTTCGATTTAATATCAGCAATATCAGGAAACCAATCTTGTTCTTCATCACAAAGATAATGCACAGGGTTACCCCCTGCTAATTTAACCGATGCAGTCCATAGCGGATAATCCGGTGCAGGAATAAGCACTTCATCGTCATTATCAAGTAGTGCTTGCGTGGTCATTTGAATGAGTTCGCTGACCCCATTGCCGATATAAATATTATCGACATCAAGGTTATATAAGCCGCGTTGCTGATAGTGCTGATAGACTGCCACACGGGCTGAGTAGAGGCCTTTAGAGTCACAGTAGCCTTGGGCTGAATATAAGTTACGAATGATATCTTTGTGCATATCTTCAGGCATATCAAAGCCAAAGGCAGCTGGATTACCAATGTTTAGCTTTAATACTTTTTGCCCTTCGTCTTCCATTTTTCGAGCTTGTGCAAGCACAGGCCCACGTATGTCATAACAGACACCGTCTAGTTTGTGACTCTTTTTGATTTGTGACATGGTTACCTCTACTAATTAACCTTAAGACTAACCTAGTAAGGGGCCACCACGCCAGAGGATTTTTGCGGTTATAACTGAAATAAATTCAAGTTTTTAGCGAGTAGCGAACCAAGCTTGTAATTTTTCTACAGAGCCAGAAACTTGCTGATCGATACTTGCACTGTTTTGCTGTGCTATATCAGCATTCCCTTCATTGAGTGCATGCTCAATTGATTGAGCGAGCTCAGATAGACTTTGGGCTCCAAATTGGGCAGCATTTGATTTTAAGCTATGAGCATGACGCGCTGCAGCTTCGTTGTCTGAACCAAGATTAGCGTGCACTTCAGAGCCTAACCTTTGAAACTCGCTACAACAAAAAGAAAGCGTGTCAGCAAATTGATCACCCAGTAGCGACTCCATTCCTTCAAGCGCACTTTCATCGATAGTGATAGTCGTCATCTTTATCCCTTAATAAAACCAAATATTTAAATCGCAATTTTAGCTGTCTGCTTTAAAAATGCAAAATTACAGCTCTAGCTCATGTATACTAAAGAGACTTCAAATGTATACAAGAGTATCTATGGCTAGAGAATTATGCTCACATTGTGGCTTTTCAATTAAAACCTGTTTATGTGATTCAATAAGCATAATCAATAATAAACTAAAAATCATTATATTACGCCACCCAAGTGAGGAAAAAGTCACTAAAAATACGGCCAATTTACTGAATTTAGGTTTAGAAAATTGCCAGATCATCGCTGGTGAGTCAGAGCAAGACTTTTTACAGCTTGCAACATTGCCAAAAGCAACAACAGCGGTTCTTTACCCTACTGAGGATGCCTTAAGTCTAGATGAGCACACTGCCACTACAGATGCTTTCAAACAGTCTTTAAATCATTTAATCGTAATTGATGGTACATGGAAAAAAGCCTACAAAATGCTGCAATTAACCCCTAGCCTCCGTGCATTTCAAACGGTGAGTTTTAAGCACATACCACAAAACAAATATGTCATCCGTAAAGCACCTCGAGCAGATAGTTTATCAACTTTAGAAGCTGTAGCTCATAGCCTTAAATTAATTGAAGGCATTGATGTAACACCACTATACAGATTATTAACAGCACTGGTCGATAAGCAAACCCAGCATATGCCGGATGATGTTAAGGCACGCTATCTCTAATGCGTGTATCAAAACGACTAAGCGCAGGTTTTCATCGTAAGGGACCCGATTATCGCTTTGATGATCAGGTCGATTTTGACGATATTCGCGACACCTTTGGTTTTCGCACTATGGTGGTTGGTAATTGGGTTAATAAGCAAGAACGGCTATTAGCGGCGAATTTAATTTACGATGCTTTAGCCGATCTTGCGCAAATACTGACTTTACCGCCAACGGCAATTGGCCTTAGAGGGAAACTCAATTTTGCTTTTGGTCATGGCGGACAAAAAGGTGTGCAGGCTCATTATAATGCTCACAGCCAAACCCTTGCGCTGGCTAAAAATGCTGGCGGTGGCGCACTCGCCCATGAATGGTTTCATGCTTTTGACCATCATATTTGTCAGCATTTATTTAGCGGCAGAAAGAGCATGCAATTCTGTTCGTCGCTGTGGCTAGAACAGTCACCAGACTTGAGTCATCCACTTAATCAACGCTTAAATGAGTTTTATCATCAGGTATTTTTAGATAACTCTGGTAAAAATCCAAATGAATTCGTAAAACAATCTATCGCTTTTGATAAGCAAGTAAAGCAACTTTATATGAGTATGCCTGAGGAACTAGCTGCCCGCTGTTTTGAAAAGTGTATTAGCGTCCACCCTAACATCAAAAATAGCTTTTTAGTGAGTGGCTTATCGAAAAGTGGCTTAATCTACCCGGATGAGCAGCATACGATGAATTGTTTTGAAGCCTTGCTTAAATATTTTAATCAGCTAGGTTCGCTGTTGCATCAAGATTAAGGTCAAGTTTTTGCACCTTGCTTATCCAGTCTAAATAATCATCTGCGGCAAGGGGTTTTGAAAAATAATATCCCTGTCCAAACTGGCAACCATAGCTTTGTAACATAGCGAGGCTTTGCTCATCTTCAATACCCTCAGCAACAACATGTGCACCTAAAGTAGTGGCGATATCACAGGTTGCCTTACAGATACTTTGATCATTAACCGAAAACGGCAGATTTAACACAAATTGTTTATCTATTTTGACTTCATCAAAACCAAGTTGGCTTAAATAGGCAAGTGATGAGTAGCCTGTACCGAAATCATCAATAGCGAGTTTTAAACCTATTAAACGGTAATCATCAAGCATGGCTTTAATTTTTTTACTTTCTTCTAAGGTCGCTGATTCAGTGAGCTCTAACATCACTGATTCAGCCGCCACATTTTGCTCATTTAAAATGGTAATTAGCAGCACAGGTAAATTTTTATTTAATAAATCCTTTGCAGAAATATTGATGGAAATAACATGATCGGGTATCAGTTTGCAAAACTTCGCTTGCCATTCAACCCCCTTTTCAACGACCCACTCTGTTAGCTGATTGATCACCCCTGCTGACTCTGCAATTGGAATAAATATCTCAGGACTAACAATACCAAAAATTGGATGTGTCCAGCGCAGTAATGCTTCACAGCCAACTACTTTGCCCGTTTTCAAACATATCTGCGGTTGAAAGTGCAAACTTAGCTGATTTTCATCAATCGCAATTTTAAGCGCTGCCGCAATGGATAACCTTTGTTCAGAAAGCCGCGCACTTTCTGAGTCGAACATACGCCAACGTTCACCTTGTAGGCGCTTTTCAGTCATTGCTTGTATTGCACATTGCAATATTTGTTTCGCGGTATTGCCATGCATCGGGTAATAAGCAACACCAATATCAACACGGTCGACTAAGTTAATTTCTTCATGAGTAAGGCCCTCTTCAAACACACCATGGATCATGCAGGCAAATTGCTCAATATGGCTTAATTCTAGTTCGCCCAAGATCAAACATCCAAATGTACTATCGTCAATATGAGCAAGCCATGTGCTTCTGGTGGCTTGAACTTCCAACTTTAATGTATTCATGGTCTGCATCTGAATGTTTAATATACTTAGTTTTTCATTGATACAAATATTAGCTTGCTCAAACCCAAAGGTAGAACGTGCATTTGAGAGTACATGAGGTTTAAATAATAAAACTGAAAAATGTTGCTTTTGCGACACTTTTTTCATCATTTGCGCGAGTAAAAATTGTTTATTTGGTAGCTTCGTATCCGCATCGTGCAGCATCGAATAACTAAATGCTGAAATTTGCTGACGGTCTTTTAATAACAGTACGGAGCAGATCGCCAATGATGTGAGCAATAAAATGGTGTTATGAATTCCATGGTAGCCAATACCAAATCCATTCCATAAAAACAGACTTAACACCTGAATAACAATAATTAGAAGCATAAAAATACGCAGATGAGTACGATTACCCTTACGCTTAATCAAACTATAAAATATTACAGAGGCAAAGCACAAAAAGCCCAAACAGCTGACTATAAATAACCACTGACGATTAAAATGAGGCAATAGTGATGACAATAAAGCTGCACTGAATAAACACAGCATCATTGCTTGCCAGGCCTTTTTAAACTTTGCTGTATAGGTATGGATCGCTAAAAAATGATATAAAAAATAGCTCACAAAACATAATGCGAACTCATTAACAGGCCATTTAGATTCCCAATTAAAACCACCAATTAGATAATTTATTAATCCGTTATCGATTAAAAACCCAATGGTGACCAATATAAAATAGGCATTTAGGACTAAGTATTTTGTTCGCTGGGATACAAAAAAGTAAACACCACAAACAAACATACACAAAATCAGCCCCCCTAAAATCGCACCGTAACTCAAAATAGTTTGATGTAAGTCAACTTCAAAACTTTTTGCTGTTTCGACACCTAGTTCTAATGTTAGCGATCTTTTGTGCACGAAGTTAACTAGCGCCCAGCGAGCTCCTTGGCTGTGCTCTATTAACCAATGAGGTCGCACATTCGATAAACTTTCTAGAGAAGCAAGCCGCTGATCATTGGTGGACTGATAATTTTCATCTAACAGATAAAACTTTGCCCACGTTAAGTTAGGCTCACTAAGATAAACAACATAGTTTTTATTTTCAGGCAATTGCTGTAAATCGATAATTAACCAATAGGAGGTTTGTGCTGCGAGGCGAACCGTATTGTTTTCTAAAGTATTTAAAGGCTCAGCATTTTGCAGTGATACTTCAAGGGTCTGACTAAGTTTGGCTAAAGGCTGTTCTGAATCAAGTACCCATACCGGTAAGTTATTGCTTGCAGCATTAATACTGGCACTATGAAGCAATACGCAGCCCAGTAAAACGAGCAAATTTTTTATAACCTGATGGATCAGCTTGCCAATAAAGTGCATTTTAGCTCCGTGCTTTAAACACCAGCTAAAAGTATGGGATGAATACGCTTAAATTGCCAATTTATGAGAATGCAAATAAGTAAAAAGTTTAACAAATAATGATATGTGGCCCAAAGACCACATGTTGAAGGATTATTTATTATCGTCACTAATGCGGCTTGCTACTGCCGTATTTTGATCTTTATATTTAGCATCTTTACGCGTGTTATAAGGGTTCTGTGCTGGGCTTGTCATGGTTTCAAAACTCATGGCACCAATTTTCATCATTGGACGAAGCGCAAGTGGCAGCTTGCCTGAGTTATAAAACTCTAAAACGATATTACCCGACCAACCTGGATCAATACGATGCGCTGTTACATGTACCATCAAACCAAGGCGTGCTAACGACGAGCGACCATCTAACCAACCAACAATATCTGCTGGTAAAGTAACTTTTTCATGAGTAATAGCCAATGCTAATTCACCTGGATGAAGGAAAAAAGCTTCTTCTTCATCAAGCACAATTTCATCACTCATGATTGATTCCATTGCCTTATTAAGCTGATCTTTAGGGCCACTTAAATCAACATACGCAGCAGTATGATCCTGGAAAACACGAAACTTATTGCCCAAACGCAGGTCAACCGTGACACCCGAGATCATTTCATTACTTGGTGCTGGCTCTATAACAATGCGGCCTTCGTCAATATATTGCTGAATATGGGTATCTGATAATCTCATTTATTATTCTACCTAAACAACTTAAACATTTGATTTAAAGTTGGAAAAAACGATAACTTTAACAAAAAACACAAACCTTTTGCGTCTACGAAAAGCTAATTATAGTGGACTTAGTGAGGCATATATTACACAAATCAACTGTGCGTTGCTTCAATAATTATTAATTAATTAAAATAGATAATAAAAAGCCGCTCAACGAGCGGCTTTTGTTCCTTTTGAGATCACATATTAAAAGCTATAACGGGCACCGATTGTGTAACGTGGTCCATATTGACGAGCAAATAAGAACTGCTCTTCGTAACGGCCATAGCCACGCTCAGTTTCGTTGTTAAGGTTTATACCTTCAAAGAAAACAGTCGTGTTTTCGTTAATGTCGTAGTTAACACTCAAGTCCCACTGACCATATGTATCGCCAAATTGTGGCGGCGCATCAGATGAGCCTTGTGCTTGACCAACACCAATTAAGTAAGAGTCACGCCATGCGTAAGTCACTTTCACAGATAAACCATCTTTATCGTAAAAAGCTTGGAAGTTAGCTGAGTCACTTAAGCCAGATAAAGGAGCTTGTTGAGTCAAACTTGCTACATCAAATTCAACATCACCATCAACAAACGTAGCATTAACCCCTAAACCAAAGCCGCTTTCACCAAATAAGTGTTGAACAGCTAGTTCAAAGCCATCAACCGATTTACTATCCGTGTTTTGTGGTTGAGAAATATTCCATACCATCAGTGGATCAGAACTCGTTGGTTCAATAGCACCATCTGCATTACCATAACCTAATGCCAGCATTTCATTGAACACAGCGTCACTTGTAGCTTGCTCACCACGAGCTTCTACAGATGCCACAGCTTCAAGGTAACGAGGACCATTTAAGATATCGTATAAACCATCAATGGTTGTTTCAGTGATTTGCGTTTGAATAAAGTTATCTACGTCTTTTTTGAAGTAACCAACCGAAGCATAGCTACCTTCGCCGTAGTAGTACTCAAGTGATAAATCGAGGTTAGTTGATTCAAATGGCAACAGATCAGTATTACCTTGGCTACCTGTACGCGAACCTGGTTTCGGGCTACCCGTTAAGCTACGGCCACCAGCCAAATTACCCAGCGGCGCACGTGCCATGGTTTTACCCCATGAAACACGACCAACAAGCTCGTCTGTAATTTCAACTTTTACGTCGATATTTGGTAACCAGATATCATAATTACCTTCTTCTTGATAAAAGTTATCTGTACCGCCAGTTTCGTACTGCATGATCCACTCAGATGCACTCACCCAGTTAACTTGGCTTTCAACACGTTGACGAACCGTACTGATCACATCTGTTTCTTCATAACGAAGACCTGCGTTAATCTGTACGAAGTAATCAGATAATTCAAACTCCCATAAGCTGTTCACATAGAAGCTTTGCGTTTTCTCTTCTACGTAGCTTTCACTGTCGATACCATCAAAGAATGGATCAATTGAGTATTGATTATCACCCAATAAGTCTTCATTCAAATAAGCAAGTTGACGCGCTAACGCTTCTTCAAAGCTATAGGTGTAATAGTAATTTGGTTCAAGGGCACTACCACCACCAGAGAATTGATCTAGCATGTCGCCTGTATCATGATAAGTGAACATGCCATCAGGGAAGATTTCGGTGAATGATGGGTTAAAACCAGGGCCGCCACGTAAGCCACTCCATGCAGTAAAACCGCCCATAGTTTGCTTAGTATTGGCAGCACCGAATTTCACTTTAACAAGTGGAATTTCAAAGCTTTCATTAAACCAGGTTGCATGAAGCTGAGCTTGCTCAACATTAGACTCACCAGGCGAGTAAATAAACTGACTGAAGTTTGAATCAATCTCACTTGGATCAAGCACCGTAGTGCCATTGTTCCAATTAACGTAGGCATGCGGAACTTCACCAGTGCGATAATCATATACTTTGCTCTGTAACTGATCTGAGCCAAGAATGATTTGACCATCAGAACCTAAGCCATCATCTGCGCCGTTATCTGTTTCGTTTTTCGAATCGTGATAATCGAACTCAACTTCCCACTGGTCGTTAATTTGCCACTCTAGGTTTAAACCAATTGAACGTGCTTTAACTTCAGTAGTGCCACGGCTTGCTGTGAATGAACCATCATTACCACTGATATCGGCATAAATCGCTGTACCATTTTCATCAAGCTCATAGCTGTTAATGTTACTGCCAAACTCATTCCAAATACCCCAACCCACGGTATTCACACCGGTGATTGCACGACTCGCCGTGTAATCAACCGTTGCAGTGAAGCTTTCAATTGGCGAGTACTGTAAAGTTACTTGGCCATTAGTGCGCTCACGTTCAACATCAGCAATGCTGTAGTTCATGTCTTTCGGAAAGAAATGATTACCGACACGGTTGCCTTCGCTATCGACTGCACGAGGGTCAATGTAGTCAGCTTCATCAAGGGTCGGTAAATCAACATTGGCTTGCCAACCTTGAATATTGGCGTTTTGCTGTTGAAAATCACGTTCTTGATGTGAGAATGATGCCGCAAAACCAAATGTATCATCAACATAAGTATTGCTGTACATTGCAGAAAACTCTGGGGTTACATCATCACCGGCCTCATTAGATGAATCGTGAATAGCCTTAATAGACGAGCTAAATTTCTCGCCAGGGCTATTTAATGGGCGCGTAGTAATAATATTTACCGTAGCACCTAGACCACCACTTGGTACATCTGCTTGCCCTGATTTCGCTACTTCAAGTGCACTGACACCGTCAGCGGCAATATTCTCAAGGGCGTAAGAACGGGTGTAACCCGTACCTGGCATTTGACGGCCATTCAGCATTACGAGGTTAAACTCAGGACCAAAACCACGTACCGTAATTTCGCTACCTTCGCCGTTAGAACGACTCACTGATACACCGGTAATACGTTGTAATGATTCAGCTAAGTTAGTATCTGGGAATTTACCCATCTCTTCTGCTGAAATCGCATCTACAACACCTGTTGCATCACGTTTCATATCCATGGCGCGGATCATACTGCCACGAATACCTTTAATTTCGATAACTTCAATATCGTTATCAGCTTTCTCTTGTTCATCTTGTGCATAAGCAGACATAGTGCCCAGCCCTGCAGTTAAGATCATCGCAACTGACGCTGCAAGAGGTGTTTTAATAAATTTTGTGCTTTTCATGATTTACCTGCTTTTGCAATATGTTGTCATGGATACTGAGTGCCGTATTCAGCACCCATCACTTGTTGCCAATGTTAATTACGGGTTTGAAATAACTGCATTATCAATACGGTAAACCGCACCTTCACCCATCCCCCATGACGGGAACACCATGACAACGTCGATTGCACTAATATCAAGACCTGCACTGAGTAAGTCAGCAAGTGTAAACGTATAGGTTTGCCACTCACCCACAACTGGCTCGACACCTTCTTGGCTTGCACTTAACGCAAGCTCCACAGCTTGACCTGCATCGTTTGATTCAATTTTGAATAACCACTGAGCATCTTGGTTGCTGGCGTTTGAAACGATCTTCATTTCAAAACGAACCACACCTTCAGATAATAAGTGAGATGCATCAAAGCTCACGCCATCATCAGCTAAGAACCCCATTACCGTAGCGGTAGAACCAATTTGAAATTCTGCCACTGAGCCATGGGTTTCGTCATCCGTTTCGACTGTTGGTGTACTCCCTGCACAACAATCCCAAATGCTCCACAGATCTGCCACGTTTTCGGCAAATAGCGTTAGCTCTGATGCTGTAGATTCTTGCTCTGGTGCATAGATCCGAGCATTGTCAACACGGTAAACAGCACCGTCACCTTGACCCCATGCAGGGAAAATCATGATGACATCAATCGCACTTACATCTAAACCTGCGTTTAATAAAGTACTGATCGGGAATGTATAGGTTTGCCATTCACCCGCTACAGGGTCAACGCCTTCTGTGCTTGTGTTTAGGTTAACTTCAACCGCTGTTGCACCTTCATTTGACTCAACTTTTAACAGCCAAGGCGCATCTGGCGTTGATGATAAAGAGGTGATCTTCATCTCAAATTGCAACATGCCATCATCAACCAGTGCTGATGCATCAAACTGCGTACCACTACCACCTGATGAAGTACGGTTAATAAAGCCCATTACGGTAGGTGTTGCACCAATCGAGAATTCAGCAGTCACACTATGTTCTTCGTCGTCGACTACTTCAACAGGTGTTGAACCACCACAACAATCCCACAGCGGCCAATCAAGATTCGTTTCATCGGTGAATAAGGTTAATGAAGGCAATGTTGTTGTGCCGCCATTGGTAATTTCAACATTATCAACACGGTATACTGCACCTTCACCTTGACCCCACGCAGGGAAAATCATGATCACATCAATCAGCGATACATTTAAACCCGCATCAGCTAATGTTTGCAGTGGGAAGGTATAAGTTTGCCACTTACCAGCTACAGGGCTAACACCTTCAGTGCTAGCACTCAGGTTTAACTCAACGGCTGTCGCACCTTCATCACTTTCAATTTTGAAAAGCCAAGGTGCATCTGGAGTAGAAGGTAATGAAGTCACTTGCATATCAAAACGCACATAACCGTCTTCTAGCATAGCGCTTGCGTCATAAGGAGTGGCTTCACCGTTTTCATCGGTAATAAAGGCATCACGGCTAATAAAACCATTTACCGTAGGCTCTGCACCCACACTAAATTCAACCACATTACCACGGTCTGCATCTTCAACTAACCCAGGCGTTGTGCCACCACAACAGTCCCATGCCGGCCAGTTAGGGTTAAAGCTGCTATCAAAAATAGTCAGCGGCGTTACCGTGCCATCACTTGGTGGTGTTGGAGCAGGTGCTTTGCCTTGCACAAGTGCATCGTCTAAGTTGTCGTAACCCGGGCGCACGGTTTCACAACCTTTACCTGTGTCAGGGTCTTGTGCACATTCGTAAACACGTACATAGTCAACTTCAAAAGTTTGACCATTTTCGAATGCAGTTGCATCAACACCCAGGGCATTAACGTTTTCAGGCCAATCACCACCTACCGCAAAGTTTAAGATTAAATAAAACTCTTGATCGTAAGGAGATGCATCCCAAAAAGTCGTTAACTCTCCGGTTGTTTGATCAAAGTACTCTGTGTACCAACCCTTATGTTTAAGAGCTAAAGCTTCACCATTTGCATTGTAAAGTAACTCTGATTGGCGCTGTGTAGCATATAAATAATCATCTACGTACCAACGAATTTCCCCCTCTTGCCACTCGATAGCATAAGTATGAAAGTCATCAGCAGGATTAGAATCTTGCGCGAAGGTATAAGCTTTGCCACTGCTATCATTATTTGGCCACTCTTGGCCGTAATGTAATGTGCCGTAGATATTTGATTCTACACCGTCTTCGGTTGGTACTTTTAAATTAACCGACTCAACAATGTCGATTTCTCCTGAACGAGGCCATCCACCATAAACTTCATCGGTAGGCATCATCCAAAACGCAGGCCAAGAACCTTGCCCACTAGGCAGCTTTGCGCGTACTTCAAAGCGACCATATTTAAAATCAGCTTTGTAACGAGTATTAATACGCGCAGAGGTATAAGGCTTATCAGCCCCTTCTTCTGCAGGCAATGCAACGATATTAAGAATACCGTCTGCAATAAAGGCGTTTTCGTCACTGTCGGTATAACATTGTTTTTCGTTATTACCGCCACCCGCACAGTTTATTTCGAAACTCCATTTTTTGTCATCGATAGCATCGCCATCAAAATTATCTTCCCAAACCATCACCCAGTCTGAAACAGGCTCAGTTGGGTTGACAGTATCAATTTTCGTATCTGTGGCAGAGCCGCCGCAGCCAGCTAATGTCGCTACTGAAAGCGCCATTGTAAGTTGTGTTAAGTGTGTTTTGAATCTGTTCATTGCATTGAACCCTAACATTATGTGTTTGTTAGTACTCAACTGATTTATATGAATATTATTCTAACCAGTCAATTGTAAGCGCTTACATTTAAAGGTTAATAAAAAGCCCTGTAAATGTAAGCGCTTTCATTAGACTATGATAAGGTTATTAAAACGTCAATAAAATATTAACATTTGTGGCGATTTTGTTTTTAGACATATTTAACGAAAATGTAGGCTATATACGGCTAAATGAGGGGTTAAGAGCAAAGTTAATGATAAAGAACCACCCAAGATTTTGTTAATAAGAAAAACCCATTAACAAAATCTTTGCAACAATCAATCTTCAGTAATGACTATTTCAACTGCGCTTGTGTGCGCCTGTTGATAATACAAGCTACTGGCAAGTACACGGGCAGCGGTTTTGTAGGTTTCGCTTATTTGAGCCGCGTTGTCTTTGGCAATTAAATCGCCCTGCTCCGAGCTTTCACGAATTTCAATGGCCAGTGGAATATTTGCCAGCACAGGCACACCATGACGATGTGCTAATTTTACGGCACCATCTTTACCAAATACATGATTAGGCTCACCACAATGACCACATAAGAAGTAGCTCATGTTTTCAATTAAGCCAAGCACAGGCACGTTCACTTTATTGAACATGGCAATGCCCTTTTGTGCATCGGCTAGGGCTAAATCTTGAGGCGTGGTGATGATCACCGCACCACTGGCTGGCACTTTTTGGCTCATGGTTAATTGAATATCACCCGTGCCTGGAGGCATATCAACGATGAGATAATCAAGCTCTCCCCAAGCGGTCTCGTTCATTAATTGATTAAGTGCACCTGATGCCATTGGTCCGCGCCAAACGGTTGCATCATCGCTTGGTACTAAAAAGCCAATCGATTGCGCTTTGAGGTTATGCGCCTCAAAAGGAAGTAAGTTTTTATTATCGGCTGTTTTAGGCTCAGCCCCTTGTAGGCCCAGAAGCAGTGGAATAGACGGGCCATAAATATCGGCATCGAGAATACCCACTTTGGCACCTTCTTGCTCTAAAGCTGAGGCAAGATTCACCGCTGTGGTTGACTTTCCAACGCCCCCCTTTCCTGAAGCAACGAGCACAATATGTTTGATTTGCTTAAAACTAAATGTGCTTGGTAATTTCACTTTAGCGCTAATTGACACAGGCACTGATAGTTTATCGGCGACAAATTTTTCAATGTCGTTGATTTCGCCCAAGCCTGCAAAAGGGAGGTTTAATTTGACTTGCCAGCTTTTATCGCTGTTTTGATTAAGCTCTTCGAGCCAATCTTGCTCAATACCAATGGCAAATGCGCTACTACGATAAGCGGCTAAGGCAGCAATGATAGGTGCTTTTTCAGCCGATTTACTTGAGAATAGTTTTGACAGTCCAAACATAGCAATAAATTAGCGTTTCTTTGATGAAAAGTGCTGCGGAATTATGTAACATTCAAGGCATTAAAACCAGACAATTAGATAATATCATTGCTTTAGGTTGCATATAAGCAACTCACAATGAATTAAATAATGATATTCGAGCATATTTGCATCGAACTAATCTCAATTCGGAATGATTATGGCACAGCGAAAGATCCTGATTACTAGCGCATTACCTTATGCCAATGGCCCGACTCACTTAGGTCATTTACTAGAATATATCCAAACTGATATTTGGGCGCGTTTCCAAAAACAACAAGGTCATGAAACCTATTACGTTTGCGCGGATGATGCTCACGGCACACCAATTATGCTTAATGCGCAAAAGCAAGGGATCTCGCCAGAAGAGATGGTTAAAAACGTGAGTGTTGAACGTCAACGTGACTTTGCTGATTTCAACATTGAGTTTGATAATTATCACAGCACGCACAGTGAAGAAAACCGTCATTTCAGCGAGTTAATCTACAACCGTTTAAATGAAGCGGGTCACATTAAAAAGCATACTATTTCTCAACTTTTCGACCCAGAGAAAGGTATCTTCTTACCTGATCGCTTTGTAACCGGTACTTGCCCAACGTGTAAGTCTGAAGATCAAAACGGTGACAGCTGTGATTCTTGTGGTGCAACTTACAGCCCAACTGAGCTTATTAACCCACGCTCTGTAATGTCGGGTGCTGAGCCAATTTTAAAAGATTCTGAGCATTACTTCTTCGACCTACCTGCTTTTGAAGACATGCTTAAAGAGTGGTTACACTCAGGCACGATTCAACAAGAAATGGCGAACAAGCTTGATGAATGGTTTGCAGATGGCCTACAGCAGTGGGATATCAGCCGTGACGCACCTTACTTTGGTTTTGAAATCCCTGGTGCACCGGGTAAATATTTCTACGTGTGGCTCGATGCACCAATCGGCTACATGGCAAGCTTTAAAAACCTGTGTGATAAAAAAGGGATTGATTTTGATGCATTCTGGAGCGAAGACTCAGATGCAGAGCTTTACCACTTCATTGGTAAAGATATCATCTATTTCCACAGCTTATTCTGGCCTGCAATGTTAGATGGCGCAAAATTCAGAAAGCCAACAAATGTATTTGCCCATGGTTTTGTAACTGTGAATGGCGCGAAGATGTCTAAATCAAAAGGCACTTTTGTTAAGGCGCGCACTTACCTTGATAACCTAGATCCTGAGTATCTTCGTTATTACTACGCAGCAAAACTAAACAACGGCATTACTGACCTTGATTTAAACCTTGAAGACTTTGCACTACGTGTAAACTCAGACTTAGTAGGTAAAGTGGTTAATATTGCAAGTCGTTGTGCAAGCTTCATCACCAAGAAGTTTGACGGCAAGCTTAGCGACACCGTAATGGACGAAGCGCTATTAGGTGAGTTCCAAGCGGCTTCTGCAAGCATTGCAAATCACTACGAAAACCGTGATTACAGCCGTGCAATTCGTGAAATCATGGCCCTTGCTGATAAAGCAAACCAATTCATCGACGCTAAAGCGCCATGGGTGTTAATTAAAGACGAAACAAAACAACAAGAAGCACACGATGTATGCTCACTTGGTTTAAATATGTTCCGTGTACTTATCACCTACTTAAAACCTGTTCTACCTGGTATGGCTGCAAACGTTGAAGCCTTCTTAAACGACGGTTTAACATGGCAAGGCGCGCAAACAGCGCTGGTTGGTCACGCAATTAATAAGTTCAAACCGTTAATGCAACGTGTTGAAATGGATAAAGTAAACAAAATGATTGAAGAGTCAAAAGAAAGTCTAGTTGCTGAAAAAGACAAGATTGATCCAAACAGCCCACTCGCAAAAGAACCTATCAGCCCAGAAATCGAATTTGATGATTTTGCGAAAGTTGATTTACGCGTAGCAAAAATTGCTAAAGCAGAACACGTTGAAGGCGCAGATAAGTTATTAAAACTAACTTTAGATTTAGGTGGCGAAACGCGCCAAGTATTCGCAGGTATTAAATCGGCGTATGCACCAGAAGACATCGAAGGCAAGCTAACGGTAATGGTAGCAAACCTTAAGCCTCGTAAGATGCGTTTTGGTATGTCTGAAGGCATGGTATTAGCAGCAGGCCCTGGCGGAAAAGAAATTTATATTCTTAACCCTGATGAAGGCTCAGAGCCTGGCATGCGTGTAATGTAATTACACAATTGCTAGTTAATATAAAGAACCGTTGTGTTTCAGACACAACGGTTTTTTTGTATTTAATGAATGCTTTAGATTAATGTTGTTAGCTTAAGAGCTGGGGCATGCAGGATATTCAGCAAGCACTTGTGTAATTATTTGCCCAAACTGCTGGTGTTGCTGTTCGGTAATCGCAAAAGCAGCATTGTAAGCTAGGGTATCTGCAAGCTCACCTGTTATAACTTCATAAAAAGTCATCGCGGTCAGTAAGTGCCCTGCGTTTGATGCATGATTACCATCTGCGCTGTAAAAATTAAGCTCAGGTAATGCG
Source organism: Pseudoalteromonas sp. MB47 (assembly GCF_011319765.1). Taxonomy (NCBI): domain Bacteria; kingdom Pseudomonadati; phylum Pseudomonadota; class Gammaproteobacteria; order Alteromonadales; family Pseudoalteromonadaceae; genus Pseudoalteromonas; species Pseudoalteromonas sp. MB47. The sequence goes on along the minus strand of NZ_VFBD01000025.1, from coordinate 60,989 downwards.
GCGATTGCTTTGTCCCAAACTAAGCCGATTGGTGCAACACAGCTTGCCTCTTTTTCGCTAATCGACAAATGCAATTGATAAACAAGCTCCCCTTCTTTGCTATCACCTCTTTGCGGATGCTCAGGAAACAAAATAGGTGTAATTTCCAGCTCTTTTGCACTGGCAATTAATCGCTCAGCCTCACTTGTAGAATAATTAACAGAGCCAGACTGAGAATACTTTTGACCTTGAAAAATAGCATGGCTCCAATTGGCTTGCTGTAGCTTTTCAACATTGCCCGATGTGTTCACTATTTCATCTAAAAAACGACCACTGACGGTAAGCGTTGAAACTTGAGAGTTGGTTAACTCACTGGAAATAAGCTGTTCAAGCAAATCCCCTAATCTAGCACTATGGCTATTGCCATAAATAATAATTTTATAGTCAGCACTACCACTGTTATCGACAAGCTCAACACCTGTATCCGGTGTTGAGCTGTTAGTGTCATCAACTTTTGTAGATTCGTTTTTTGAGCTCGAACCACATGCAACCAGACTGATCGAAAAGACGAGTAACAAAAAAGATCGAATTAATCTCGCAAACTTATCATTTATCATACTTTACCTTTTGGCTTATTATTTTTATGTCGTTAATATTGAAACATAAAATTATAAATTGCCAATTTTGTACGATTTTTATCTAGGGTGCTATGTACAAATCATGCAAGAGTCGCTCTTTTCGAGGTAAGTAATAATCATCATAATCAAGTGACACTATGACTCTTTTAGCTTTGCCTAATAACTCACTGCGAGGCACTAGCCCAATCACTCGCGAGTCTGCACTGTGGTCTCGGTTATCGCCCATCGCTAGATACATATCATTTGGAATAACGACAGGTGCAAAATGCTGCATCACCGAAGGCGTTTTTGATACCTGAATAGCATGCTGAACACCGGCAAGGTTTTCAATCAGTGTTTGCTGCTGTTGCTTGTCATCAGCCAATAAATAATCAAGTGCTTTACCGTTAATGATCAATTTATTATCGACTAAAGTCACTGTATCGCCCGGCACGCCAATAACACGCTTTATCAAACGGTTATTTGCAGCCTTAGAATCAAATACAATAATATCGCCGGCTTTTGGCTCATCAGTACGCATTAGCGAAATATGACTAAATGGTACACGCAGATCATAAGCCATTTTATCCGTTAAAATACGGTCCCCTTCAACGATGGTCGGATTCATAGAACCTGTTGGCACTTCATACCAATCAGCCACTGCACTTCTAAACACACTCATCAAGCAGATAAATAAAATCAATGAGCGGTTATTTTTCCATACCTTTAAAAGCCAGTTCATATTCGTTCCTTATTTATTGTTTGTGTCATTAGGAGTCTGAGCGGTTCAAATTAGTTCTTAACTAAATGTAACGAAATGCGTCAATGATAAAAATACCATACATGATGTTAAAAATATTTGACACAGCAAGCAATGAGTAGTTTACTTAACACCAAGTCAAATATTTTTTACATAGGGTGGAAGAAAATGAGCTACAAAGAAATGACAATTTGGGGCACCTTGGTGGTAACCCTAGGCCTGTTAAGCTATTACCTGTTAGGTATTAATTCACTACAAGCCGCGGGTGCTCTAAGCCAAGAGACCATGGTGTCTTATTTGTATAGGGTTGTCGTAGTTGCGGTGATCCTAGAGATAATTATGCAATCTGTACTTGCTGGTATTAAACACAAAGAAGCAGACTTAGGGGATGATGAGCGTGATAAGCTCATTGACCTAAAAAGCACCAAGCTTGGTCACTGGTTTTGCTCTGCAACTATCTTAATATGTGTATTTTTAGCGACGCAAATTGAGCGCGTATCTGGACGCATGCTGTTACCTGAGGTCTCAGATCTATATAATATTATGCACTTTCTTATTATTGGTTTTTTAGTCAGTGAAATTATTACTATTGCCAGCAAAGCGTATTTATATCGAAGAGACAGCTAGATGACAAAACAGCTCAGTAATACCATTCGGGAACTTCGATTTCATCACAATGAAATGACTCAGCAAGCATTGGCAGAGGCTGTTGGAGTTTCAAGGCAAACCATAGTAGCGATTGAAAAAGGTAAATACTCACCGTCGCTCGAGGTGGCTTTTAAGATTGCTCAACTGTTTGATAAAAAACTAGACGACGTGTTTTCGTATCAGTAATTAACAAAAAAGGTTAGCCGAAGAGCTAACCTTTTTTATATTCGTATCATTTAATTTTATGACTGCTGATTTTTGAACTGCGCTTTGGCCTGCTCAACTTCATCATCACTGATACCTACTGATTCAGCTGCTTCTTTAATAAGGTGTGGCTGTGTCATCACTAATGCCATCAACTGTTGAAGCTTTTCTGGTGGGATACCCAACTGTTGAACCAGACCCATTGCCATCATTGGGTTTTCCATAAACGCTTGAAACAGCTCACGCACTTTTTCGTCACTTACATTGTGCTCTTTGAGCATTGCAATAATAGGGTTCATATTAACCTTTACTTTTAACTACTAATAAAACCAATAATATGGGCAAATTGATGTTATTCAACTAACATCACCACTTTTCCCGAGTTTTCGTTGTTACCTAAAATACGGTGAGCCTCATTTGCTTCTTGCCAATTTAAGGTTTTATAGATATTGCAATCGAACAGCCCGTTGGCCAAGTCATCATAAAAGCGCGAAATAAACTGCTCTTTTAAATCACGTTTAAATTCAATTGAACGGTTACGCAAAGTTGATGCATGAAAGGAAATTCGTTTGCTAAGCAGCCTTGCAAAGTCAACCTCAGCAAAGCGCGCATCTAAAAAGGCTAACATCACAATTTGGCAATCCATTGCTGCAACTGCAGCATTTTTATTTAAATAGCGTCCTGAGACAGGATCAACAATGGTATTGGCCTGTAAATTATTGGCTTTGAAGTACTCTACAAAATCAGTGGTTTTATAATTAATGGTGTGGTCTGCGCCAAGCTGTTTGGCATGTTCGCACTTTTCATCGCTACCTGCAGTTATCACTACTTGTGCACCCGCGCGTTTTGCCATTTGAATTGCCGCCCCTCCGACACCACTAGCTCCCGCATGGATCAGTGCCGTTTGCCCCGCTTTGAGCTGACCAAATTGAAATAAGGCAGAGAAAGCCGTTAAGTATACTTCACTGATAGCAGCGCCCTCTGCCATTGCCATTTCATCAGGTAACGGCATTACTTGCGCGGCATCAACGGCAACATACTCGCTGTAAGCACCGCCCGCGCATAAGGTAAAAACACGTTTATTCAGCCAGTCACCGGATACTGCATTACCTTGCTCAACAATGGTACCGGCGCATTCTAACCCTAAAATGTCACTGTCACCTTTTGGGGCTGGGTATTTACCTTGTCGCTGTAAGCAATCTGCGCGATTAACGCCGATTGCTGCAACAGCAATAAGAACTTCGTTATCTTTTAGAACTGGTTTATCTGTTTGCGCAAAATGTAACTGTGAGTCTTCGTGCTTAATATAACGCATATCACCTTCTATTTAATTCGTTGCCAGATCTCAGCTTCGACTAATTTGCCATTTTCATACAAGGTGTGGTGCCACAAGTCACCTTCTATTTTGTAATCAAATGCCATGGTCTTACCAAGTAGTGAAGGTACATTACCATAGGAGAAAGTTTCGATAAATTGCTGGTCTTGCAAAACATATTTGCCGCCACCAGCATAATGAAAGTTGCCTTGCTTTTGGGTGATATAGCTAAAATGACTGGGTGTAATCAGTTTAACTGAGGTTATTTCTGGCGCTTTTGCCGTCACATAGCCGTCATTGGTTGCATATTTGCCTTCAACAAATTGCCAGCTACCTAATAACGGATTGGCGCTTACCATAGACGAAATAAATAAACTCGATATTAACAGTGTGTTTTTCATAGTGCGTTCCTTAGCTTTTTAAACAGCATACGCTAACACTATGTTCCTATTAAACAGTTATAGATTGAGATTTTTTCATTTGAGCTCTCATCGAAGAAAAGCGCCAAGACTGCTTATAAGGATAAACATCAAGCAATTGTCCATCGTTTATAGCTGTTTGTAATTGCTGCCACATTGTGGCGGTGAAAATATCTTGATGCGCAACATTAAAGTGATCAAACGCCCGCTTATTGGCGCTAAAAAATACTTTAAACTGGCTCGGAAATACGTCATTTTCAGCGATATCAAAGTAGCTTTCGCTACTGAGTTCATCTAATGAATCCTCGGTTTTTGGCAGCTCTCGAAATTGGCACTCTGTCATCGGGCAAATTTCATCGTAGTCGTAGAACACCACTCTTCCCCAACGAGTTACACCAAAGTTTTTCATCAGCATATCACCGGGGAAAATATTAGCTCCCGCAAGCTCTTTTATTGCTTTACCGTAATCAACCATTACTTGCTGCAGTTTTCGCTCATCACAGTCGTTGATATACAAATTAAGCGGCGTCATTTTGCGCTCTACATACACATGACGCAAAATAAGTGCATTACCTGAAATCACAAGGCTGTCACCAATTTGCTGTTGCATTATTTGTATAAGCTCATCACTAAATCGGCTTAAATCAAACGCTAAATAACGAAATTCGTGGGTATCGACTAGCCGGCCTACTCGGTCGGCTTGTTTCACAAAGTCGTACTTGGCCATTACTTGTTGTTTGGTGGCCGTTTTTGGCGCACTAAATTTATCCTTTATTACCTTGTAGACATAATCTGAGCCTGGGGTGGTAAATACCAGCATCACCATGCCCGGCGTCCCCGGCGCAAGTGTGTATTTATCGTCAACGGGGCTATTACGGGTGGTATCAACTTTGTAACGATAAAACTCGGTTTTCGCGTGTTTGATAAAGCCTATGGCATTAAACAGCTCAAAACGTTGCTTATGAGGCATTAAAACACTGAGGTAATCAACATATCGGGCGGGTTGGTCAGTGTCGACCATAAAATAAGTACGCGCAAAGCCAAACAACAAGCTGAGTTGATCAGCTCCCATCATCACAGCATCAATGTGCAACCCTTTTTCACTGTTTAATAGCGCAATAGCAAATGGCATGTTATCGCCATTTTTAGCAATACAGCGGCCTATGATGTAGCACGCTTTATTTCTGAAAAACAATGAATTGGCGTATTCAATATAGCCATCGTTGAGAGCAAGCAGCTCATAAACTTGTGGGCATTGTTGTTTCGCTCCAGCAATCAAGGTGCGCTGTAACATGGCTACATCATCAGCAAAGTTAGCGTATTGTGAGCGAAACACATGGCGCTTTATCAAGCTACTAATCGCACTTTCAAAGCCATTTTGCAGAGAAATGCGGCTAACCAGTGAATCAAAGGGCCTTGGCCCCAGTTGATAGCGCGCTTTTAGCACAAACAAGTGCACATTGCGGATTTTTCGTGAGTCCCAAATTGCACCGAAGGTTGAATTAAAAAAGGTATGAGCAATGGGCTGGTTTTCGTGATTTTGCACCATTTCTGCGTATATTTGTTTGGCTAGTAACCAAAGCGCTGGGTCGTCTACTTCGCTATAAGCAATAATTTTTACCGCTTGGCTTACCTTTTTTACTTGCCCTTCGTAAACCTGCAGTCGCGATTTCATAGCTCCTTGAACTTGATGCCACTGGCGCTGTTCAAAACGACTTTGAGCGCCGAGAGTTATATTTAAAAACTCTGCAAACATAGCCTCAAAGCCAGCATACACCGCACGGGCAAGCTTAGTCGCTACGACCTGATTTAACTGTTCGCTGTGTGATTTAACAGCCAAATGTGAACTCTGCTGTGGCATTATTTTTATCGCTTATGCTGATTATTTTAGTCGCCTTGTTTACACACAATAGCAAGCGCGCTTTAATTTAGGTAATTAATAAAGATAATAAATAAGATTGATCAAATGAATATTAGGCACGTCGACCTCAACCTATTAGTGTATTTAAATGTTCTCATTGACGAACAAAGTGTGTCTAAAGCCGCCAATAAGCTAGCTTTGACTCAACCTGCAATGAGTAATGCCCTTAAACGTTTGCGTGATTTATTTGATGATCCATTGTTAGTGAGAGCCGCTGGCACAATGACGCCAACAGCAAAAGCGCTCAGCCTTAAACCAGAGATAGAATCACTGTTAAAAATGGCCGAAGAAATTACTCAGCCAAGTGAAGTATTCGACCCGAGTACCGCGAATATAACGTTTCGGATCATGGCAAACGACTACCTTGAATCAACCCTTATTGCGCCGTTTATCACTCAGCAGCTTGCAAAAAATCCGGGGCTTAACTTTGATATTTTGAGCCCAAGCGATGTTAACCTTCAAGATATGGAAAAAGGCACCATCGACCTTGCCATTAATCGCTTTAACGGCCTGCCCCGCTCATTCCACCAAGCCAGTGTGTGGCGAGACAATTACTGCTGCTTAACACACCCAGACAACCCTTACTTACAACAACAAAACCTTGAAGGCTACCTTGCACAAGAACACATTTGGGTAAATCGGGCTGGTTGGGGCGTAGAAGCCGCAGTAACAAATAAATCAGGCAGCCAAAAACTTGGCTGGGTCGATGAGGCATTATGGCAATTAGAACAAACCCGCAATATTCGCGTATTCACCCGCCATTACATGGTGGCGAGCCTACTTTGCCAATCACCTCAACTTATTGCCACATTGCCCCGCCGCCAAGCCATGTTACTTGCAAAACACACTGATTTGGTAATAAGTCCAGTGCCATTTCAAATAGTTCCTATTGAAGTAAAAATGTTATGGAGCCCTTTGCTACATCACGCAAACCCGCATCAGTGGCTGCGTAGAGAGCTACTCGCCTTTGCCAGTACTGTGGCTGATCGCTAAAAACAAGCATAATATTGATAAAATCAATATCAGTTATTGAAAACAACAATTTCATTAATAATGAGTGAAGGGCTAGAGTGAAGTTAAGCACATAAACAAAGAGAAAATGATTATGGAAACTTCAGCGCAATTCACTCAACAGGACAGCCTTTACATCAATGGTCAATTACACTCATTCATCGAGCAGCAGCTTTGTAAAAAAAGCGATTTAGCTTGCGAAGAAATTTACCAAACACTGGCAACCATGGTTGATGAGTTTGGTTGCCAATGTCGTAAAACCAAACATCAAGATGATGATGTTTTACAAGCAGACACACTGTTAAAAGCATATAGCACAGTACGTACTCACCCGCATTGCCATGTTGATGCACAAACAACAACTGCGGTGCTCGATGAATACTGCTGCCAAGTACCAGCTATTTTAGTGGTTGCGTTAATGGATACATTAACAGGCATGACAAGCAATGAGCCAGGTGCAGAGCACATTTATCAACGTGCAGCACAGTTAACAGGTAAACCATGTGTCTACGCAGTTAAAAGCGCCAATGCCGCTTAATATGGTTCATTATTTGAGTTACTTATTCGCGCGATGATGCTTGTTGCAAAATCACTGCAACTAAGCATCGTCGCATCGGCTACTAAGTTAGCCAAATCAAACGTCATTTCATTTGCGTTAAGCGTCTCTTCTAGGGCTTTTTCTATTTTATTCGCCGCTTCGTGCCAACCCATAAAGCGTAGCATCATGACCGCACTTAAAATACTGCTTGTTGGATTTGCACTGTCTTCCCCGGCGATGCGATTAAATGTACCATGAGTCGGTTCAAAAAAGGCCACTTCATTATTTAAGTTTGCCGCAGGCATAATACCTACCCCACCAACTTGTGCGGTTAGCATATCAGCTAAGTAATCGCCGTTTTGATTGGTTGTTACCACCACATCAAATTGCTCAGGGGTGAGCAGCGCTTGTTGTAGCATGTTATCGGCAATGACTTCTTTGATGATTAAATCATCTTGATTGTCTCGTTTGATCACTAACCAACGACCATTTTCATGCGCTAAAGCGTTAAACTCTTGCTCTGCAAGGGCAAATGCCCAGCGTTTAAAGGCGCCATCGGTAAATTTAAGTACATTGCCTTTGTGTACCACAGTCAGTGATTCACTGTGCTCTTTGATTGCAAAGTTTAGGGCGTAACGCATTAATCGCTCTGCCGCCTCTTTCGAGCTATTTTTAATGCCAATGCCACATTGGTTATCAAAACGAAGTCGGGTGACCCCCATTTCTTGGCACAGAAAATCAAGCATACGTTCGTTGTCAATACTGCCAGCCTGCCACTCAATGCCCGAGTAAACGTCTTCTGAGCTGTCACGTATTACTGTGATTTGGGTTTTTTCAGGCTCTTTTAAGGGCGAAGGTAAATGCGGATAACTGCGAATAGGCCGCATGTTAACGAATAAATCCATCTCATGACGAAGAGCCACATTTAAAGAGCGAAAACCACCGCCAAGGGGGGTTGTTAGCGGCCCTTTTATGGCAATTTTATACTGTCTAACGGCATGTAGGGTTTCTTGCGGGAACCAGTCGCCGTCGTATAATGCTGCCGCTTTTTCGCCATTGAACACTTCCATCCAATGTATTTGTTTATCACCTTGATAAGCATGACTCACCGCAGCATCGACAATATCTCGCATCACCGGGCTAATATCTTGACCCACACCATCGCCTTCAATGTAAGCAATAACCGGGTTATCAGGAATATGCCATTGGCCCTTACTATCAATCGTAATTTGCGCGCCGCTCGAGGGGACTGAAATATGTTGATACTGCATCATGCCTTCTCAGCAAAGAGTTTTAACAATATTAATATCAAGAAATAGCTAATTTGTCTGTGCTTACAAATAAATAGCCGCTATTCAAACAATCAATGGGTTACCTTGGTAAATTCATTTTCCATCGCATTAAATAATGAGCCAATTAACTGGGTATCCAAGGTTACAGTATCCTCTTTTAAGGCCGTATCGACAGCCACTGCTTTTACATACAGCATTTCACACTCAAACATATTAGCTGCACCTTTGAGCATATGCACATTTTTGCTGAACCCTTCTAAATCCATTTTTTTATATTGTTCTAGCATTTCTTTGTACTGTGTCTCTAACCCTTTTATATAATCATTTTTTAATGCCTGAAACTCTTTTTCAGGCAACTTTATATCTGCTAACTCATCGCATTCTAAATAACTGGCAATTTTATGACTAAAGGCATTTCTATCGATTGGTTTAGCAATCAAATCATTAAAGCCCTGCTTCATATAGCGCGTCACTTCATGCTTCATAGTATTCGCTGTTAGCGCAATGATAGGCACGCTTACTCCGGTTGCTTGCATCATTTTTAAAGCTTCTTGGCCGTCCATAATCGGCATTTGAATATCGAGCAAAATAAGGTCAAAGCTGTCTTCGAGGGTTGCTTGTACTGCGTCTTTACCATTTTCAACAGTGGTCACTGTCAGCCCCATACGCTCTAGTATTCGCGCAATTAAACGTCGGTTGTCTGGGTGGTCTTCGGCAAGTAATACCCTGCCCTTTAAATTCTCTGGTGCATCAAGCTTACTAAACGGTGAGGTTTCAACAAGTTTCACTTCGCTCATATCATTGAGCCAACGAGTGTTGTCTGTGGTGTACACCGACATAGTGAAAATAAACTCACTGCCAGAGCCGACATTACTTTTAACGCTGATATCCCCATCCAATTTCTGCGCAAGGCTCTTTGAAATATTAAGACCAAGCCCAGTACCACCATATTGCCGAGAAATACTCGAATCAGCTTGATAAAAAGCACTAAATAACAACTGCTGCTCTTTTTCAGTCATACCAATGCCAGTATCTTTTACACTAATTGACAACTTATCGTTGTGACAGCTCACAGTTAAGGTTATACGCCCCACTTGCGTGAACTTAAGGGCATTGGTTGTTAAGTTTAATAAGATTTGCCTTAATCGACTCGGATCGGTAATCAAGTAGTCTGGTAATGGGAACTGATAATCGACACTGAACTTTAAGCCCTTATCGCGAATTTGCTTGCCAATGAGCGACTCTATATTGGCAATCGTGGCAAACAAGTCTGTTTCGACTAAATCAATTTCGAGCTTGTTAGCTTCAATCTTCGACATATCGAGGATATCGTTAATTAATCCAAGAACATGACGACTATTTTGCAAAATAACCCCAATTCCATGGTTGCGCTCATGGGGCTTAATATCCCCGAGCATAATACCATCTGCATAACCAATGATTGACGTCATTGGGGTGCGAATTTCATGACTGATATTCGCTAAGAAACGGCTTTTAGCCTCATTTGCATCGCGAAGCTCTGAGGCGAGTTCTTCAAGCTCCAACGTTCTTAAATGGACTTTTTCTTCTAGATTTTTGTTGAGCTCTACGTTGTCATCATGAAGCAGCCTAAACTTATCGGCCACAGCAAATGCCAGCAACATAGCGTCCATAGCGGTGCCTATCAAACCCAATAAATATAAATTAATGGAGGTTGCTGGCAGCAAGCCTAAATTCGTTAAATTACCTACCATATTCGGTAGCATCATGGCTATGTAAGCAAGCACAAAATATCGCGCTGGCTTAAAGCCAATAAGCATACAGCGAATACCTATGTATAAGCCTAAACATAAAGCAACGCCCGTCACTAACGTTGACCAATAAAAACCAAAGCTTGGCCATAAAATACAAAACGGTATACCCAAGGTCGCGATCACACCCACCATCAATGATAATTGCGCCAGTTTCGGAAATGTCTCTTTGAGTTTAAGCAAGTTGTTGTAAAACAGAATATTGGTTAATGGCGTGAGCGCAAAGCCAAGCCAATGAAGGTGAGGATTATAGTAACCAAATAGCTGATCCGAAATATGGAAAAAGTGGCTCCAAGCAAACACCCAAGATGCAGTAAATAATGCATAGTAAAGATGTGTGACATCACGGGAAACCAAATAAATTAATAAGTTATATAAGCCAAGCGCAATACCCACCCCAAAGCAGAGCATCATGACCATATTTTCAACGGTTATATTCTGAAAATAATCTTGGTATGGCGTTAATACTAGCTTTGCAGGGGTATAAAAGTAGTCACTTTCAAAATAGGTAATAAGCGTATAGCGCTTGCCTTTCTCAAGAGACAAACGATTACCATAGTGGAATGCAAACTGATTTGGCTCTTTACCACCCGTTACAAAGTGCTGTATGGGGGCTGTTGGATCAGTGATATCGTAAATGCGGCTTTCTATTTTTGAAACCAAGGTGTTATACGGATAGAGCACTAAATCTTCGATATCACTTTGATTTTCAATTTCAACAATTAACCAATAACTACCACCAACCGAGCTTATTCGAGATTGTGGCTTTTTGCTGGCTCGCCAAGTATCAATTTCAGCCACCGATTGCGGGAACATATTATCGTTCGCCGTAAACACATCACCGACATCATGAAGATTTTGATCAGCCACAGCATCGGTGTAGACAAACGTCTCTTGTGCATTAGCCGAAACACTTAATAACAACAAAAACAGCAGAGTACTAAAATACAGCTTAAACCGCATTCACAAAACCCCTGTACCAGTGTGGAGATGGCAACGACTAGAATTGCAGTGAAACATCAAAGCCATAGCGACGCCCTTCCCCTTTAAAGTCTTCAAGCATGCCTAGGAACGAGCTTAAATCGAACTTTAACTGACTGTATTCAGTATCAAATAAATTTTTGCCCCATAAAGTAAATGACCAATTTTCAACATCGTATTTTAGATGCGCATTAACAATGCTAAAACCGTCTTGGCGGGCATATGGGTTCATGTTCTGATCAAAATAAAACTCAGACTGATAATCGTAAATAATGTTGGCCGATAACGGATACGACGCCAAGCTGGTGTCGTATTTTAACCCCGCTGATACATTCCATTTAGAAGTAAATGGTAGTTGGTTATCGGTAATACTATTACCAAGTGGATCAACGTATTCTTCAAATTCAGCATGAGGGATATAGCCTACTGAAAGTAGCATGGCTAATTGTTTAGTTGCTTGGTAATTAATTTCAGTTTCAAGGCCGTAAATAGTTGAATCAGCCACATTTTCAAGTAATTGCACTGGGGGCATTTGCGGTGTTTCTGACGCTTGGTTCATAAACACTTGTTGGTCGTTATAATCATAATAAAACGCCGCCCAATTCATTCTAAGTTGCTTCCCAGGCCAGAACGACTTTAAGCCAATTTCATGGGCATTTAAGCGCTCTTTGCCATAGTTTGCCAAGATTGCTTGTTCTTCGGATGACAAAAAGCCGCCATTGTAGCCACCACTTTTACTACCATTAGCAAAACGATAATAAAGATTGCTTGTATCTGAATAGCGATAATTAACGGCAAATTGCCCGGTAAAACCGTTATCTGATTGCTCATCGGTAACACGATAAAATGGTACCAGTACCCCATCTAAGTCGTTTACATCAACCACCGCATTTAAGGTGGCGATTGAGTCATACTCAAGTGACTCATAGTCATATCTAAGACCGGCTGTAATCATCCATTTATCTGCGACAGGCACTTCAATTTGGCTGAATACAGCCAAATTTTGCATCTTGATTTCGTTATCGTAGATAAAGGTCGCGGTTAAATTTGTCGGTAAAACACCCCGGAAATCACGCAAAATATCATTTAAATTATCTTGCTCAATTGTCTCATCGGCAAAATAAATACCACTGGTGAGTGTGTAATCAGCAAGTTCGTTTAATAACCTGAATTCTTGGCTGAATAGTTGGGTATCTAACCCTAATACCCCTTCGCACAAACGAGCTGGGGAGCCATCGCAGTTAAAAGCGTGGCTCCTTTCTAAATCGTTAAAGCTCGACAGTGAAGTAAATGTACTTTGCTCGTTTAAATGCCAATTCAGTTCAGCAATAAAACCGTAGCCATCGGATTTATGAGGTGAGTCGTTATTGACGCTCACCGCAAAGAAGTCATCACTGCCATCATTGAAACCAAAGTTATCAAAACAGCGTCTTGAGCCCGCATCTGCTGGTGAACACAGCTCACCCGTTAAAGGGTTTGCGACAATACCAATACTACCAACTGGCTGGGCAATACCATCCCAATCTTCAATATGCGCTTGCAGGTAAAGATCAACCTCATCCCACTCAGACAAAAAAGACACACGGGCATTTTTTTGCTCCATGCCTGCTGTTGGCGAGTCTGCATAAGTGTTTTTTGTTGAGTATTCGTAGTCTTGATAGTTAACCGCAATTCGTAATGCACTGGAACCTGATAGTTGCTGGTTCCACATACCATCAACGCTGGTGGCATTATTGTTGGCAACGCCTAATGTCAACGAGCCATAGCTATCAAACTCAGGACGATTTGAGCGTATAAGTATTGCACCACCGGTAGAATTACGACCAAATAAGGTACCCTGCGGGCCGCGTAAAATATCAAGCTGTTCAATATCGTACAAGTTAACAATTTGATTATTAGCAGACCCCACCGCAACGCCATCAAGATACATAGCAACAGGTGAGGTATTCGCCGTATTGTAATCAAGTAATCCCACCCCACGGATGCTCACAGCGGGAGGCGTCCCTTCTGCGGCGTTTTGGGTGATTTTAACATTTGGCGCAAACAAGCCAATTTCAGTTGAATCTTTAAAATGCTGAGCTTTTAAAATTTCGCCATCCACTTGGCTTACCGCTACACTCACATCTTCAATTGCTTGCGGACGCTTTTGTGCATAAACGCTAATAACTTCCATGTCTTTTTCAGTCTCAGCTCCTTGTGCAAAAGCGCTTGCCATTACACATGCTGCCAAGCAGGTGCTCGACATCATCATAAATTTAGGATCATTCAGAAAGGGTCGCTTCATTGGCTTTTAGACCTTAAAAGAGGGAAACTTGTTAAATTGTTGTAATTTAGTGGTAAGTATAGACCAAACAATAGATTAAAGTCGCATATAAATCATGAAAATTCATGACTTATACGCATACTTATTTATAACTTTGCTCACCCTAACTTTTTTCGAATGCATGCTCTCCGCTAATTTCGCTTGGCCAACCACATATTGCCCGCGCTGTTTGCATACCGGCCATTACAGCAGCCTCAACACAGCCAGCATTAACACCGGTTTTTATCCAATCGCCAGTGATGCGCAAATTGACAAACTGACTGCCATCAGTAGCTAGGCGGTATTTACTTGTATCAACCACAGATAAGACGTAGCGCTCACTGGGATCAACATTAACGCGCCAGTATTGTTGCTCGAGAGCAGGTAAAATGCTGTGCGGATCACTGTAAAAAACCCGCCAATCAAATTTGTTATCAATATAGGCTTGAGGCCAAAGTGGCCGCATATCTGCACTAAACAAATTATGCATATTTGATTTTACTTCGGCTTTCATTTGCTCTGGGAATTGATGAGCACTGGCAGGTGGATAGTTTTCGCAGCTAAATGCACTGCAAAAATAGGCAATGTTCACGGGCGCATTTTCACTTGGCCAATCTTCTTTATCGAGCAAGTTGCCCATTGCCGCCCAGGTATCAAACGGCTCAACAAAGCCACTTAAAATAGGTCCTTCATGAGCGGCATTGGTTTGCGTAAAGCCAAGTTGTTGGTCGGTTTTATTCAACCATACCTGGCAAGCCTGAGTCGCTACACTTTGTACTTTTGTAGCTTGTTGAGAGAGCGCGTAATCTACAGCTAAAAGTTCAGGGGCCACGTGTTCAAGTGAGGCAACCGATACACCTAAAATAAGTGTGTCAAAATCAATACCATGGCGAAGCGTCACTGTTGGCAATGGGGTACCAAAGTGCTCTTGATACACCTCGGGCCAATTACTCCAAAATGACTCTAAATTGATTTGATATTCTTGTAATAAGTGCGCTTGTTCAGAGCTGATTTGCTCATACAGAGGCTCACTTGGCCAGCATGGCAGCTGTTTTACATCAATGAGCGGGTCATAATCTTGGCCAACTAAACTCACCTGTTGACAAAGCTCAATTTCACTTACCAGCTGTTCACCTTGGTCAGTTTGCCCTGCAGCTAAGTTAGTTAACTGATGAAAAAACTTAAACTTAACGCCGCGCTGCTTTAAAAGTTCATAAATTGGCCCAAAAATGACATCGCCCATCCCAGCTTGCATTTTCCACATCACGCCGCCTTTATAGCAAAGACCTATACGTAACATGGCAAGGGCGGCAACGCCTGCTTCAACATTGGGTTTATTAAAGTCACCTTTAGGGTATGCGAACACCAAATCATAAAAGCCACGCACTGGCGCTGAATCGACACTGTAAGTTTTGTTAGCACCATTTTTTTCGAGCCACTGACGAAAGTCGTAGCAATTAATGACACCAAAACCGTCGCGATATACTTTGTCTTTAATCAACCCGGTGAGCATTGCAATCGCAAGATCGGCACAAATATAAAGTCTGCGCAGCTCTGGGCTGTCATCGAGTAAATCAATAACTTGGTCTTTAAACCAACGTTTTAACTTTCTGACGATATACCAAATCACCAGTCGATCGGCCTGTTTATCTGTATGGGTGGCCTGCTTTTCGGTGAACTGCAGCAAATGAGTTATCAATGTTCGTGGGTTCGAGGCAATTTCAGTTGCGCCTGCTTCAATATCATCGATGAATTTCTTTGCGCCATTTAAATGGGTATCAATGTCTGCTTTGATTTCTTGATACATGTGTTTGAGTAACGATTGATCCCGTGATTTTTTAGTCACTAAAGAGGTTTTAGCATCTTGCTGCTGACAAACATGCACAATGCCTTCGGTCCATTTTTTTAGCCATGCTAATGTCATGGTGACAAAGTCCCACACTGTTATATCTAGGCTGCCATCAGCGGGGTTCCCTTCAATGGTAGGAAAATCTATCGGCCAAGTTTGCCATTCGTTATCAATAAACTCTTGTAAAGCAATAAAACTGTGTGGTTTAAATGCCTGCTGCCAAGTAGCCAATGAGCAACTATCGGGTCGGTTGAGTGCGTTATACACCCCTTCTAAGGTGCGAAAGCTATTCACGTAGGCGCCAAACCAAACATGTAAACCATGCTCTTCAATTCGTTGTCCAAAATGGGCGTTTCGGCCACTCGCCCCTTTACCACCAAGGCGCCAACCCTGTTGATAAACGGTAATTTCGCGCTGGCTTTGCCAATTAGCTTGCTCGGTTAAATACACTGCTGCAGTCATCGCTGCAACACCACCACCGACAATGGTGATTTTTTCTTTTTCCATGCTTCCCCCTATACTGGTAACAATTGTGTTGCGCCAAGCTGGTCAAAGTCCATATTGACGTAAAAAGGTAAATGAACCGCTTGTTTGCCAAGTGCAATGCCAAACATGTCATTCAGAGGAAAGCTCGCAAGGGCTTTTACATCCAAACTAAAATCATTGTGTAAAAGTTTTAATTGGTGAATTTTTTTGATTAACGATGGTGAGTGAACCACGCTTTGATAAACGGCTTTATCTCCTTGACCATCGGGAAATTGTTTAAACAAAATCTGATCCATCTGCGGATGAATAAACCCGTCTAATAATTGTTTAAGAAGTGATAAATCAATGCCTTTAATTTGCGCATCAAACAAGTCTGTAACGTGTTTAGAAAATTGCGATAAGTTATCGAGTAGGTTTTCCTTGGTACTTGCCTGCGTTTGCTCAATGGTTAATAGCTCATGCATCGCTAATTTAGAGTCTGGGTTAAACACATCAAAACATTCTAAAGAAATGCTAAAGGCGCCCGCATCACTCACAGCAGCTGGCATTTGGTATTCACAGAGGTATTTATTGTAGCCCCAGGCTTCTCGGCCATTAATTAAGGCATAAATATTATTGACGCTAATAAATGCCGGATACCAATATAAATGACTAATGTCACCACCTTGCATTTTTGCGACTGGGAGCCAAATAATAATATCAGTTTCTTGCATCCAGCCATGCTCTGAAAACGGTGGCGTTAACGAAGAAATTTTTTCGATATCAGTGAAGGTAAGTAAACACGTGCTCCCTAACACATTAAACGTGGTTGATTCGGTTGCTAATAAATTTAAAGTTGCATCAACATACTGCTGCATTTTTTGCTCACACCCTGCAACAAAAAATCCGTACATTTGCGCATTGATCATTCGACAAGGTGGTTTAGCAACCGGGTTAGATAAGAAATGGCTGTAATTTGCTTGGTCCGTCATAGTTATTACTTATATTATTGTTTAGTAATGACTATAGACTAGTTTTTAATGGTTGGTGGTAACTTCTAGATGACAACTTTCTTTTAACAGTTGTTCTGTAAATTGCTGATAGCCAAACTGATTAAAATTTTCAGATAACGGATTCATAAAACCATGACCAAAGTCGGCTATTTCACAGCTCACCTTTGCTTTGCTTTTTAATGAAGCAACCACAGGCTTAATATCAAAATGCTCTTCACTGTGAGGAAAAATAAATCGACAAGGGACGTTAGCCTCAAGCTCAAGATGATATCTGACTTGGGATGGATAAAAGGCAATAATTTTTTTAATGAATGAATTTTTTAACTCTGCTTGAGCTCGCCAAACGGCAGCCGCGCCTGCACTAAATGCAATAATCGTGGTTGGCTGACGAATAGCAGCCATTTTTAAATGTACTTTTTCAAAATAACTATCATGGCCGCATTGTGTTAAGAAATGCTGGTATTGAAACTGCTCATTTATAGGGAGCTGAATTTCTCCTTGGTAAGGGTCGCAAAGACTCACCTTACCGCGAAGCTGCTGGGCAAGCAGCGATAAATGCGCTGTTTTACCAAATATATCTGACACCAAAAGGTAATTCATATGCATACTTCTTATTGTTATTTTGTGCCTAATCACAATACGCCCGTTTCTATTAAACATCCAGAAATTATTTTTGATGTTTAAAAAATAAACCTTGCGCTTAGTTAATTCTTACAGTAATCTACTTGTCTGGTTTTTAGAAACCACGCGGTTAACCCCTTACCTTGATCCAGTAATTCCCGCATATTCGTATAAATACTTGCAACTCGTTTGCTAAATGACATTTTGATGAATTTTCAAATCATCACCAAACTGTCACAAACTTAGTCAACACTGTTAGCAAGACAACAAATGTCGGTCTGTATTTTTTAAATGCCTATTAAAGCTCTACAGACACAGACAAAAGAAAGAGTGAGTTTTATTATGTCATATAAATACAACGGATCTTTGATCCAGATCGCACACCCAGTGCAATCAATCTCGGTAAATAAACAGCGTGTAATTTTTAGTGACACGCAAGGTTTAAAAAACGCCATCTTCCAAAAGGCAAGTGATGCACGCCAATTTGTGAAGTGGCTAAAAGCCAACTAAACCCTACCGATAAACGCCAGCCAATACGCTGGCGTTTTAGTTTTTCATCACCAGCCTGCATATAGCTAAATTCCTGCTACACTTATATTTTAAGCCC
Organism: Pseudoalteromonas sp. MB47; assembly: GCF_011319765.1. Taxonomy (NCBI): domain Bacteria; kingdom Pseudomonadati; phylum Pseudomonadota; class Gammaproteobacteria; order Alteromonadales; family Pseudoalteromonadaceae; genus Pseudoalteromonas; species Pseudoalteromonas sp. MB47. The sequence continues at coordinate 42,657 of NZ_VFBD01000025.1, read as the reverse complement.
ACAAATAGGTAGTAAAAATGCGTTTTACGTGCTCTATTTTACTATTACTTTTCTGCCTCCCCGTTGCTGCAACTAAGCAACCGAAGTCAATCGAATGGATCATGGTTGATTTTGCTCCCTACTACATCATGAATGACAAATATGAAGGCACAGGTCGTGACGAAAGTGTGATCAAATTACTAGAGCAATTTCTGCCAGAGGTTTCATTTAAACGCACCCTATTGTCAGCCAGTCGCGCCGTGCATGAACTATCAAACCCACACAACAATTACTGTATGCTGTCGTTATATCAAAGCGAGCACCGTAAGCAGCATATTCAGTTTACAGAGCACACTTCAACAGTGGGTTTATCACCCTCCATTGCCATACGTAAAGAGTTAGCCACAAAACTTAAGTTAGACGTGACAAAACCCGTGTCTTTAAAGTCGTTATTAAACGAAAAACACTTGGCATTAGGGGTATCAATGAGCCGCTCGTTTGGCGCCGATATAGATAGCGTGATTAACGAAAGCCATGACGCTAATATTATCTCACGCCCCGGCAGAGATACACTCGCAAGCTTAACTTATATGCTGCATAAGAAGCGCATTGATATATTACTTGGCTACCCTAGCGAACATTACTATTTGGCGCACTCAATGGGCTTTAAAGATGAATTGACCCAACTGACACTCACCGAAGCACCGGCATTAAGCGTTGGTTATATAGGTTGTACAAATAACAAACAAGGCAAAGAAACGGTAAAACTACTAGATGAAACCCTTGAAAAAATAGCTCACACAAACGCTTTTCATGATGTTTTAGTTCGCTGGCTACCTGATAATTTACAGCCCATTTTAGAAAAAAGGTTAAAAGATAGAAACGAAAGTGCCGCTCATTGAGCGGCACTTTTAATTTCCTAATCCACATAGTTATGCGAATTGGCAGTCGTATTAATGGTGCTTACTTGCGCACACCTTCAATGAATAAACCGATATCAACATGCGTAGAAGCAGGGCCTAGATTGTAGTCGATACCATAGTCAGCTAGTTTAAGGCTTGTTTCACCTTCAAAACCAACACGGTATCCACCCCATGGATCTTTACCTTCACCAATTTTATCAATTTCAAAAGTAATGGTTTTAGTCACACCATTTAAGGTAAATTCACCTGTTACATCTGCTTCATCACCGTCTTCATCGAACTTGATTGAGGTACTTTTAAATGTTGCAGTTGGGTATTTATCAACATTTAAGAAGTCTTTACCGCGTAAGTGCTTGTCACGCTCAGCATGGTTTGAGTCGATGCTTTTAGTATCAATCGTTACATTGATTTTAGATGCATTAGGCGCTTTATCGTCATAGCTAAAATCACCTGAGAAAGTATTAAAACGACCATGTAACCAGCTGTAACCTAAGTGCTTAATTTTAAAAGTGACAAATGCGTGCGCACCATCTGTATCAATAACGTAGTCAGCTGCATTTGCGTTAGCTGTTGAGAAAAGTGCAGCACTTAGTGCTGTGCCTAATAGTAATTTTTTCATGTAAATCATCCTTCAATGGTTTGATCATTCTAATTAAGGTTTTATCTTTATCGATAAAATGATGTTTTAGTGCCCCTAAAGCATGTAAAACAACCACAGCTATTAGCCCATACGCGGCATAAAAGTGAATTTTACCTGCAATATCTTCTTGGTTCGCGACAGACTCTGGTAATGCCGGCACAGCAAATAAATTAAATACTTCAATTGCACGGCCATCAGCCGTAGAAATTAAATAGCCAGATGTCACAATGACGATTAAAGCTAAATAAATTAGTTTATGAACTGAGTGAGCAACTAGATTCATTGCTTTTGAGCTACCTGCAACAGGCTCAGGCTGAGTACCTAACAAACGCCAACCAAATCGAAACAGCAATAATGCTGCTAAGGTAATACCAACGCTTTTATGCAAGTCCAAAGAGCCTTTGTACCAAGCGTCGTAATAGGTTAGCTCAACCATATATACGCCTAAGCCAAACAAACCAAACACCCCAAGTGCCATTAACCAGTGCACTAAGATGGCCACCCAGCCATAACTTGACTTTGAATTCTTTAACATACTCATTTCCCATGAGAATCGTGAAACTAGATACAGCTTAGCTTAGGATTTATATAATGAAAATAGCGTAAAACGAACAGCTTCTGTGCGTATATGCACACCCAGGCAAAGGAGAAAGGTGAAAGTAGTAAGGGGAAAGTGGAAAGGAAAAAGACAGAAGGTGCTAGGTGCTAGGTGCTAGGTGCTAGGTGCTAGGTGCTAGGTGCTAGGTGCTAGGTGCTAGCAATATTATGAATACTCGTTGATAAAAGCATCTAATTCTTAACGTGATAAATTTTGAGTTTTACGCACAACCGTTTAATCACTCAACCCAATAAACTCAGCCGATTTCAAAAGAAGTGACGCCAAAAATACGGTTTAATGGCAAGTTCGGACATTCACCGGTGTACATTCTGGCGGTTTCAAATGACACCTGCATGTTGTATTTCTGTACCAAAGCAACAGCAGCTTGATTGATTTCTGGTGTATCAAGGAAAATAGCGTCGGATGCACTCGCTTTAGATTTTAAAGCAAGGAACAAAGATTCAGCTAATTCTGGTGAGTCGGCAAATAAGGGGCCAACTTTAAAGCCGTTCTGGCACTTGCGAATTACGCCGTATCCTGCCAGTTCTCCATTGTTCATTACGCCCAAAGCGTCGCATTGGGGTTGGCTTAACCATGCTTTGGTAAAGTTTGCTCTATTTACCGGGAAAAAAGCCTGTTCGTATGCGTCAATAATTTCGAATGGCACAGTATTAAGATCAACAATGTCAGCATTTTGCGGTAAATTACCACCGCCTATTCCTGCAAAACGGATATTGCGATAAGCCAGATTAAAACCAGATTTTTTGTAGTTCTCTTGCTGCTCCACCACACCATCAAGGCCAATATTCAACCCTTCAAGGCGCTTTAACGCGGCATTCCAAATTTGCATTCCGTAGCCTTTGCCTCGGTAATCAGGTTTAACAATGTAAAAGCCGATAAAGCCAAATGCATCGTGATAATTAATGGCAGAAATTGTAGCAATAGGTTCATCATCTAGAAAACCGACAAGAAATCCTTCAGGATCAGCAGCAAAATAACACTCTGCATCATTAAGGCCCGGATTCCAGCCTTCTGCTGCAGCCCAATCAATCATGAGTTCGACTTCCTTCTTGGTCATGGTTTTGATTGTAAAATGTTTACTTTGCATCTGCTTTCCTTATATTTTTCAGTCTACTCTGACAGCTAACTTAAAACTTACTGCTTAAAACCATTAACTTCTAGCTATTCGCTTTCTTCCACCAAACCAACATAAATCTGGCTATTGGCATCTACCTGAAAGCAGCTGATCAGGTTTTCTTTCACCAGCTCTAACATGGCGATAAAGCTTACTACAACACCACTTCTGCCCTCTTCTACCGTAAAAAGAGTGCTAAAAGGCAGCTGTGATTGAGCCTCTGAGAGTTTATCTAAGATTAAGCTCATCCGTTCACGGGTCGATAAGGCTTCTGCGGTAATATGATGGTGTTCAAATGTTTTAGCTCGGGCCATAACGTCGCTTAGCGCAACTAACAAGTCTTTCATGTCAACGTCAGGTAACAGTACCTCACGCTCACTGAATTCTGGCACCAGTGCTTCGGCAACAAAGATATCGCGGCCTTCGCGAGGGATTTCATCAAGATTTTCTGCGGCTTTTTTAAATTGTTCGTATTCTTGTAAACGTCTTACAAGCTCAGCTCGTGGGTCTTCTTCCTCTTCAAGCTCTTCATGTTTTGGTAATAATAATCGTGATTTAATTTGTGCTAATAGCGCCGCCATCACAAGGTATTCACCTGCCAGCTCAAGCTGAAACTCGCTCATCATTTCAACATAACTCACGTATTGCTCAGTAATACTAAAAATAGAGAGCTCTAGCACATCGAGTTTATGTTTTTTGATTAAGTACAGAAGTAAATCGAGAGGACCTTCAAAGGTTTCTAAAATGATCTCTAGCGCATCGGGGGGAATATATAAATCTTCAGGTTTATCAACCACCGCTTTACCATGCAAAAAAGCCAGTGGCAGCTTTTGCTGTACTGGCTCTTGTAAATTATCTGGCGCGTCAAGCTCTGGGCTAGTCAATGAAGTCTCTACTCAAATGGTTTAGTATCACCACAACCCACACGTAAGATTTCGATATCATCATCCGACAAGTCAATTACTGTGGTTGCCTGTTCAGGAAGATAACCACCATGAATAATTAAATCAACTTGCTTTTCAATGCGATCGCGAATTTCATCAGGATCTGCCTCGGTATATTGCTCACCCGGTAAAATTAAAGAGCACGACATTAACGGCTCACCTAATTCAGCCAATAAAGCACAGGTGATTGGGTGTTCGATAACACGAATACCAATGGTTTTTTTCTTTTCGTTTAATAAACGCTTTGGTACTTCTTTAGTGCCTTTAAAGATGAACGTATAAGGCCCAGGGGTGTTATTTTTAATCAATCTGAATAACTGATTATCAACGCGAGCATAGGTAGATAGCTCAGATAAGTCGCGGCAGACCAAAGTAAAGTTATGGTGTTTTTCAATGCCACGAATACGTTCGATACGCTCTTTTGCTTGCTTATTACCAATGCTACAGCCAAGTGCGTAACCCGAATCGGTTGGGTATACAATAACACCGCCCTGCTTAATAATATCAACCGCTTGGCTGATTAAGCGTGGTTGCGGATTATCTGGATGAATATGAAAAAACTGACTCATTACACGCTCCTATTGCCCTTCCCATGCATGCCAAACCCCTTGGCAATCTTTTGGTAAGTATAAATTTTTACCTAACTCCAACCAACTTGTCGGAAAATGAAAATCTGACCCTTGCGACGCAAGTAAACCATATTCACGGCAAAGTTCACCTAAAAACTGGCGCTCACTGGGTGCTTGCTGTGGTTGTGCAACTTCCATCGCATCGCCACCGGCATCTTTAAATTCAATAATTAATTTCCGTAGCCACTTATTCGACATTTGATAACGCCCAGGGTGTGCTAGAACGGCAACCCCACCGGCTTGATGAATGGCAGCAATTGCAGTTTGCATATCGCACCAACTACTTGGTACATAACCTGTTTTTCCTCGCCCTAAGTATTTCTTAAATACCCCAGGAAAGTTTTTAGCTACACCACGTTCAATCAGTGCACGGGCAAAATGCGCCCGTGTGATTTGGGCGTTTTCGGCAAATGTTTTTGCTTGGTCGTAAATGCCTTCAAAACCATTTTTAGCAAGGCGACGACCTATCTCTAAAGCGCGCTCTTCACGCTTGCCTTGTTGCGCTTGTAATAATGACAACAGTGCGTCATTTTCGTCATCAACATTTAAGCCAACTATATGAATTTCAAAACTTTCCCATTTTGTTGATACTTCAACGCCAGCAATTAATTTAAGCGGTAAATTATCATCTGCAATGACTTGGCGAGCTGGTTTTATCGCACTTAACGTGTCGTGATCGGTAATTGCAAACACATCTATGTTTTTCTCAACCGCGCGGTGTAACAATTGCTCGACTGATAGCTGACCATCTGAGTATGTGGTGTGGCTATGTAAATCGTATTTTATCAAAGGGAAAGACTGCTTTACGTAAGTTCTTGAATCAATGATGTGAGTATAACAAAAATTTACTGCCAGGGCGTGATTATCTTTTTAGGTTAGACATATATACCCTCATAAATGGGCAATTGCGATGGGTAAATGCCGAACTCGTACTAATATGTAAATTAATACTTGACAGTATCCGCTTAGGTACGCTTTACTGTATGCACTTTCAGACACGTTAAATAAGTAATAACAATGAACAAAACAATTCAAATCACAATTTGGTGGTGGCACTCGTAACTAGCGGGTGACGAATTGTCGTGTCTAACGATTTCAAAACCCGCTCAAGTAGCGGGTTTTTTTATATCTAAATTTTAAGGTTTTATAATGAATTACATAGCAACTCTTACACATCATTGGTGGTGGCGCCTGGCTTAGCGGGACGGTAAGGGTCTATCTAATTTATAGGCATCTTTATACGAACCCCGCCAAGCATCGCTTCGCGGGGTTTTGTTTTTTAAAGAGTTTTTGGGAATGAGGGAGAATGAGGTTTGATTTTTAGTCATATAACAACGACACCGGGTGAAGTAACCAGTATCACTCAAGTGCGCGATTACATCAGTAGCCCACTTGCGTTATACAGTTTACTCGATAAGCCTAATTCACTGCTGTTAGAGTCTGCTGAAATTGATTCTAAAGACAGTGTAAAAAGTCTAATTTTGGTTGACTCAGCGCTACGTATTGTTTGCCAAGGCAAGCAGGTCACACTCACTGCACAGTCAAATAACGGCAAACAATTACTGCCTTATTTACAAACTCATGTGCAAAACTGCTCTGCAGAGCTTGTAGAAGATACATTAACGTTAACCTACAACGAGGTAGCAAGCGATATTGATGAAGCCAGTAAATTAGTAGCAGATAATGCTTTTAGTGCGCTACGTAGCTGTATTAATAGTATTAAAAGCACCACAGATAACCCATTTTCTGTGTTCTTAGGCGGTGTATTTGCCTACGACATGGTTGCTAATTTCGAAACTCTTTCTGATGTGCCTGACGGCGAAAACAGCTGCCCGGATTATGTTTTCTACCTAGCCGAAACGTTAGTTGTCATCGACCATCAAGCAAAAACAACCGAGCTAATTGGCAATGTGTTCAACGGCCCTGAAGTCCATGCAAACTGCTTTGAGGTTGGTCAACAGTTAGAGCGTTTAAATGCCGTATGTGACAATGCACAAAGCTACCAAGGGCAAAAGCAAACAGGCTCAAACCCAATTTCTGTTGATGTTAGCGACGAGCAATACTGCGAACATGTCATCAAGTTAAAAAATAACATCGTTGATGGCGATATATTCCAAGTTGTGCCATCACGTACTTTTTCTCTCGCCTGCCCTGACTCACTTCATGCTTATAGCCAATTAAAACTACAAAACCCAAGCCCATATATGTTTTACATGCGCGATGAAGAGTTCGTGTTATTCGGCGCATCACCCGAGTCAGCCCTCAAATATTGCGCAGAGAGTAAACAAGTTGAGGTATACCCTATTGCCGGCACTCGCCCTCGTGGCAAGTTTGCTAACGGGCAAATTAATCCAGACCTAGACAGCCGCATTGAGCTTGAACTTCGCAACGACCAAAAAGAGCGTGCCGAGCACCTGATGCTAGTTGATTTAGCGCGAAATGATGTTGCCCGTATTAGCGTACCAGGCACACGTCACGCTAAAGAGTTATTAAAAGTAGACCGCTACTCACAAGTGATGCATTTAGTTTCACGCGTTGTGGGTACTTTAAAACCTGAACTCGATGCGCTACATGCTTACCAAGCTTGTATGAACATGGGCACCTTAGTGGGTGCACCTAAAGTACGCGCTGCTGAGTTAGTTCGTAAAACCGAACAAAAACGCCGCGGCAGCTATGGTGGTGCTGTGGGTTATTTAACGGGCGATGGCGCCATGGATAGCTGTATTGTTATTCGCTCTGCCTTTGTTAAAAACGGCACAGCCTATGTGCAAGCAGGTGCAGGTGTGGTGTTTGATTCAGATCCACAATCAGAAGCCAATGAAACCCGCGCTAAAGCACAAGCTGTGATCACTGCGATTCAATCGACTTACGAGGCACAATAATGACGACAACATCAGCCTATAAAATCTACTTTTTAGATAACTTTGATTCATTTAGTTATAACTTAGTCGATGAACTTTCTATGTTAGGGTGCCAGTTAGTGGTATACCGTAATAACATCAGTGCACAAAGCATCTTCGACAAAATGTGCCAAGAGACAGTGCCTGTATTATTAGTGCTTTCACCTGGCCCTGGCGCACCATCTGATGCGGGTTGTTTAATGGAACTCATTGAACTGTGTAAAGGCCGCTTCCCTATGCTCGGCATCTGTTTAGGCCAGCAAGCACTAACACAAAGCTACGGTGGGGTTATTGGTCATGCAGGTGAAACTGTGCATGGCAAGTCATCAATTATTTCGTTGACTGAGCACCCAGTATTCGCGGGTATGGGCGATAAAATGCCGGTTGCTCGTTATCATTCATTAATGGCAACCAAAGTCCCTGATGACGTTGAAGTAATTGCTTGTTATGAAAATATTCCGATGGCAATTTACCATCAACAAGATAATGCCCTTGGCTATCAGTTTCATCCTGAGTCAATTTTAACGCCAAATGGCGCATTGCTATTACAGCAAAGCATTGAATTTTTAACCGCACGCGTGCAGTAGAGGAATAACATGGAAGCAACAACTCAAACCCAGTTAAACCAATTATTAGCAAAGCAAGATTTATCATTTTCGCAAGCAACTGCATTATTTGATGCCATCATGAATGGCCAGCTTAATGATATTGAATTAACGGCTGCACTTATCGCCCTAAAACTAAAAGGCGAAACAAGTGATGAAATCGCCGGTGCGGCGGCATCAATGCGCGCCAATGCAGTGCCATTTCAAACCAGCAAAACCTTACTTGCTGATAGCTGTGGTACCGGTGGCGATGGCTCAAACACAATTAATATTAGTACCACGGCTGCTATTGTTGCTGCCGCTGCGGGCATCAACATGGTCAAACATGGTAATCGCAGTGTGTCGAGTAACTCGGGCTCTGCAGATTTACTCAAAGCCTTGGGTATCAATATCGATATGAGCCCTGAGCAAGCTGCCCATTGTTTAGACAATACCGGCTTTACATTTTTATTCGCACCGCATTATCACAGTGGTGTACGCCATGCGATGGGCGTGCGTACGGCCCTTAAAAGCCGCACAATTTTTAATATCCTAGGGCCACTGGCGAACCCTGCTGCCCCTGAGGTGCAATTGCTTGGTGTTTATGACCCTTCGCTGTGTTTACCAATGGCCGAAACCCTAAAAACCCTTGGCACAAAACGCGCTATGGTGGTTCACGGTGCAGGCACTGACGAAATTGCCTTACACGGAACAACCAAAGTGGTTGAACTTAATAACGGTGAACTGAGTGAATACACGCTAACAGCGAGCGATTTTGGTCTTGCAAACTATTCACTTGAACAACTAGCAGGCCAAGGCCCAGAATATAACGCAAAAGCAAGCTTAGCGATTTTACAAGGTCAAGGTGAAATGGCGCATAACGCAGCCATTATAGCCAACGTTGCCGCTCTTCTTTATTTAACCGATAAAGCAAGTGATTTAAAAGCAGCCGCAGATCAAGTAAGCAATTTATTAGCATCAGGCAAAGCGATGGACACATTGAACGCAATTATTGAGGTAAGTCATGGCTAACGTGTTAGACAAAATTGTTGCCGACAAACGTATTGAATTAGAACAAAGAAAAGCACAGCGCCCGCTTGAGTCATTCATTAACGAGGTTGTGCCAACCAAGCGAGACTTTGAAGGCGCATTAGCAGCAACCGGTACACAGTTTATTTTAGAATGTAAAAAGGCCTCACCGTCAAAAGGACTTATTCGCGAACCATTTAATTTAGACGAAATTACATCGGTTTATAAAAAGTACGCAACCTGTATGAGCGTACTAACAGATGAAAAATATTTCCAAGGCAGCTATCAGTACCTTGAGTATGTGCGCAGCCAAGTTGAACAGCCGCTTATTTGTAAAGACTTCTTTATTGATGAGTACCAAGTATATTTAGCACGCTTATCTGGTGGTGATGCCATTTTATTAATGCTCTCTGTCCTTGATGACGAGCAATATTTAGCGCTTCATAAAGTGGCTGATTCTTTAAATATGTCGGTCCTCACTGAAGTTAGCAATGAGCAAGAAGTTAGTCGTGCACTTGCACTTAATGCCAGCCTTATCGGTATTAATAACCGCGACCTTCGTGATTTAAGTACTGATCTTGCAACAACTGAGCGTTTACGTCAGCTTATCCCAAATGACAAAGTAGTGATTTCAGAATCGGGCATTTATACCCATAAAGATGTAAAACGTCTTGCACCATTGTGCGATGGCTTTTTAATTGGCAGCTCACTGATGGCTGAGCGCGACTTAGAAGCCGCATGCCGTAAAGTCATTTTAGGTGAGAACAAAGTGTGTGGTTTAACCCGTTCACAAGATGCGATGGCAGCCTACGCCAGTGGTGCTGTGTATGGTGGCTTAATTTTTTATCCTAAGTCACCGCGCTATGTCGATATCGACTGTGCCAAGCAAGTTACGCAAAGTGCCCCGCTCGCGTATGTGGGTGTGTTTGTCAATGCACCTCTTGAACAAGTGGTCGATTATGCACAAAGCTTAAAATTAGCTGCAGTGCAATTACATGGTGACGAGAATAGCGAGTATATTCAAAGTCTCAGAAAGCAATTACCGCTTGGCTGTGAAATTTGGAAAGCCCAAGCCGTTAAAGGCGAATTACCCAAACCGCTTGAAGGGGTTGACCGCCATTTGTACGACACTTACAGCAAAAGCCAAAAAGGCGGCACAGGCGAAGCATTTGATTGGTCTGTGCTAGAAACGACAACCGTGCCGTTTATGTTAGCCGGGGGTTTAAACCCAGAAAATATTCACGCAGCGCTTTATCGCGGTGCTAATGGTCTTGACCTAAATTCTGGCGTTGAAGCGTCAGCGGGTAAAAAGTGCCAAACAAAATTACAAAATGCGTTTTCGCATATCAGAAATTATTGAGGTTAGAATGCAAAATCCAGCTTATTTCGGTGAATTCGGTGGTATGTTTGTACCACAGCTGCTTGTGCCAGCACTCAAGCAACTAGAAGCAGAGTTTAATAAATCGCAAAGCGATCCAGCTTTTCAGGCTGAGTTTGAAAAACTATTAAATGAATACGCAGGCCGCCCTACGCCATTAACACTGACACGTAACTTAGTTAAAAACCCTAAAGTAAAACTGTATTTAAAGCGTGAAGATTTACTGCACGGTGGTGCGCACAAAACCAATCAAGTACTTGGTCAAGCACTCCTTACCAAACGCATGGGTAAAAAAGAAGTGATTGCAGAAACAGGTGCCGGCCAACACGGTGTTGCAACGGCCCTAGCCTGCGCCCTACTTGGCTTAAAGTGCCGTATTTACATGGGTGCAAAAGACGTTGAACGCCAACAACCAAATGTATTTCGTATGAAATTAATGGGCGCAGAGGTTATTCCTGTCACAGCGGGCTCTGGCACCTTAAAAGATGCCGTAAACGAAGCCCTGCGTGACTGGTCAGCAAATTACAAAGATGCTCACTATCTACTAGGCACTGCAGCAGGCCCTCACCCATTCCCAACCATGGTGCGAGAGTTCCAAAAAATGATTGGTGAAGAAGCAAAACAACAAGTACTGAAAGCTGAAGGCCGCTTACCGGATGCTGTGCTTGCTTGCGTGGGTGGTGGCTCTAACGCCATTGGTATGTTCACAGACTTTATTGATGAGCCAAGCGTAAAATTAATTGGTGTAGAGCCTGCTGGTAAAGGCTTAGATACCCACCAGCATGGTGCAACCTTATGTAAAGGCACCAAAGGCATTTTACACGGTACCTATACCTACATTATGCAAGATGATGATGGCCAAATTGAAGAGTCTTACTCTGTATCAGCAGGTCTTGATTACCCTGCTGTTGGCCCACAACATGCGCACTTACATGAAACTGGCCGTGCTGAGTACGTAGGTATTACCGATACTGAAGCACTTGAAGCATTCCAACTACTGGCTAAGAACGAGGGGATTATTCCGGCGCTTGAATCAAGCCATGCCCTCGCATATGCCCTTAAATATGCCGAGCAACAAACCGAAGACACCATTTTAGTGGTTAACCTAAGCGGCCGAGGCGATAAAGATTTGGCTCACGTACACAGTGTTTTATCAGAAGGAGGCGCACTATGAGCCAGACTAACCGTTACGGACAACTGTTCGCCACATTAAATGAAACAAACCAAGGTGCTTTTGTACCCTTTGTTACGATTGGCGATCCTAATAAAGCACTGAGTGTAGAAATCATCAAAAGCTTAATTGATGGCGGCGCTGATGCCCTTGAGCTAGGTATTCCATTTTCTGATCCGATTGCTGATGGCCCAGTGATCCAAGCTGCCAACATTCGTGCACTTGATGAAAACATTAATACCCAAGATTGCTTTGATATCATCAAACAAGTGCGCCAGTACAATGCCAATATTCCAATTGGCCTATTATTGTATTCAAATCTTGTGTTTAAGCGTGGCATTGAGAAGTTTTATCAAGATGCTAAAGAAGCCGGTGTCGATTCAATTTTAGTGGCTGACGTGCCGCTACATGAATCAAAGCTATTTCGCCAAACAGCAATGAAAAATGGCATTGACCCAATTTTTATTGCTACACCGAATGCTGATGATGACACTTTACGAGAGTGTGCGTCATATGGCCGTGGTTACACATACCTTCTTTCACGCGCAGGTGTAACAGGCACAGAAACCAAGGCACAAATGCCAGCAGATTCATTAGTTAAAAAACTAAAAGACTACCATGCTGCACCGGCATTACTTGGTTTTGGTGTATCAACACCAGAAGATGTTAAGTCAGCACTCGATTCAGGAGCTGCTGGTGCGATTTCAGGCTCTGCGGTTGTTAAAATCATCGAGGCAAATCTTGATGACCAGGCAGCGATGCTAACTGGTTTAAAAGAGTTTGTAGCCAGTATGAAGGCAGCTACAAAGTAACTTATTGTATTGCTTAAAAAAGGGCCATAAAGGCCCTTTTTTGTGCTTAACAATTTATGATTAATGATGGCGATGCTCGCCCTCTTTAATTTCTTCTATGAATTTTCGATTAAAAGCCTCTAAGTCGGCTGGGCTTCGGCTTGTAACTATGCCCTCATCAACACACACCTCTTGATCAACCCAATTAGCTCCTGCATTGATTAAATCAGTTTTAATACTTGGGTATGAGGTCACTTTGCGGTCGCGTAGTTTATTAATTTCGGCTAATAACCATGGGCCGTGGCAAATCGCGGCGATGGGCTTGTTTTTACCGGCACTGAAAAAACCATCAACAAAGGCTTTTGCTTCGCTATCTTGACGTAACGTATCTGGGTTAAATAAGCCACCAGGCAGAAGTAACGCGTCATACTCAGCAGAGTCTGCTTCGCTGACTACACGGTCAACACTGACTCGCTCACCCCATTGGTTTTCATCCCATGCGGTGATATCGCCACGCTCAAGTGACACAACTTCGACAAGTGCACCCGCTTCTAATAATGCGCTTCGTGGTGACAATAGCTCGCTTTGCTCAAAACCATTGGTTGCAAGAATAGCAATCTTTTTACCATTCAGTTGGCTATTTAAATTTGACATGTTATCTCCTTATTTAGGTAAACCTAAATGATTAACAGCATACAACATGCCAAACTTAATAGATTGAAAATATTGAATAAATTTTCAGGTGTTCTATTTATGCTCTGTAAATACTACAACAGCTTTGCAAATCCTGCTTATAAACCGTCTTTGAGTGCTTTAGCAGGTTTAAAAACTGGCTTGTTAGCGCCTTCTATTTCAATTTCTTCACCGGTTTGTGGGTTGCGTCCTTTGCGTGCTGGGTAATAACTCAGAGCAAACGTACCAAAGCCATTAATTTGCACTTGATCGCCCTCAGAAAGAGACTTTTCGATAGCATTTAACATGCTGGTTAAGGCAGCTTGAGTGTCTTTTTTTGTTAATTCACTGTGGGCAGCCATTTGCGATACTAACGCGGCTTTATTCATAAAAAGTGCTCCAAAATACGCCGCTTAATCATCTGAGGTTAAGCGGAAAAAGATAAGTTAAAACAACCTAAACGCAGGTTTAGGCCAGATTGGCTCGGGAGGCTAAGCTTTCAGGGCTGCTAAGTCAACCTTGTATCTTGCACGATAACTTGATACAACCCAGTATCTTTTTAAATTAGAGCATTTATAAATTTATGCATGCGATTATTGAATACATCCCGCTGATCCTGTTTTTTGCGGTTTTCAAGTTAGTTGATATTTATTGGGCAACAGCCTTGCTGATGCTAACCACCTTAATTCAAGTTGCTTACTGTTATTTTAAAGATGGTAAAGTGCCAACCCGTCACTGGGTGTTTTTTGCCATTGCAGTTGTACTGGGTACGCTCACCTTAGTGTTCCACGACGAGCAGTTCGTAAAATGGAAAGCCACCATTGTGTATGCCATTTTCAGTGTTACTTTGTTAGTAAGCCGCTATATTCTTGGCAAAAACCTAGTGAAAAAAGCACTTAGCTCGATTTTAGAAAATGCCTCTGAGAGTAAACAAGAAATCAACGTACCTGAAGCGCTCTGGAATAAGCTTAACCTATTTTGGGTTGCGGTGACTGCAGGTATCTCGGCGCTGAATATCTACATTGCCTATAACTTCTCGCTCGATTTTTGGGTTAACTTTAAAGTGTTTGGCTTAATGGGCATTACCTTTGTTTGCGTGTTAGCAACGATCATCACCCTATTCAAATACTTACCAGAAGATGACGAAGAGAAAGATCCAAAGCAATCTTAATGTCATAAATCTGTCGTCTTAGCTTGTTAGCGTAAGCAAAAAACACGCTGAGACGACATTGAACGCTAACCAATACCGCTGGCTTGAATTTACCCTCATATTTGTTTCTTTGCCGCTATTAGGCTTCTTTCTTCGTGCCTACCTCGCTAACTGGCTTATTCCTGCCCTTATTATTTTAATGGCCGTGTGCGGCATGTTGCTTTTATCTGATCCCCATTTTAAACGCTTTCGTTTAACAAGCCTTGGGCAATTTAGTGCGGTAAAACGTCGCTTATTTAGTTTCTTCTTTTTAGGGGCGCTATTCTCTGGAATGTTTTACGGGATCATGAATCAAGAAAACTGGTTTTCACTGCCACGAAACTCGTTTAACGATTGGCTAATGTTGTTATTGCTCTACCCCATTTTATCGGTGATGCCGCAAGAGCTTATTTTTAGAACCTATTTTTTCCATCGCTACAAACGCATTATGCCAAGTAAAACAGTGCGTATTATTGTCAGCGCATCAGTGTTTGCATTGGCGCATATTGTCTATGCGAATGTTTTGGCTGTACTGTTGGCTTTTTTAGGGGGGCTGCTGTTTTCTTACACCTATGCGCAAAGCCGCTCAACCTTCGTGTGTGTGATTGAACACAGTTTATGGGGACTTTGGATGTTTACCCTTGGCTTGGGTGATGCGCTCGATGCGGGGGCCTTTTAATTTAATAGGCATAAAAAAGCCGCGCAAAGTGCGCGGCTAAGTATTGAACTGGTCTTTAAAATCCGAAAATACTAAATGCAAAAAACTTAGTCGCCACCGTATTTACAAAGATTAGTAATAAAATGGCAGGGATAAACGTTGATAGTGAGAAGTTCACATACTTCTCTGTGAAGCTGCCAATATAGCCTTCACAGCCTTGGCTTAACTCTGCCGACAAGTTAGCTTTTTTCCAACGATACATAACGAATAAACACACCATTAAACCGTTAAGCGGTAAAATTGTGTCGTAAAACACATCATAAACAATATCAAATAAGCTCTTATCTGCACCGCCATAGCTAACAAACTTTGTAAGCGAGTCAACCATACCAAATGACATTGTACACAGCACAGTTAAAACACCTGTAGATAAAGTTAAGATAGCCAGTGCTTTTTTACGGCTAATACCTTTGCGGTCGCTTAAAGTCGCTGTTGGCACCTCTACAATTGATACAAGTGACGTAATTGCAGCAAAAAAGACAAGTAAGAAGAATACAAACGCAACAATTGATGCACCCACGTAGCCAATATCAGCTTGTAACGCTAATAAAATTTTTGGTAGGTAAACAAAAATCATCGATACTGACGAATCTGATAAATTACTAGGGTCAGTATCTGGGTTAAAACTGAAAATAGCTGGAAGCACCATTAGACCAGCAATAAATGCCACCATCGAGTCAGTAACTGCAACCATTTTTGCACTACCAACAATGTCATCTTTCTTAGAAATATACGATGCATAGGTCATTAAGATACCCATACCCAGTGACAACGAGAAAAACGCTTGAGCTAATGCACCATTTAATACGCTGGCATCCATTTTTGAAAAGTCAGGAACAACATAGTACTTAACACCGGCCATTGCGTTATCAAGAGTTAGTACGTATACAACCAACGCGGTGAGTAGTACAAATAAAGCTGGCATCATAAACTTAGCCGCTTTTTCAATACCTTCTTTAACACCGCCCACTAAAATCAAGTTAACGATGATGGCAACCACGGCCATATAACCAAACACGGTGTAGCTATTGATAAAGGTGCCAAAATTATCCGGCTGCGCCAAGGCATCTAGATTACCAAAAGCGGTTTGCGATAAATAACCGAAAATCCATACCGTGATCACCATGTAAAAAACAGCAATCATAAATGGCGTTAATACAGCTAAAAAGCCAGCAAAGTTCCATTTTGGATCATTACCCGCTAAAAATTTGTATGAACCTAGTGGATCTTTTTGCGCTTTACGACCCATGGCCATTTCAGCCATCATCACTGGCAAACAGATAAAAATGACAAACAATGCATAGACTAAAAGGAAAGCACCACCGCCGTTTTTTGTGGCTGAAACAGGAAAACCTACTAAGTTTCCGATACCTACAGCAGAACCGGCTGCCGCTAAAATAAAACCGAGGCGGGAGCTAAAATGCTCACGTTTTTCGCTCATTTAAAAACCTTATTATTATTTTCTCAACCCAGCGACTCTACCAGTGTTACACCGCGTATTTCAAGCTTTATAAGTTAAAGTTATATGGGTTTGTGTAAAGATTATTACGCGAATAATCTCTCGTCTATTGCTAAGAATATGCTACTATTTTTTAAAAATAACATTGAGAACACACCATGCTGTATATGATTTATTCAACGGATGTTGAAAATAGTTTAGAAGCTCGCAAATCTGCACGTCCTGCTCACTTAGCACGCCTTCAAGAATTAGACGATCAAAACCGTTTATTTACGGCAGGCCCATTGCCAGCCATTGACAGTGAAGATCCAGCTGACGCTGGTTTTACTGGTTCATTAGTGGTTGCTGAGTTTGAGTCATTAGAAGCAGCACGTGAATGGGCAGCAAACGATCCGTATATTGCGGCGGGTGTTTACGACAACTCAGTCGTAAAACCATTTAAGAAAGTATTTGGTTAACCTCTGAACTTAACTGAACCAATAATTCAGTGTTTGTTCACGGCTTATTAACTAAGATTTGGCTATTGAATTACAGAATTTAACGTAATTACTTGAATTTTAGTTAATTGGTTAATTAAACTAAATGGGTCTGGTTTAGGAGTTCCCCGTCATGCGCATATTATTAGCCTTCAGTTTTAGTCTTTTATTTGCATTATCAAGCTTTCATGCTGATGCCAATAAGAAACAAGCCCAAGAGGTGACTAAAAAGCAGGCTGTGACGATCGCCAAAAAGTCTGAAGACGGCCGAACCCTAAAAATCACAGAGCAAGATAAAGTATTTACCGTAAGAATTTTAAAAACGAACGGCCACGTGGTTGATGTCCATGTGAACAAAAAGACTGGCGAAGTGAAAAAGGATTAAGAATGCGAATTTTAGTAATTGAAGATGATTTACACTTAGCAGATAACCTTCGTAATGCCCTAGAAAAAGAGCGTTACAGCGTTGACCTTTGTCACGATGGTGAAGCTGGTTTATTCCATATTACCGAATACCCGCTAGATATGGCGGTAGTCGATTTAGGCTTACCTAAAGTTGATGGTATTGAACTAATTACCAAAGCACGTGCACAAGGTATTACCATTCCTATTTTGATTTTAACGGCACGTGACCGTTGGCAAGATAAAGTAGAAGGCTTAGATGCAGGTGCAGATGACTACCTAACTAAACCTTTCCACGTTGAAGAGCTAATTGCCCGCTGTAATGCGCTTATCCGCCGTAGCGCCGGTAAAGCAAACCCAGAAATGACAGCTGGCCCTATTAAAATTCATACTCGCTCACAGCAAGTATGGGTTAACGATAAAGAACTTAGCTTAACGGCATACGAATACAAAGTTTTAGAATACCTAATGGTTAATCCACAAAAGGTAATTTCTAAATCTGAACTAACTGAGCACATTTACGACCAAGACTTTGACCTTGATTCAAACGTAATCGAAGTTTTCGTATTGCGTTTACGTAAGAAGCTTGACCCTGATGGTACCCTTAACCCTGTTGAAACATTACGCGGCCGTGGTTATAGGCTAAAAAGTCAGTGGTAGCATCGCAAATACCGCTTAAAGTAAGGCAAGGATTTATCCTTGTCTTTGTTTTATTAGTCGCCCTACCAATTCTGTTTTTCTCAATTGGTAAGGCTTACTACGCCTCTTTGGTCGAAGCGACCGAAAAAACCCTCGAAGCTCACTTATATTCATTAATTTCTGAAGTTGATTTCACTGAACGTGGCATTGTTATGCCAAGCACCATCTTAACGCCAGAGCTAAATCGATTAAACTCAGATACCTACGCGATGGTTTATCGCGGTGACTTACCAGTTTGGTATTCTGAATCGGCTACTAATATCAACTTTATTCCTGATAACTTTGAAGCCCCAGCTGGCTCTGCGGATTTTCGTCGGGTTGAATACAACAATACCGTGTACTGGCAATTAACCCTTACCGTTATTTTAGAAAACATTGATCAATCTGAGCATGCACGTTTTATCCTATTAAAGCGTAATGATGCCCTACTGAGGTTGATGGATGGCTTTAAGCAGACACTCGTAAATTGGATGTATGTCATGGGAGTGTCCATTGCTGCACTCATGGCGATTGGTTTTGTTTGGAGTGCAAGACCACTGCAACGACTCGATAAAGAAATTAAAGCCATTGAGTCGGGTGATAACCAACAAATTAAAGGTCTTTACCCGGTTGAACTACAAACTATTAAAGCCGATTTAAACTTATTGCTTGAATCGCAGCAACGCCAAAAAGAGCGTTACCGTGCTTCGTTGAGCGACCTTGCTCATGCATTAAAAACGCCTTTGGCAGTGCTTAAATCAAGCCCTTTAGCCAATGATGCGGATGCACAAGAGCAGCTAGACCGAATTAATGTGATGATCGAACACCAGTTAAAGCGCGCTGCAACAGGTGCGTCTGACACATGGAAGAAACAAACTCATATCAAGCCTGTTATTGACTCAATTATAAGCGCGATGAGCAAGGTTTATCGCGACAAAGATATTATATTTACCTCAGAGGTTAGTGAAAAAGACTATTTCTTGGGTGATAAAACAGATTTGATGGAACTACTTGGTAATTTAATCGATAATGCCTGTAAAGCTTGCCGTTCACAGGTCGATATAAAGGTTAAGCAGAACAAAAAGTTAACCCTCAGTATAAGTGATGATGGCCCAGGTGTCCCTGAGCACAAGCGTGAATCATTACTGACTCGCGGTACCAGACTCGATACCTATGAAAGTGGCCACGGTGTCGGCATGGCTATCGTGTCGGATTTAGTCAACTCGTATAATGGCACCTTAACCATTAAAGATGCAGAGAAACTAGCCGGTGCTGAGTTTATATTAGAGTTTAATTACCATGATAAAAAATAAAACATCAATACTCGTTAAGGGCAGCTTTCTAGCTTTAATTGCGAGTGCATCGCATGCTCAAGCAGAGCAAACGTGTGAGCTTGCTAGCAACAATACCGATGACACCAAACGCTATATTCAATGTCTTGATCAAGTTATCGCCGATCTGCAGCGTGACCAAAAGATGTGGATTAATAAGCTCACTATGGATCTTGAGAAAATCAAAGAAGATAGCGGTAACAGCCAATTGCTACCGATTTTTAATCGCAGCATCAAGAACCAAGAGCGTTATTTAGAAGACAGCTGTCGTTGGCGTTATCTACAAAAAATGCCAAATAGTACGAAAGCCGCTATTGCCTACAAGCAATGTGAAATTGAGATCCTAAAAAACCATGTGCAGGTTTTACAGCGACCTCTAAAGTAATAGCAACTCACAGATTTTCATGGACAAAAAGGCGCTTAAGCGCCTTTTTATACCAATTCGCTTAATTAAGTGGTCTATTTTGAGGCAAGAAAACCTCGTTGATAGCAAGGCAAAAATTTCGTTATTTAGTTGTTCTAAATCAGAAATTTTTAACGCAGATAGCGACAGGTTTAATCCCTCAAAATGATTAAGTATTATTGCGGATTGGTATTACTCTTCAAGTTTTAGCTCTTCGCCATTGCCAAGCAAGGTAGCTAACCATCGCCCTTCTTGACTAGTCTCTAAGGCTATTTTAACTATCATGGTTAATGGGACTGACAACAACATGCCCACGGTCCCCATCAGCCAGCCCCAGAATATTAACGATAAAAACACCACCAGCGTCGATAAACCCAACCCTTTACCCATAAAGCGCGGTTCAACAATGTTACCCATGACGGTGTTAATAACCAAATATCCGCCAGCAATAAACCCTGCAACCAGTGGGCCTTGAGTTATCAAAGCAAGTAACACAGGAGGCACGGCAGCAATGATAGAGCCTATGTTTGGAATGTAATTAAGCATGAACGCCACTACACCCCAAAGTACAAAGTAATCAACATCAAGTGCCCACAGCATAAAGCCTGCAAGCATACCTGTGCCTAAGCTAACCAGCGTTTTAATAGCCAGATAAGAATTAATTGAATCTAAAAAGCGATCAACCTGCTGCATTTTCATTTCAGGATCGTCCAGTGCTAAATGCACTTTTTTACTCAGCATAGGTCCTTCAAACAACATGAACACCACGGTTAGGATGATCAAAAACAAGTTAGCCATCACGCCACCGAGGCCTGTGAGCATGTTGGTTGCAACATCAATCATTTTGCCCGGATCGAATAAAGAAATAATCTGCTCTTTATCAATCAGGATGTTATAACTCGCTGCAACATTGACCACCCAGACAAATTCTTCTTTTAGTTGTGCTTTGTACTCAGGCAGCTTTTCAGAGAAATCGGTCATCGATTGCCCAACCAACCCGGCAAGGCTTATCCCTACACCGACAATCATCAACATCACAAATACAACAGCAATGCCTTTAGGGATACCGTATTTGGCAAAGAAACGAATTAAGGGATTACAAATAATGGCAATAAAGGCTGCCAATACAAATGGGATAACAATCACACTTGCAGCTTTAATACCAGCTAAAACAACGACTAAAGCAGCAAATATCACTAAACTTTTATTTACACCAGTCAGGCTCGACAAAATAAAATCCTTGTTAGTTTTTTTATCAGTGTAAGTGAAATACGTTGCAAAATAAATCACAAAGCTGCTGGCACAATTAATGCTCTTTATACGTGCATAATTTGAACAATTTATGATACATATAACTAAGCGTGCTTTAAAAGGAGCTTTATATGGCACATTTATCCGAACAAGAACTCACTTTTTTCAACCGTTTATTCGAGGCAGAACGGACTGATAGCGATCCAACCGACACAAAAATGTCTATTAGGCTCAATTTGCCTGATAAATTAAACGGCTTACTTACCAATGCCAAACTGACACTGCTTGCTGAAGTGGGGATTTATCAATTGTGGTTTCCGCTTGAATTTACCAAGGACGAGAATGGTCAGCTGATCCCTGTACTTAGCGCACCAGAAGTAATAGACACCAAAGGCATTGAGCGCAGCTGGCGTACGCCTGATCTCGAAATACACACCGAACAATTTCAAATATTGTCTTTATCAAGCACAGGCGTGTTACTCAAGCCAAAGCGTCAAACTCCTATTCTCAATAAAGAAATACTGTTGGCATTTAATTTACCGAGTGAAGAACAGGTTATTCTTAGCGTAAAGCCAATAAGAACGACCAGCAAAGGAATTGCCGGAAAAATAGTGAAAGTGTGCCAAGGTGAAGATGCACTTCGTAATTACTTATTTGAGACCCATAAGCACCATCATGCAAAGCTGTACGAGCAAGGTAACTTTACTACTGAGCTTATCTAGTTGCAGCAGCTTAACAGCTTAGATAAGCTTGGCGTTTTGCAGCAAGTCACAACAAGGTATTTTATGAGTTACCCTATAGGAACCCCTGGTAAGCCGTGGAACAAAGAAGATAAGAAAGCATGGTTTGAATTACAGTCAGTAAAGCGTAGCTATTTAGATGATGTTGTATCGCAACTAGACTCTTTAACAAGCGATTTCAATATTGAGCAATATGGCGCATTAAGTTACGACAGCGACAAATACCCTCTTTACATTTTAAAGAGCAAACAATGGCAAGCTGATAAACCTGTTGTGCTGGTTACCGGTGGTGTTCATGGTTATGAAACAAGTGGCGTGCATGGTGCTTTAGCGTTTGCTAAGAGAAGTGCCAAAGACTACTTTGCTGATTTTAATATTTTAGTGGCTCCGTGTATCAGCCCTTGGGGATATGAAACGATTAACCGCTGGAATCCAAATGCCACGGATCCAAATCGCTCTTTCTATGCAGATAGCCCCGCTGAAGAGTCTGCAGCAATTATGCAATATTTAGCAGATAACACTATTGCACCTTATGTGCATATTGACCTACATGAAACGACAGACACTGATAATAGTGAGTTTCGCCCTGCTCTAGCAGCACGTGATGCAACGACCCACGATAACTGGAATATCCCAGATGGCTTTTATCTTGTCGCTGATAGTGAGCGTCCGCATGATGCATTTCAAACAGCGATTATAAAATCAGTTGAGAAAGTAACCCACATCGCACCAAGTGATGAGAATAACCAATTGATTGGCGTACCACAAACTCAATTTGGTGTAATTAATTACCAAGCGAAAAAACTGGGGTTATGTATGGGCTTAACCGATGCAGAATATGTCACAACAACAGAGGTTTACCCTGATAGTCCACAAGCAAATGATGACATTTGTATTGATGCACAAGTAGCCTCAATTACCGGTGCTCTAAATTACATTGTTAACAAATAGTTAGCTATACTTTAAAAAGGGAGTGGATTATTTATTCACTCCAATGCAAAATAATTAGATAGTATTCACATAAAAATAAAATTAATGAAAAAGTTATGTTTTTTGAAATTTGTATACTAAATAACTAGACACATACATAGAATTGTATAAAATTCGCGCTCTTTTTAAGTTCAAAAGGAAGCAAATTGGAATTTAAGAATCACTATGGCAGTGTCAGGATTATTACTGAAGGTCCAATTGTTATTGGGCAGTTTTCTGGCAATATTAACGCTCGTTTAGTCAATGACTTTGCAATCAATTTAAAAAAGCATATTACTGCTTTCGCTGGAAAGCCGTGGGCGTATATTAGTCATTCTACCCATTTACTTGCTACCACCCCTGATGCAGAACGTGGTTTTACTCAATTATTCCGTGCCCTGCAAGGCACTAACTGTATAGCAACCGCTTATATGTTTAGCTCGTCTATTGTGCTTAATCAAATGAAACGCATCATTGCACAAGCACAATCTCCAATTCAAATAATGGACTGTTTATTTGATGATTTAGACAGCGCTAAAGCTTATGTGCTAAAGCAGCTCGAATTTGCAGAAATGGCTTGTTAAAAACAAGCCATTTTCGTTTCTAGAGCCGTGATTGAGGTTAATCTCGGTAAAACTTAGTTTCTTTAGTTATTGCGATATCAGCATCTTCTAATGCTTGAATGTGAAAACTAATAGGCGTTACTTTTGACTTTAACTCGTAGCCATCAGCAACCACAGTGACAGGCACACGTTTCATCTGACCTGCTTCAACAGTTATCTTTTCAGGCACCTGTAAGCTTGCTTCTGCAATACCACTGATACCGATTGAATAGCTCAAGCTATGCTGTGTTTTGTTGATAATTGATAAGGTATATGGGTTTTCTACTAAACCTTCAAAATTAACACGATACAGGGAATTACGGTCACGAATGACAGAGGCCTCAATAGGTGTTCGCATTGCCATCCACACAACCATGCCAACGACAAACAGCGCCGTTAAACCACCATAGCCAAGCAGTTTTAATCTAAATGGGTTGGTCGTTTTGCCTTCCATTTGTTTTTCTGAGGCGTATTTGATCAGTCCTTTTTGATAGTTGAATTTTTCCATAGTGCTATCACATGCATCGATACATAAGCCACAGTTTATGCATTCATACTGCAAGCCATTACGAATATCGATACCCGCTGGGCATACTTCAACACATAGGTTACAGTCTACGCAGTCACCTAAGCCTAATTCTTTAGGGTCGGCTTTACGCTTACGCGCACCACGAGACTCCCCTCGCGCTTGATCGTAGGTAACAACTAACGTGTCTTTATCAAACATCACAGATTGAAAACGTGAATATGGGCACGCCACTGTACACATTTTTTCACGTAAGAATCCCGCATTACCATAGGTACAAAACGCGAACAAGAATACCCAAAAGCTGACGATACCAGACATTTCTAGGGTAAATAAGCTCATGTATAGAGACTTAGCGGGGATGAAATAAGCCATAAATGACATAGATGTAAGCAATGAGATCACCAGCCAAGCTGCATGCTTAGTAATTTTCTTTTGCCATTTACTCACTGACCATTCAGCTTTATCAAGTTTAATACGCTGATTACGGTTACCTTCAACTTTGTGTTCGATCCAAGTAAACATCAGCATCCAAATTGTTTGAGGACAAGTGTAACCACACCAAACACGCCCTAACCAATTAGTGACGAAAAACAATGCAAACGCCCCTGTCATAAATAACATAGCTAAGATCATAAAATCTTGTGGTAACAGCGTTAAA
This sequence comes from Pseudoalteromonas sp. MB47, assembly GCF_011319765.1. Taxonomy (NCBI): domain Bacteria; kingdom Pseudomonadati; phylum Pseudomonadota; class Gammaproteobacteria; order Alteromonadales; family Pseudoalteromonadaceae; genus Pseudoalteromonas; species Pseudoalteromonas sp. MB47. The sequence goes on along the minus strand of NZ_VFBD01000025.1, from coordinate 17,879 downwards.
TCAAACAGGGTAAATTTTTGGCTGGCTACATCGAGTAATACGGCTTGGCGGCCATCATAGGGGATCCACGGAATGGCGATGAACGTCAGCATCAGCACCCAGCCTAAGTAACGGCGGATACGTTGGAAATACCCCTTTTGCTCACGAATATAAATTGGCCCTTCTTGGTTGTAGGGCTTGATGATTAAGTCTTGCTCTTTAATATCAAATTTCATTTTGCTACTTACTTTTGTGTCGGTAATAACCTGACAGAGCAACAATCAGGCCAAGAAAAATTAAAAATAAGTTATTGATATTAAATGATTAAATTTATATTTGAACGCTCAAAAGCACGATATATCGCGAATGATCGCGATATATCACGAACTAACGCTTTATCGCTAGCTTTTTCATTTTTGATCTAAGGGTACTTTCGGGAAGTCCCAGCAAGGTTGCAGCACCATTTTCACCTGATATTTGCCCGTTACAGCGTTTTAGCACCTCACAAATATGCTGCTTTTGAACAGCATCAAGAGAAACCACCTGCTCATTTGATTGCTCGTTACTCAAAGGTGCTGAAAGCTGTAATACAGCTTGCTTAGACAGAATTGCTTCACGTTCAAGGATATTTTGTAGCTCACGAATATTGCCTGGCCAATCATAATTCGCCAGTTTGGTGAGTGTTGCTTTGCTTAGCCCTTTTAACTGTTTACCTAAGCGCTTGTTTAACTGCGTTATAATATTTGCTGCGAGGAGTGGAATATCTTCCTTGCGTTCACGAAGCGCAGGCACTCGAATAGGAAACACATTTAAGCGATAATACAAGTCCATTCGAAAGCTGCCCTGCTCAACCATTTGCCACAAGTTACGATTTGTTGCAGCTAACACTCGGATATCGACTTTTAAAGTTTGACTGCCCCCGACGCGCTCAAACTCTTGCTCTTGTAGTACCCGCAGTAATTTACTTTGCGCCTCTAATGGCAGCTCTGCCACTTCATCTAAAAATAAAGTGCCTTTATCAGCCAGTTCAAAACGCCCTTTTCTGCGTTCATTAGCGCCAGTAAACGCCCCTTTCTCATGACCAAATAACTCAGACTCAATTAAGTTGGCTGAAAACGCCGCACAGTTCACTTTTATGAAAGGTTGCTCCGCACGATTGCTCAAGCGGTGAAGGTTTCGTGCCACCAGCTCTTTACCCGTGCCGTTTTCACCTAAAATCAAAACCGTACTATTGGTTTGGCTTACCAAAGTAATTTGCTCAAGCATACTTTGAAATGAATGGCTTTGGCCGACTAAACCAGAATCTTGCCAATCTTCATTTAACTCTGAAATAAGGTAAGCATTTTCAGCTTGAAGCTGCTCAGATAGGTGCTGAACTTGTGCTAAGGCATCACGCAACGCCGCTTCTGTTTGCTGTTGTTTGGATACATCGCGAAAAATCGCGACTGCCCCAATCAGGGCACCGTTTTTGTACACTGGTGTTGATGTATATTCAACAGCAAAATAACTACCATCTTTACGCCAGAATACTTCATCGTTTACATGACGGTGTTTGCCATCGAACATGGTGCAATATATTTGGCATTCATCTGCGGGATATGGCGAGCCATCTTTACGAGTATGGTGATGATATTGATGTATTTTTTTACCAAGGAGTTCGTCTGCTTTCCAGCCTGTCATGCGCTCCGCAGCAGGGTTTACAAAAACTGCATTACCCGATAAATCGAAGCCATAAATTCCCTCGCCAACGGCGTTTAGCAATAACGTGGGGTCGTTTAAAAATTCCTTGATCATAGTAATCACTCAATTCGCGAAATATCACGAGCAATTATGACAAGGTTGAACATGCTTAACAAGCAATCATAAAAAAAGCGACTAGAAGCCGCTTTAATATATCGTATGGGTTTACAGTGTAGGCACTAAGATAATTTCGCCCTGAGATACTTTCATATCTAATGGTAATTTGCTCAATAGTGCAACTTTAGGGTCGTTCATATTTAACTTATAGACAGGATTAACCGCTAAAAAGCCGTTAATCACTTGCATTGCCTGATCATCTAATAAGTTTAAGCTGCCCTTGAAACCCGCGGTGTCGATTGTTGTATCAACCAGTTTTACATTACGTAAAAAGACCGCTTTTTTCTCGCTGTCATAAAATGGGCTACCTTCGATTTGTAGCTTTAAGCGTACTGGATACTTAAGCGCAAACGCTTTGATGACGGCACTAGAATCGGCCCCTAAAACCACCACATCACGTTTATCTGGGCCAACATTGACACTCAGGTCGTTTACCGCAAAATCAACGGGTAAGCCCATCAGCTTAATCTGTTCACTTAGTTTTGGTAATTGATTAGCAAGGGCTGCTTCAATTTCAGAGTTGGTAAACGAGTAAACAGACATCCCTTGATCTGTCGTTTTACATGCCCCTAAAAATAAACAGGTAAGTAGTAATAAAATTCTCATTGTTTTCCTCAAAAACACACGGAAAAAAACCGCTTTAAAAAGCGGTTTTATTCGTTAAATTGCAAATATTGCTTTAAGCCTTGCTAGTGTGTCAGCTGAAACTGAACCCTCACTGACTGCAAGTAATTGCTTTAAGTAATAATAAACATCTGCCTGTTCGCCACGGTGTTTATCATCTAACATCGCAACTTGCTCTGTCATACGTAACTGACTATCAGCCGATTCTACGCCTGCCAGAATTTCGATACGAGTTAACAGCTGCGCAGCGTTTAGCTTAGTTGTTAATGAAGCTTGAAACTGCGAAGGCAGTTCGCTGTTGCTTTCAAGAGCAGCAAATAAAGCCGTTAATTTAGACTGCTCTGCTTGCTTACTAATTAGCGCTGATTTTGCACTAATCGCTGCCTCTAACTGAGTCACGCGTGCGGATAACGCTTTTGAGTATTCAAGCTCTGCTAGCTTCACTGTTAAATCTTTAAGCTGTGCAAGATGCATCACGGTCTCAAGTGCAGACTCAAGCTCACTTAACTGCTGTGCGGCAACTTCGTCATTTTGTTGCTGTACTTGCTTTTGCTGTTCAAACTCAGCACTGCGCTTAGCAAAAGTCTCGTCATTAACTCGTCTGAATTGCTGCCATAAGGTGTTTTCAGCTTTCATTCCAGCAAAGCCAATAGTCTGCCAAGTTTGTTGAAGCGCTTTTAGCTCTTGGCACGCAGCAGCTAAATCATCACTTTGTGATAACTGTGTTGCTTGCTCAACAAGTGCTGCTTTTTGATCAGCGTTTGCTTTATGAAATGCAGCAAGTTGAGTTTGAACTTGTGATTGTGCAGCTTTGAATTGCGCTTGTAGTTCACGGTATGTTTTAGGATCGACGTTACCTGCAGAACGCCACGCTTTTGCGGTACGGTTGAACTTGCTTTCAAACTGCTTCCAATCAAACTCATCAGAAGAGCTATCAAGCTCTGTTAACTGCTGCATTTGCGAGATTATTTCAACGCGCTGTGCTTTAGCTTGTTCACGTTGTTGCTCTTGCTCTGCGAAATACTCACGACAAGGCGCAAACAGTAATTCAATTTGTTGATCGAATAACTCGCCTTGTTGCTTTTCTGCATCAGTATCTAAACGCCCTAACTCATTCCAACGACGACGTAACTGTTTAACATGCTCTGCACGTTGTTTAGGGTCAGTACACTCGGTTGCAACAAGTTCATTTACTTCAACGAGTAGCGCATCACGCTTTGGTGCCGATGCGTATTTTTGCCAATCTTTTGCTTCTGCTAGTTGGGCTTCTAAATCAGCTTTAAGGCTATTTAATGGCTGTTTGTAATAGTCTGTAAGTGTTGCGTATAGCTCTTCAAAACCTTTAAACACACCAAAGGCAACATTAAAGCGACCTTGCTCAATTAAGCGTTTTACATCACGAGCTTTACGCTTAGCTGTTTGTTGATTTTTCTCAAACTTATTCGTCAGCGGTGCCATCGCTTGCTGCCAGCTGTTTATTGTTTCAGCTAAATTTGCTTTAAAGCGACCTTGTAAACGACTAGGAATACTTGCCAGCTTTTTACGTGCTAGTTTTTGCTGTTGCTCAAACTGCTGCTTTAAGCCGTCAAACTCGCTTTCATCTTCAGTTGTCGCAACGATATTTAATTGATCAAATGCCTCTTTAAACTCAGCAATCGCGCTAACTAGTTGCGGTAACTGTTCAACTTGCTTAAATAAAGTTGCTAAATGCTGTTTTACATCACTAACATGTTTACTTTCAGGTAAGTTCGCCTCTACTAAGGCATCTTTTGCCTCTGCAACTTTTGCCTCGAGCCAATCTTGCTGAATTTGCTCTGGCGTTTCTAAGCCTAATTGCAATGCATTTTCAATTTCTTCGCCAATTGCTTCAAGGCTTGCAAGTGCTAATACCTGACGTTGTTGCTCAGCTAACGCTTGCTGCGCTGCTTCATGCTCTTTACTTAAAACTGCAATATGCGATTCAAGCTTTTGCGTAATCGCTGAATATTTTTTATCAAGCGTGCTTACTTGCTCATCGCTCAGCCATTTTAGTTCGATAGCTTGCCACTGCTGTAATAACTCAGCATGTTGCATCGACACTAACTGAAAGTCATTTTTATCACGAAGCGCATTAAGCTTTGCTAATACCACACGTGTATCAGCTTCTACTTTGGCAGGCATTTCTATCGCTAAGCGTTCATTGTCAAGATGAGTCGCCAGTTGGGTATGCGCCTCACCTTTTGCATGCTTTAATAGTGATTTAGCAAGTTGATGATTAATCACAAGCTCAACAAGTTGCAATTGCAGCTCTTCACGGCCTTCTTTAAAAGCTTTATCAATTAAGCTTGGGTTTGCTAAACGCTTTAATAACTTAACACGAACTTGAAGTTCTTTTTCTGCAAAGGCGAGTTTCTCAAGAGTTTTGACAGGTGCGTAACGCTCAATAAACTCATTTTTGATATTTGCATCTAGTTGGCTGTCGGTATTTAAAACCGCTTGATTGATATGCTGCTCAGCAAGGTCTTTCAGTGCTTGGTCTTGCTTGTATGCTTGCCACCATAAAACGATATCGTTCACTTTGTTTAATGCTTTTTTGCGGATTTCAGCTGAGCTGTCTTCAAGGGCAATGCTATTTAAGATGCTAAGGTCACGCTCTGTATCAAGACGTTCAACCGCAGCTAAACGCACTTGGTTTTTAGGGTGCTTCCATTTTGGAGTAAACAGGTGTTTAAAGATCATTTTCACTAAACCTAGCTATTTCATTTTCTGATGCGAATTCTTTTTGCAATTGAGCTTTGCTCTTTTGCACCATTTCACCATTTGCGCCAATGGTAAACTGCTCATTGCTTTGCGAAACTTTAGCCTGATAAAGCATCACGAGTTGAACGGTTTGTTGTTTTTGCTCCTCAGTCAAAGGAGTGCCGTCTGGCCACTTACCCGTAGAGGCACCATACTGAAGACGTTCAAATACTTCTGGGGTGATATTTTTAACGATGTGATCAATATTCATGTTACTTTTTCTTTTTTAAAACAACTAAATAGATGCGGCTTACAAGATACCACACAAAACCTACTGCCATTGCCGATGTATAGGCATACCACTCAAGAGACTTTGCTTCGGGGTGCATAAAGTAATAACAGAAAAAGCCCCCTAAAAATAAAATCAGTGCGAGGAAAGACTGATTCATAAACTTTTGTTGTCTACGAATGCGCGTTTCTTTTTGCATTTGCTGCAATTGCTCATTGCTTAGATCGGTGACTTGGCATTCACAATGCGGGCATTGCTTATGTTTGTCAGATATTGATTTTGCACACTGCGGGCAACTAATAATCGCCATATCTTTCTCCATACTACGCATAAAAAAGGCGCCTTTAGGCGCCCTTTATTGTACTTGTTTTATGAGTCGATGTCTTTTTTGAATTTCATTCATTTATGAAGATTCGAAAACCTGCACAACTAAATTCACCGTAAAAACTCAAAAAAACGATTTATTGTTTCTGTTTCGCCTTTTCAGCTAGACGCTTTTCCCAGAAAGTCGCATTTTTAATGCCTAATTTAACTGGATCAAAAGTGATTTCACCACCGGCTTTCTTTTGATCTTCGTAATCACGTAAACAGTTAAGTGCAGGTTTTGCGACAAAGAAAATAGCCAAAATACCCACAATATTGATCCAGGCCATTAAGCCTACGCCAATGTCACCAATATTCCAGATGTAACCTGAGTTGTTTACCATACCGTAAGCCACCATAAACATGATGACAAACTTCACAACAACCAACGGAATATTGCCTTTGAAATAACGGTTTAAATAAGCAACGTTCGTTTCAGCAATATAGTAATAAGCAAGAATTGTAGTAAATGCGAAGAAGAATAAAGCAATACCAACGAATGCTTCACCAAAGCCACCAAATACGCTAAATAATGCCATTTGTGTAAAAGCAGCAGAGCCTACTTCAGTTGCAGCATCAACGTTTTGCACAATGAATTGACCTGCAGGTAACTCACCCACAATGTTGTATTGTTTAGTGATTAGAATCATTAACGCAGTTGCTGTACAAACAAAAATGGTATCAACATAAACAGAAAATGCTTGCACTAAGCCTTGTTGAGCTGGGTGATCTACCTCGGCAGCTGATGCTGCATGCGGACCCGTACCTTGCCCTGCTTCGTTTGAGTAAATACCACGTTTAACACCCCAACCAATAGCAGCACCAAAGCCTGCTTGCGCGGTGAATGCATCAGATAAGATCATTGAGAAGATACCTGGCACTTTATCTAGGTTTAAGAACACCACGATTAACGCTAACACGATGTAACCTAGCGCCATAAATGGCACCACAATTTGTGTGAAGTTTGCGATACGCTTAATGCCACCAAAGATGATAAATGCAAGCACAATTAAGATGATTGCAAGAGCAACCAACTTAAAGCTACCTACTTCACCAAAGCTGGTGCTAACCAATGTGCCTTCACCAAAAACTTGTGTGAATGCATTACCTACCGCATTCGCTTGAACGCCCGGAAGGAATACACCACAAGCAATAATCGCCGATACTGCAAATAATACGGCTAACCACTTTTGCTGTAAGCAGCGGTCGAAGTAATATGCTGGGCCACCGCGGTATTGACCGTCTTCTTCTGATTTATAAATCTGACCAAGTGTTGACTCGGCATACGCAGTACTTGCACCAAGAAACGCAACTATCCACATCCAGAAAATCGCACCCGGACCACCAAAGCCGATTGCTGCAGCAACCCCGGCAATATTACCTACACCTACACGGCCTGATAACGAAACCGCTAGCGCTTGAAACGAAGAAATACCCGTATCTGAATTATTAGAGCTAAGTAATAATTTACACATTTCTTTAAAATGTCTAACTTGTGCGAATCGGGTTAAAACGGAATAAAACAGACCTGCGCCTAGACATAAATAAATGAGTGCATCACTCCAAATTATGTCGTTAACGGCGCTTACTAAAGCTTCCATGGATATCCTCTATGATTATATTTTTTATTGTTAGTTACGATACTCAGCGTGAGCTTGTGAGAATGCGCGACTCGATAACTGTGAGAAATAAAAATGAAATTTTGTTACTTCACAGCTGAATATATTGGATATTAACTTAAACCAACCAAGTTTGTTAACAGTTAATTTTCAATATGATAAATGTACCTACTAAATTAACATTCGATGCATCCTGCTCTGCACCGCTGCTTTTTTAACTTTCATACCAATTTGTTTAATTAAGTATTTTTGCAAATTGGTATCAGATACAATTACGGGCATCAGTTTTGCTGATGCCCGTAAGGGTCGTTATCTTAATTTATCAACCACGTTAACAATAGCCGCTAACGTATCTTGACCAAATTGATACGAGCGACGATCTGACCAGCCATAATCTGGATCTGGTAAATCATCGTTATCTTTAAATGGCATCTCTACCGTGTACGCTAATGCATTAAATTCATGCGCGACAGCAGAAGAACCGACAGTTAAGTTAGCCTGGCCCGGCTCATCTTTTGGATAACCATGTTCGTCTTGGAACTCAGGCGTCACAGTTAAAAGCGCAGCTTTAAAGCTATCTTCTAACTCTTTTAAGCGATCATCGTAGCCCGGGATACCTTCACTACCCGCAACAAAGTTATAAGGAATTGCTTCGTCACCATGAATATCTAAGTGCATATCAAGGCCAGTTTCTCGCATTTTGTTAAGCACTAAGAAAACTTCAGGGCTATTTTCCATGCTCGGTGTTTGCCATTCACGGTTCAAGTTAACGCCTTTAGCGTTAGTACGTAGGTGACCACGCACACTGCCATCTGGGTTCATATTTGGCACGATGTAGAATACCGCTTTAGATAATAGTGCCGCTGCATGTGGGTCTTCATCATCAAGTAATTTATGAAGTAAACCTTCAACGTACCACTCAGCCATAGTTTCGCCTGGGTGCTGGCGCGCCGTGATCCAGATTTTTTTCTTCTCACTGCTAGGAATACCCACACGTAAAACACTCATGTCACGGCCATCAAGGGTTTCGCCTAATGTTTCTAATTCACAGGCATGTTGGCTTTGTGCCCATGCTAGTAAATCTAAGTGACGGTCATAGCTGTATGGCGCAAAGTAAGCAAAGTACATGCTGCCGCACTCAGGCTCTACTTCAAATGATAGTGTGCCGTTTGCGTACTCAGATGGGACACGGAACCAAGTTTGACGGTCGTATGATGCAACCGCATGGTAACCTTCCCAGCCATCAGGGTATGCTGAGTTCTCTAGGTTATTAATGTATAATTTATGGTTTTGAAACGCAGTTGTTTCAAGACGAAAGTGAAACCACTGGAAAAAATCAGACTGATTGTCTTTATTGATTTCTAATTGAATATTCAGTGGATCAACGGCTTCAATAACCTTGATATTACCACTGTCAAAATTGCTGGTGATTTTCATTCTATAAACCTATTGGTTAAAAATAATTCTTAGCTATTCGCTTGTTAGTTCAGAATTAAGTCAACGCTCTGTAGTTAGAACGTTTTGTTAGTAATATGGTGTAGACCCTTAACAGCCTATCACATGCTGAAAATTTGCAAAAACTTTCACGACTAAAAAAGCCAGCATAATGCTGGCTTCTAGATTCTTTATAACTTAGGTATTAGCGAGGTAAGCTTGGGAAAGTTACTTCAGCCATATCACGCATACAACGTACTACCTGACAGCTATAACCGAACTCGTTATCGTACCAAACGTAAAGTACAACGCGGTTGTCATCTACGATTGTCGCTTGTGAATCAACAACACCTGCGTAACGGCTTCCTACTAAGTCAGTCGATACGATTTCAGTAGACGCTGTGTAATCGATTTGATCACGAAGGTCTGAATGAAGTGCTGTTTCACGTAAGAACGCATTTAGTTCTTCAACAGTTGTACCTTTTTCAAGGTTTAAGTTCAAGATAGCCATTGATACGTTTGGCGTAGGAACACGGATAGCGTTACCAGTTAGTTTACCTTCAAGCTCAGGTAAAGCTTTAGAAACCGCTTTTGCAGCACCTGTTGAAGTGATAACCATGTTAAGTGCAGCAGCACGGCCACGACGCTCAGCTTTGTGGTAGTTATCAATTAAGTTTTGGTCATTGGTGTACGAGTGAACAGTTTCAACGTGACCATTTTTGATACCAAACTTATCGTTAAGCGCTTTTAACGTTGGCGTAATAGCATTGGTCGTACAGCTTGCTGCACAGACAATTTTATCTTCAGGTTTGATATCTTGGTTGTTAACACCGTACACGATGTTCTTGATGTTACCTTTAGCTGGTGCAGTTAATAATACTTTAGCTGCGCCTTTCGCTTCTAAGTGCTGACCAAGGCCTGCTTCGTCTTTCCAAATACCTGTGTTATCAACAATAAGCGCATTCTCAATGCCGTAAGCTGTGTAATCAACTTCGCTTGGTGAGTTAGCATAGATAACTTGGATGTAGCTACCGTTAGCTTTAATTGCATTGCGCTCTTTGTCAATTGTAATTGAGCCATTGAATGGACCGTGGATAGAATCACGACGAAGTAAGCTTGCACGCTTTTCTAGGTCACCATCTTTACCACCACGTACAACGATTGCACGTAAACGTAGGTCTGCATAAGGACCTGACTTCTCGATTAAAAGACGCGCTAATAAACGACCGATACGACCGAAACCGTATAACACAACATCACGTGGTTCTTTACGCTCTGAGTTTGCGATTTCTGCTAATTCGTCAGTTAAGTACTCTTCAACTGAGCGACCTTTAGCAGCATCGTTAAACAAATAACCATACGCTAGTTTACCAATATCGATACGTGCTGAGTTTAAGTCCATTTTGCTAATTGCTTCTAAGAAAGGGAAGCTTTCACGTAAACGTAGTTTTGTACCTTCAAACTGAGCAACTGTTTTGTGTGCTTTGATGATATCGATTGTACTGGCATTAACGAGAGGACGGCCATATACAGCGATTTCGATACCACGATTACGGTAAAGTCTACCAATAATAGGTTGCATACTTTCTGCGTAATCTTGACGTTCTTGCCAGCTGCTTGTGTATTCTAACTCGTGAGATGAGGTCATTTTTTTTACCTAATTAAACAATTTTGAACGGATAGCCTTAAAAAATGTGTTGTGATTTGAGAGCAACACATCTCAGGCAGGGGTATTCTAATTTAAACTCGAACGATTCTCCACTGTTACAGAACAAATCATTGCGCTAGAATAAAGTAGTACAAATTAAGTAGAGGTTAAGGAATGTTATTAAGAGCAAGCGTGTTGCTTGGTTTATTGGCATTAGCAGGCTGTGAAGATCCGCTTACACTAGCGAAAGTGTGCGACGAAACACCTGGCTTCTGCAGTGATTTAAATAAAGACAGTCACTGTAAAGAGCAACGTGCCGAGGTCATCATTCAACGTTATGTTGAATATAAGTCGCCAACAGACGAAAACAAATACCAATTATTAAAAGACTTTGAGAAATACGATCAATGTGTGTCGCTTGCCGCCAAGATTGAGCATATAAAACTAAAAGAAAAAACTACGTCTCGTGTTGAAGGTCATTTAACAAGCATCAAAGAAATGACACGTATTTTTCAAGATACCAAAAACACAGACCACCCAGGCTTGTTGTATTACCATTGGTCACGTAATAATGACCAATCTGCGTTAACTAAATTACTCGCCTTGGAAGAAAAACAAGATAAACGGGTGACTGAAGATGCCGAAATGCAGTTTTTCTTAGCTAGCTACTACGTGAAGTTTGATGATGAAAAAACCATTGATTTGCTCTACAAAACGCTAGAGCTAAATCAAGCAGGTGAAACACCCAACCCTGAGATCTACCCTACTCTTGTGAGCTTATTCTACAAACACGAAAAGTATAAGCATGCCTACACGTTTGCACGTGTAGCACAATTATCAGGGTATGAAGATGTCGATATTTTACCTATCGAAAATCAACTTGCTGCCGCAGGCAAAAGCCTAGACAGCTTAGATGATTTAGCACAAAAAACCTACGACAGTATCCAAGAAGGAAGCTTCGTATCACCACGCGGGTTTTGATAATTCCAACTCGCTAATGTGCAGTGCTCAGACAAATAAAAAAGGCAGCTAACGCTGCCTTTTCTTATTTTGCTTTGCTTGTGCCAACTTCTACACGAGTTTTTAGCTTTTGACCTGGTCTAAAAGTCACAACTCGGCGCGCCGAAATAGGAATATCTTCACCTGTTTTCGGATTGCGGCCTGGACGTTCTTTCTTATCTCGAAGATCAAAGTTACCAAATCCAGAGAGCTTAACCTGCTCGCCTTTTTCTAGCGCTGAGCGGATTTCTTCAAAAAACGCTTCAACTAAATCTTTGGCATCTTTTTTATTGATCCCGAGTTTTTCAAATAGGTGTTCAGCTATGTCGGCTTTAGTAAGCGCCATATCTAGTCCCTCAACGATGCGTTAAATTGTTCGGCCAGTGCGGCCACCACATTATCAACTACTTGATTGATATCTTTCTCTTCGAGCGTTCTATCAACCGCTTGCAGTGTTAGAGCAATCGCCAAACTCTTATAATTTGGCTCAATACCTTTGCCCTTATACACATCGAATAAGTTTAGGTCAACCAATTGATTTCCGCCAACTTTTTCTATGACATTTAAAATATCGCCAGATTTTACGTGATCTTCCACTAAAATCGCGATATCACGGCGGTTTGACGGGAATTTCGACACTGCCACGGCTTCTGGTAATTTTCTTTTTTCTAGTGCAGACATTTCGATTTCAAACACAAATGCTGTGTTGTTGATATCTAGTGACTTTTGCGCTTGTGGGTGCACTGCACCAAAGAAACCTACTTTCTTACCATCAACATAAATAACCGCTGATTGGCCTGGGTGTAAGCCATCAGACTGCTCTGCTTTTATCTCAAAACGTGACGAATCGTTACTAATAGCTAAAAGTGCTTCAACATCACCTTTTAAGTCATAGAAATCAACGCTACGCTTTTCTTGAACCCAATGTTCACCGTGCGCAAGACCAGAGATTACACCACCGATAACAGCAACTTGGTTTACGCCGTTTTCAGCATTTTCGTCACGTAAGAATTTTAAGCCGTGCTCAAATAAACGGACGCGTGGTTGCTGGCGGTTTTGATTGTAAACTAGCGACGCTAATAGACCTGGCATTAAGCTCACGCGCATTGCTGACATTTCAACCGAAATTGGGTGTGGCAATACAAGCGCATCACTTTGCGGGTGTAAAATTGCTTGTGCTTTTGGATCAACGAAGCTGTAAGTAATTGCTTCTTGGTAACCACGTGTTACAAGCGTATTGCGGAATTTAGTTACCGCAACATGCGACTCGTCATGGTTAGTCATTTTTAATTTAGCAGTTGGTGCAACGTTAGGAATGCTGTTATAGCCGTATACACGCGCAACTTCTTCAATTAAATCTTCTTCGATACGAATATCAAAGCGATAGCTAGGTACGTCAGCACTCCATACACCATCAACAACTTTAACGTCTAAACCTAAACGCGTTAGGATGTCAGTTACTTTTGCATCATCAATGTGGTGGCCAATTACACGGTCTAAACGCTCACGACGTAAACGCACTTCTGTTACTTTTGGTAATTTGTCAGTTGCAACTGCTTCAACAACTGGACCTGCTTCACCGCCAACAATTTCAAGAAGTAATGCTGTCGCTCGTTCCATCGCATCTTTTTGCAGTGCAAAATCGACACCACGCTCGTAACGGTGTGACGCATCTGTGTGTAAACCGTAGCTACGTGCTTGACCCGCAATAGCGACAGGGTTAAAGAATGCACTTTCTAATAAAATATCTGAAGTTGCTTCAGTTACACCTGAGTTTTCACCACCAAAAATACCTGCAATAGCAAGCGCTTTATTGTGATCAGCAATCACAAGCGTAGACTCGTTTAGTTTTGCAGTGTTGCCATCTAACAGAACTAACTCTTCGCCTGCATTCGCGCTACGTACTTTAATACCACCTTCAATTGCATTTAAATCAAATGCGTGCATTGGGTGGCCTAGCTCTAATAACACGTAATTTGTTACATCAACAACAGGGTCAATTGAGCGAATACCACTGCGACGAAGTTTTTCTACCATCCAAAGTGGTGTTTCTGCATCAAGGTTAATACCTTTGATCACACGACCTAAATAACGAGGACACGCATCATCATTCACAAGCTCAATCGATACTTTGTCATCAATCGTTGCAGCAACTGCTGCGATTTCAAGTGTGTTTACATCAACACTGTTAAGTACACCCACTTCACGCGCTAGGCCTTTGATACCTAGGCAATCACCACGGTTAGGTGTTAAGTCAACATCAATAATGTTGTCGTCTAGGCTTAAGTACTCACGTAAATCAGTACCGATTGGTGCATCACTTGGTAATTCCATGATGCCATCACCTTCTTCGCTGATACCTAACTCAACGAATGCGCACAGCATACCGTGTGAAGGTTGACCACGAAGTTTGGCTTTTTTGATTTTGAAGTCGCCTGGTAATACAGCGCCAACAGTCGCAACAGCGACTTTTAAACCTTGACGACAGTTAGGTGCACCACACACGATATCAAGTAGCTCATCACCACCTACGTTTACTTTAGTTACACGTAACTTATCAGCGTCTGGGTGTTGACCACACTCAACCACTTCACCAACAACAACGCCTGTGAACTCAGCTGCTGCAGGCTCAACACCGTCAACTTCAAGACCAGCCATTGATAACTGTTCCGAAAGAGCCTGTGTGTCGATTGCTGGGTTAACCCACTCTCTTAACCACTTTTCACTAAATTTCATTTTATATCTTCACTCTTAACGGAACTGGTTTAGGAATTTTAAATCGTTTTCGAAAAATGCACGTAAGTCGTTTACGCCGTAACGCAACATCGTCAAGCGCTCAACACCCATACCGAATGCAAAGCCTGTGTATTTTTCTGGATCAATACCCACTGATTTAAGAACGTTAGGGTGAACCATGCCACAGCCTAATACCTCTAACCACTTGCCGTTTTTACCCATAACATCAACCTCAGCTGATGGCTCGGTAAATGGGAAGTAAGAAGGACGGAAACGAATTTCCATATCTTCTTCAAAGAAGTTACGTAAGAAGTCGTGCAGAATACCTTTTAACTCAGTGAAGCTTACATCTGTATCAACCATTAAGCCTTCCACTTGGTGGAACATTGGCGTGTGTGTTTGGTCGTAATCGTTACGATAAACACGACCTGGAGAAATGATGCGCAGTGGTGGCTGCTCAGTTTCCATGGTACGGATTTGTACACCACTTGTTTGTGTACGTAATACAAGCTTAGGGTTGAAATAGAAAGTATCGTGATCAGCACGCGCTGGGTGGTGCTCAGGAATATTTAGCGCATCGAAGTTATGAAAATCATCTTCAACTTCAGGACCTGATTTAACCGCAAAACCTAACTCACCAAAAAAGCTTTCAATACGTTCAATAGTACGAGTTACTGGGTGTAAGCCACCTGTTGGCATAACACGACCCGGTAAAGTTACGTCGATCGTTTCTGCCGCTAGCTTCTCTTCAAGAGCCTTACTTGCTAGTAACTCACGCTTTTCGTTAATGGCTGTTTGTACTTCTTGTTTTGCTTGGTTAATCACTTGACCCGCTTCTTTACGCTCTTCAGGGGCAATCTTGCCTAGCGTTTTAAGTAAGCTGGTGATTTCACCTTTTTTACCAAGGTAATTAACCCTGATATCTTCTAGTTGCGCGATTTCATTCGCACTGGCAACTGCCTCAAGTGCTTGCGCTAAAATATTTTCTAAGTTCATTGAGTACCTGGTCTTTCACAGAAGGATTTTTGTAATAGCTAATGATAACTGAAAGCAAGGACTAGATTCTAGCCCTACTAAAGCTTTAACGTTGATTTTATAAAAGGAATTGTTAATTTTCTTTGTGCAGCCATTGAGGCGTGGTCAAGTTTATCTAAAACGTCTAATAATGCACGCATATCACGGCTTAATCGCGTTAATAAAAAGCGCGCGCATTCATCCGTCAATTCAAGGCCACGCATGTGAGCACGGCGTACGAGCGCTTCGGCTTTGTCATCATCGCTCATTGAACGAATTTGTAACGTTGTGCCCCACTTCAAACGCGAAACTAAATCCGGTAGGTTGATATGTAGCATGTCAGGTAATAAATCAGCTGTGACCACAAGGTATTTGCCCGGCTCATTAAAGCGATTGAAAAAGTTAAATAATCCTTTCTCCCATGCATCGTTGCCTGCTACCAAGTGCACGTCATCAATACATAACACGTCAAGGTTTTCGAGACCTTCAAGTACCACAGGGCCGTAGTCAATCACTTCACGCATCGAAAGTAACATGGTTGACAAACCGCGCTCTTGAGCGTGAATACAGGTCGCATACAACAGGTGCGATTTACCTGAATCGCCCAAACCGCATAAATAAGTATATTGAAATTTGTTACTAAGCTTTGTGAACGCATCTTTAAGGTGACTCACTTCAAGCGAGTTTTCGCCACCAAAATAAGAAGTAAATGTTTCATCATCAGGCAAAGTAACAGGTAATGCCATTTGCATTGGTTCTTGCACTGCGATTAAAGCCCCTGCCACTGATATTCAAGCTCACCTTTATTGACTACTTGATAGAAATCACGCGGGTCCTGATACGCTTTAAAGGCACTATCAAGTTCTAACGCTTTTCTAAAATCATTCATGCTGCCAGTGTGATTAACAGTAAATTGAACGCTATCAGGTGTACGCACAGATATTACGGCACGAGTAACAACACTTAAGCTCTCTAAACGGCGTTTAGCAAATTCAATATCAACAAAGTTATTGATACCTTTAAGATAGAAAGTTGCTGTAGCAAGTTGGCCAATCATCGTTGGATCTATTGCGTATTCTGCTGCTAAGCCACCTGCTAAACTATCAATCATATCTGCAACAATTTGCTGCTTATCACCCATCAAACGATTAGTATCGAATAATTCAGCATTAGTGAAACGCCAATCAAGGATCCAGGTTTCTGAATCAGCTTGTTGATACATTCTTGCAGTAATACTGCGCTCAGCACTATAACGGCTTGAAGCTCGCTCTACAGGCTCAGAGAAATTACCCCACACTTCTGGTATCCCAACAATAGCGCGATCTTGTAAATCAAGTAGTGGCACAACCACAGGTAAACCACGACGACTTGCTTTGTCGTATATAAGCTGTTCAAGCTGTGGGTATGATTCTTGAGTAACCAATTCACGGCGCCAGTTATCTTCAATGCCTAGCCAGATCGCCACCAAAGGACGACGTGTCCCCCAAAGTGGCAAGCCAAGATCTTTGATTAATGCATTAATCTTATTGGCTTCGAACTTAACAACTAGATTTAAACTGCCATCTGCTTTTTCGTCATATTCAAATTTGAGCATGTAATCGGAAATGTCGCGGGTGCGTTGTTTAGCAACCGGGTTTTGATCTGCGCTTGTCTCCCCACTTACTTTCACCAACACATTTAGCAGCGCTTCACGGCTTGCTGCCAAACGAGCATCACGTGATTTGTCTGCAACTTTAAGAGTATCTTGATATAAATTAGTCACCTCAACAGCAAAGGTTGAAGCACTCGAAAAAAATAATAATAAACAAATAAGTAATCTAGACACAGGCCATTAGTTCTTGCTTTTAAACTGATTTGATCCTAAATCAAAGCCATAAACAAAGCAAAGTTAATTTAATGAACGGTAGCTGAGCGAGTTCGTGAGTTACGAGAGTATAGTTAGCGAGGGGAAAGTTGAAAGAGTAAAGTTTTAAGTTCTGGTGTAGGTTGGGGAGAGCGCAGCGGAACCCAACAGCGTGGTAATACCATTCCGCATAAAGATTAAATCAATTTAATCCATTCCCGATTGCACATTTTCTTCACTCGATCCGGGATTGAAATAAAGTGATTCCATGCCTTTGAAACTTCATCGACAATTTCGTCATAGCCCGAAAACACTCTATTGGATAAACAATGCTGTCGTATCCAGCTCCATACTTGCTCTATTGGATTTAGCTCTGGTGAATAAGGTGGAAGCTTTATAAGCGTTAGGTTTTTAAATTCTGCAGCTGTATCGTATGTGTGCCAGCCTGCGCCATCTATGATCACGACAGCATGTCTTCCAGCAGGTGTCGCGTGTGATATCTGGCGCATGTGCTGCGTCATCGCTTCTTTATTTACAAATGGACTTACTAACGCTTCTGTTTGGCCTGTCGCTGGACATACCGCGCCAAATAAGTATCCATAGTCAAATTGCTGTTGTTTTACAATCCGTGGCCGAGTGCCTGTTTCAGCCCAAATGCGCGTAGTCGGATTTTGCTGGCCAAATCGTGCTTCGTCCTGAAACCATACGTCGATCCGATCAAGAGGAAGGTGTCCTGGTGTGTGAAGGATCGTTTCC
>NZ_VFBD01000019.1:0-36381 GCF_011319765.1 Pseudoalteromonas sp. MB47 | reverse complement strand
GCCCAGATAGCTCAGTCGGTAGAGCAGAGGATTGAAAATCCTCGTGTCGGTGGTTCGATTCCGCCTCTGGGCACCATTATTTGATAATCTCTTTTAAAGTGATTATAGTGCACAACGCACACGATTTTAGTGTGCCGACTTAGCTCAGTTGGTAGAGCAACTGACTTGTAATCAGTAGGTCATCCGTTCAACTCGGATAGTCGGCACCATTTATTTTAATAGTTAGCATTTAGCTAATTGTTTTGCCCAGATAGCTCAGTCGTTAGAGCCATCGGGAATTGCATTGAAAATCCTTGCGGATATTCTGCATAAAACTAAATATTGCCCAGATAGCTCAGTCGGTAGAGCCATCGGGAATTGCATTGAAAATCCTTGTGGATATTCTGCATAAAACTAAATTTTGCCCAGATAGCTCAGTCGGTAGAGCAGAGGATTGAAAATCCTCGTGTCGGTGGTTCGATTCCGCCTCTGGGCACCATTATTTATAATCACAACGTGATTAAGTGCATAGCACACAAATTCAGTGTGCCGACTTAGCTCAGTTGGTAGAGCAACTGACTTGTAATCAGTAGGTCATCCGTTCAACTCGGATAGTCGGCACCATTTAATTAAACATCAAGCATCTAGCTTTTTGTTATGCCCAGATAGCTCAGTCGGTAGAGCCATCGGGAATTGCATTGAAAATCCTTGTGGATATTCTGCATAAAAAACTAAATATTGCCCAGATAGCTCAGTCGGTAGAGCAGAGGATTGAAAATCCTCGTGTCGGTGGTTCGATTCCGCCTCTGGGCACCATTAATTTAAAGCCTCGCAATCGCGAGGCTTTTTTGTTTTTATCTCCTCCAAATCACGATTTTACTTCCCGTAGGCGTGAAATTTAAAGAGCTTTCAGCCGTCAGCTATCAGATTGAAAAGTTAGCGAGTTAGAAAGGGGAAAGAGTAAAGTTAGATTGTGCCCGCACATTACTATGGCTAAACCCGGTGCCGTAGGCGTGAAATTTATTTCGCGCGAATAAGAATAATAAGTACTTGTATAAAAGAAAAACTACATGGAAGATTTTCGATAGCTGATAGCTGATAGCTGATAGCTGATAGCTGATAGCTGATAGCTGATAGCTGATAGCTGATAGCTGATAGCTGATAGCTGATAGTTTGCAACTTACCTCCATTTTCCTACCATTCATCGTCTCCAAATGTCAGGCAGTGTAATGTTATGTAAAGTCAGTTGAGCAAAACTTAACGTGGTGCTTGAATTACACTCATAAATAGATGTTTTTCAGGTTTTTAGAATGAATTGGCAATATAAGCCGAGTTTATTGGCTTTAAGTGTAATTTTGCTAAGTGCATGTGCGAGTCAGCCGACTCACAATGAACGAGTTGCTGAGCTTGAGACAGTACCAAGTGCATGGCAGCAACTCCCTTCTAGCGACAAAGCGCTTGCTGTTGAAGATAACTGGTTGCAGCAATTACACGACCCTCAAGTTTTTACTTTAGTTGAGCAAGCATTAGCCCATAACCAAGCGATTTTACAAGCGGGCTATGATGTCGCGATTAAAGAGCAGCAGCTTATTGCTGCTGGGGCTGATTTATGGCCAAGCCTTGATTTATCAACACGTGCGAGCCGTAGTAAAGATAACCGCCCTGTTAGTTATAACAACGCCAGCTCAGCATCATTAGAATTAAGCTACGAAGTTGATTTATGGGGTAAATTATCAGCCTCAGAACGACAAGCAAATCTTGAATACCTAGCTGAAAAAGCCACATTTGAGCAAAGCAAACAACAATTAGTTGCTGATGTGGTAGCGGGTTGGTTTGATGTTATTACGAATCACAAATTACTTGAACTATACAAGCAGCGTGAGCAAAACGCAGAAAAAAATTTAGATATTATTGAGTCAGGTTATCGCCAAGGTTTAAATGAAGCGCTTGATGTTTATCTTGCTCGGAATGAGCTAAATACTGAGCGCTCGAATATAGCGGCGCAGCAAGCAACGTTAACTAAATCAATTCGTGATTTAGAGCGTTTAACAGGCCAATACCCAACTGGCGCGTTAAGCGTTAGTGCAGATTTACCTCTACTCGACAGTGCCATTCCACTTGGTTTACCTTCAGAGCTTATCACTCGCAAACCTGAGTTAATGGCAAGCTGGTATCAATTGCTTAGCACCGACGCTGGGCTTGCTTATGCGCATAAACAGCGTTTTCCGAGCTTAAATCTTTCTGCATCAATTAGTGATAGCACAGATAGAGTGAGCGACTTATTTTCGCCTTCAAGCTTAGCGTGGTCGCTGATTGGTAGTATTTCGATGCCGCTTTTTGAAGGTGGCCGCTTAAAAGCCAATGAAGAACAAGCAAGGTTAAACGTTAAGCGCCAAGAGCAGGCTTATCTTGCCACACTTTATGATGCCTTTAACGATGTTGAAACAGCCATCAGCCAAGAGCAAGCGCTTAAAGTACGCTACGAAAAAACCTTAGAAGCGCAAGAAAATGCCATTACCGCAGAGGCATTAGCGTTTGAACAATATCAAAGTGGTTTAGTTACCTACACCACGGTACTCGATGCACAAGACCGTTCGTTCAATGCGCAAAGTTCGGTAATCGAACTTAAAAACCAATTAATTATCAACAGAATCAACTTACATATTGCCCTTGGTGGTGATTTTAGTGAAGCAAACAGCGAAGTAGCAGAGCAATAATCATGAATAGCAAGACACGTAAAATTTTAATTCCATTGGTAGTGATCGTTGTGACGGTACTGCTTGTCATGTTTATTAAAGGCAACCCGCCTCAAGCAAACCGCTTTTCTTCACCGCCAAAAGCAAAAGTGAATGTGGCTGTTAAAACCCTAACACCAGAAACCTATCAGGTGATGATTGATAGTTTTGGCACCGTAAAGCCACGTACGCAAAGTATGCTAGTCGCGCAGGCTTCAGGGCAAATTATCGAAATTAGTGAGCAATTTCGTGAAGGTGGCTTTTTCGAAAAAGGCGATGTGTTGTTGCAATTAGATGATAGAGATCACCGCGCCGAAGTAAAATCAGCACAAGCAGCTTTATTAACCGCTGAGCAAAGCCTACTTGAAGAGCAAGCTCGTGGTCGTCAAGCAATTACCGATTGGGAGCGCTTAGGAAAGGGTGAACAAGCAAGTAGCCTGGTACTGCGTAAGCCACAACTTGCAGCTGCCGAAGCAAGTGTATTGTCTGCCCAAGCGACGCTTGAAAAAGCGAAACTTGATTTAGAGCGTACAAAAATCACTGCTCCATACGCGGGGCGAGTTTTAAGCCGCAGCGTAGACTTAGGTCAGGTGGTGAGTAATAACATGGAACTTGCCAGTATTTATGCCATTGACCGTGTTGAAATTCGCTTACCAATCAAAAATAAAGATCTGCCGTTCATTAACTTACCAGAACAATTTCGTGATGGTGCTAAAAATAGTGCCGGTTCACTCGTTAAATTTAGCTCAGATCTTGTTGGTAAACAGCAATGGCAAGGTCAAGTTATTCGCACCGAAGGTGCCATTGATGAAAGCGCGCAGCAGCTTTATGTGGTTGCACAAATTAATGACCCTTACAAAGCCACTTCAGCTAATCAATACCCAATTAAAATTGGTCAGTACATCAAAGCGCAAATTACCGGCAAGGCGATTGAAAATGCCATTGTGATCCCAAACAGTGCTATTTATCAAGGCACCTATGTTTATGTTGAAGAGCAAGGTGTGTTGCGTCGCAAAAACATCTCACTGGCTTGGCAAAACGCGACTCAAGCTATGGTTGCCGAAGGCTTATCAGCAGGAGATCACTTAGTGATTACGCCGCTTGGTCAAGTTAGCTCAGGTACCCAAGTGACGGTAATGGGAAGCGAAGCGTATCAAGCTACACGTGGTAAAGCACAGCGTCCAAGCCGTGAAGAGCTTGAAAAGCAAGCAAAAGAGCAAGGTATTACCGTTGAAAAATTAATTGAACAACGCCGCGCTGCTCGTAAGCAAGGAGCGCAATAATGATAGCTTGGTTTACAAAGAATCATGTTGCAGCAAACTTATTGCTGATCAGCATTTTATTAGCGGGGCTATTTAGCGTATCGACGCAAATACCACTTGAAGTGTTCCCGTCATTTGAAGCAGACCGCATTAGTGTTAGCGTGACCCTACGTGGCTCAACACCTGAAGATGTTGAAAAAGGTGTCGCTATCCGTATTGAAGAAGCGGTGCAAGATCTCGAAGGCGTAAAGCGCATAACTAGCCGCTCATCAGAAGGCTCTGCCTCTGTATCAATTGAAGTCGATACCGGCTATGACCCACGGGAGCTATTAGCCGATATAAAAAGCCGGGTTGATGCCATTAATACTTTTCCGGTTGATGCCGAAAAACCGGTTGTAGCACTCGCGCAGCGCACTCGTGAAGTAATAGCGGTAACCGTGTCGAGTGAATACGGCGAAAAAGAAACTTTAGAATATGCCGAACATGTACGTGATGACTTATTACGCTTGCCAGAAATCACTCAGGTAGAGCTAAGTGGGGTGCGAGATTACGAAATTGCCATTGAAGTAAGCCAAGATACATTACGCCAATATGATTTACGCTTATCGGACATTTCTTCAGCAATTAGTAATTCAAGTACCGATGTTTCTGCAGGTAACTTAAAAACGGAAGGGGGTGATGTACTCATTCGTTCAAAAGGCCAAGCCTATCGTAAAGATGAGTTTGCCCAAGTTGTGGTGAAGTACCAAGCTGATGGTACCATTATTCGCTTAGGCGACATCGCCCGTATTACCGATGACTTCGAAGAAACCCCAGTTCGTACTCGCTTCAATGGTAAGCAAGCGGCGTTTATTGATGTGTATCGTATTGGTCCGCAAAGTGCGATTGAAGTTGCTGATGCGGTAAAAAATTACATTACCGAGCATCAAAGTCAGCTGCCTGAAGGATTTGAGTTAAGCTTTTGGGATGACGACTCTGAAATAGTGAAAAGCCGTATTGCGACGCTAACAACCAATGCTATTCAGGGTGGCATTTTAGTTCTTGCATTACTTACCTTGTTCTTGCGTCCTGCCATTGCGTTTTGGGTGTTTATTGGTATTCCTGTGTCATTCATGGGCGCGTTTTTAGCGATGCCAATTTTTGGTATTACGCTTAATGTAATGAGTCTATTCGGCTTTATTTTGGTACTCGGTATTGTTGTTGATGATGCCATTGTGACCGGTGAAAACGTCTACACCCACCTAAAAACAGCCGAAAATGGTGAACAAGCTGCTATTCGTGGTACGCAAGAAGTTGCGACACCCGTTACCTTTGGTGTACTTACAACGGTTGCAGCATTTTTACCATTAGCCTTTATCGAAGGTAACCGTGGTGCCTTATTTGCGCAAATTCCTGTTGTCGTTATTCCGGTATTACTTTTCTCTTTAATTGAGTCTAAATTTGTTCTGCCGGCTCACTTAAAGTACTTAAAACTGCGCAGCGAAAAAAGTAATCCGTCAAAACTGCAGCAGTTTCAGCAGCGTTTTGCCGATGGCTTTGAACACGCCATTATGAAGTACTATCAGCCGCTACTAAATGTTGCGCTAAAGAATAAATTAGCAACGGTCAGCTTGTTCGTAGGTATTTTCTTTATCATTTTGACCCTGATCACCAGCGGTTGGACAAAGTTTATATTCTTCCCGCGTATTCCAAGTGAAACCGTTCGCGCAGAGCTAACATTCCCTGCAGGAACACCGTTTGAAGTGACCAACAAATACATCATCGATATGTCAGATAAGGCCAAAGAGCTACAAGACAAGTATCGCGATGAAGATGGTCAAAGCGTGATTTTAAATATTTTGGCAACCACAGGTGGCCGTGGTGGTTCATCAAATACAGGTAGTGTGCGCTTTGAAATCACACCAGCCGAAAAACGTGAATCAGATATTGGCTCTCGAGAGCTTGCCAGTGAATGGCGTGACCTTATCGGTATTATACCGGGCGCAGAGAGTGTGACTTTTCGTGCCGAAATCGGTCGCAGTTCAGACCCTATTGATGTGCAGCTAAGCGGCAGTTCAATCGACACCCTTGAAGCTGTAGCAGAAAAGGTAAAAGAGCGTTTAGCTACTTACCCAACTGTTTACGAAATTGCCGATAGCATGTCAGATGGTAAAGACGAGCTGCAAATTGAGCTAACAGAGCAAGGTTTGGCACTTGGTTTAAACCGTGTTGATGTATCGCAACAAGTGCGTAATTCGTTCTTTGGTGCGCAAGTTCAACGTATTCAACGTGGCCGCGATGATGTGCGTGTAATGGTGCGTTTGCCAATTGAAGAGCGTCGCTCTGTTGCTGATTTAACAGATATTTTAATTAAAACCCCAACGGGTGGCACAGTGCCATTGTCGCATGTGGCAACCTTAGTACCGGGGCAAAGTCCATCGTCTATTTATCGTATTGATCGCTATCGTACGTTGAATGTGACAGCCGATGTTGAAAAATCAAATACCAATATGACAGTACTGCAAGCAGACTTAAAAACTTACTTAGATGAGCTAATGGTGCAATACCCTGGTGTTGATTACTCGCTCGAAGGTGAAGCCAAAGAGCAGCGAGAATCATTTGGTTCACTCGCTTGGGGCCTGGTGTTTGTATTCTTTATTATTTATGCGTTATTAGCGATACCGTTTAAATCATATATGCAGCCATTAATTGTGATGAGTGTTATTCCGTTTGGCATGATAGGTGCGGTAATGGGTCACTGGGTAATGGGCATGGAGTTAACCATTATGAGCCTACTTGGCATGCTAGCCTTGATAGGCGTTGTAGTGAATGACTCTCTAGTATTGGTCGATTTTATCAATAAGAAGCGTGAAGAGGGCGGTGATTTACTTGAAACTGTTAAGCTTGCAGGGGCGGCACGTTTTCGCCCAGTAATGCTAACCAGTTTAACCACCTTTATTGGTTTAATGCCGCTGTTATTTGAAAAAGCAACGCAAGCACAATTCCTTATTCCAATGGCCGTAAGCCTGGGCTTTGGGATTATCTTCGCAACGCTGATCACCTTACTATTAGTGCCAGTTAATTACCTACTAATGGAGCGCTTTCAGGGATGGTTTAAGTAGGGTTCGATAGGTTGAAAACATGTGTGTTGGGTAGAGTGAAGTGAAACCCAACGCACAGGAGCAATCAGCTTTCAGAACAAAAAAGTTAGCGAGTTAGAAAGGGGAAAGAGTAAAGTTAGATTGTGCCAGCACATTGCTATGGCTAAACCCGGTGCCGTAGGCGTGAAATTTATTTCGCGCGGTATTTCTTAAATAACGGGTAAGTCGTAGGTCGGGCTTTAGCCCGTCAATTAAACGATTATGTGTCGCTATAAATGACGACATCTATATTATAGATATGAAATCGAGGCTAAGGCTGAAGTTGTGACTTTAGAGTTTAATAAAAAGTTGAATCTAAAAAATATTCAAAACCACTTAATCTTATTACTTCTTGGTTTGGTAGGGTTTTCGATTGCCATTTTAATGCCTTCAAAAGAGGCATTAGAAGTAAAACGGATTATAGTAATTGTTAGTTTCCCTTTAACGAGTTTATTTTTTGTTGTTTATTTGTTCAGATTTTTAAGTTGGCCTAATACAATAGTCGTTCAAGAGTCATCACTTAAAATAGATAACAACATAATATCATTAGAAAATATAAGTGATCTATATGTATCTAAATGCGGAGATTTTTTTAGCCTTTACATTGTAGATAAAAAAAGTAAAAAGGATTTTAAAGAAACTTATGTTACTGAGGCTAGTATTGAAGCTTTACGCCAATGTGAAAAGTTTGAGGAAGTCGCGGATAATGTTTTCTTGTTGAAAATAACTTAATAAGAGTTGGTGTTCCCCAAGTATGCGGTGCCCGGTGTCAGTCCTGAAACCTTGAGGTTTCAGGGCGGGGATCTGCGGTCTACCGTAGGCTTCTCGGTACATGCCGAGCTTGCACAATAGTAAACGAACAGAAACCCTAACATAAAATTTATCGGCTCAGGGACTTAACCAAGCTCCTGCACCCTAGGGAACACCTTCAGTATATAAGACAAGTTTCAATCCTTAAACCATAGAAGTAAAAAAAGCGGATCGTTCGCGTAGTTTTTCCCCACCTTTAACTGCTTATTTACTTTTCAGATTGCTTTTTGACCTCAATCATACAATTAATTGGAGTTGCGATTTATCGAGTGGTAGCATGGCGTTACTTAGCCGAACAAAGAAAAAGTTATGAGCACGTTACCTGATTACCAACAAGCCCAATTGTTATTAGAAAAGAATGAAATTTTTGTCGCACCAGCAGAAGCCCATGGTGTGATCAGTGGTTTATTAGCCTGTGGCATCAATATCGAAGCCGACGAATACTTAGGTTTATTAAGCGATGTATTCAATGATGGCTTAGCCTTCAATAAAGATTTAAAAGCATTTTTTGCTGATGTGTATTCTCAGGTTGTTGCCAGCTTCAGCGATGAAGAATTTCAATTTGACCTATTCTTACCAAGCGACGACGAAACACTGATCGATTTAGCCAATGGCTTAGTATCTTGGGTATCGGGTTTTATGCTTGGTTTTGGTTTAAAACAAAAAGATTACGGCAAGTTATCTGCTGATGTGAAAGAAGTGATCAGCGATTTTAGTGAAATTACCCGCCTAGACACCATGTTTGAAGAGACCGAAGAAGACAGCCAAGCACTGCACGAAGTGATTGAGTATGTACGTGTTTCTGCGCTGTTATGTTTTGCTGAATTAGGCAAAGAGCCAGCCGATAAAAACCCTAAGAAGACCCTTCACTAATCAAATTACAGAGGTTTAGCATGTCGTCTATTGCAATCGATAAAGCTGAATTTAAAGCCCGCCGCGAGCGCTTGCTTGCGATGATGGATAAAAATAGCGTGGCTATAATTCCTGCGGCAGGAGAAGTAACACGTAGCCGTGATACTGAATATGCATTTCGCCAAGACAGTGACTTTTTCTACCTAACTGGGTTTAACGAACCAGATGCGGTTTTAGTGCTTTGCCCGTCGAGCGATACACCAAGTACCCTAATTTGCCGTAACAAAGATAAACTAGCTGAAATTTGGCATGGCCGAAGAATTGGCTTCGAAAAAGCTAAATCTGAGTACTTATTCGACGCAACTTGCCCACTTAGTGAACTAGATGAACAATTATTAGATTTGGTGAACGGCCAGCAGATTTTATTTTATGCACAAGGCACTTACGCAAATTTCGATGCAAAGGTTTGGGATTTATTAAACACCCTTCGCGGCGCACCTAAAAAAGGCTATAAAGCCCCACATACCATTAAAGATATTCGTGGTTTAGTGCATGAAATGCGTTTGTTTAAATCTGACGCAGAATTAAACATTATGCGTACAGCGTGCGAAATTAGTGCACAAGGCCATATTCGCGCTATGCAGTTTGCCAAACCTGGCGCAACTGAATATCAATTAGAAGCAGAGCTTCACCACCATTATGCAATGAATGGTGCCCGTCATCCTGCTTATGGCACGATTGTCGGCAGTGGCGACAACGCCAACATTTTGCACTACACACAAAATGACGCTGAGCTAAAAGATGGCGATTTAGTGTTAATTGATTCTGGCTGTGAACTTGAAGGTTATGCAGCGGATATCACACGAACTTTCCCAATCAATGGCAAGTTTAGCGAATCACAAGCGGCGCTTTACAACATTGTATTAGCAGCTCAAGAAGCAGCATTTAGCCAAGTAAAGCCAGGCGGTAGTTTATCGAAAGCGAATGAATTAGCCTCAACGGTATTAACGCAAGGGCTTATTGATTTAGGCATTTTAACCGGTGAGCTTGATGAGCTAATGGCAAACCAAGCGTGCAAAGCATTTTACATGCATGGCCTTGGCCACTGGCTTGGGTTAGACGTACACGATGTTGGCGAATATAAGCTTGATGAAAAAGAGCGCGTATTTGAGCCGGGCATGGTGCTCACCATCGAGCCGGGTTTATATATTAGCGAAGATGCAAAAGCACCAGAGCAATATAAAGGCATCGGTATTCGTATCGAAGATAACTTACTTGTCACTCAAGATGGCCATGAAAACCTGACCATTTCGGTTCCTAAAACCATTGGTGACATTGAAGCAGTGATGCAAGCAAACAAAGGCTAGGAGCAAGCGTGGCAAAGCAGTTTGATATTGTCATTATCGGCGGTGGAATGGCGGGTGCAAGTTGTGCACTGGGCCTAAAACAGAGCAATAAGCAGTTATCAATCGCTGTAATTGAAGCAAATGAAGTAAGCGCAGACTATCACCCAAGCTTTGATGATAGAAGCATTGCGCTGGCTCAGCAGTCTGTTCAGTACTTAAAATCAATCAATGCGTTTGATTGCCAAGCGCCATTTGCGGCAGCGATTAAAAAAGTCACTGTGTCTGATCGTGGTCATTTTGGTAAAACGCATATTAATTGCCAAGAATATGGCCATGATGCCCTTGGTTATGTGGTCGAAGTGAACCCATTTGGGCGCAGCCTTCATCAGCAACTTACGCGTACTGATGTTAGTTTGTTTTGCCCTGATACGGTTGCCAAGCTTGAATACCAAAGCGATTTTGCCAATATCACGCTAAGCTCAGGCGAGCAGTTAAGCGCAAAGCTTGTGGTGATTGCCGATGGTGCTCATTCGCAAAGCCGTAAACTGGCTAATATAGAGTTTAATACTCGCGCTTATCAGCAAGCGGCGATTATTGCTAACATCGAAGTGGCTGGTGGTCATCATCATCATGCCTTTGAGCGTTTTACTGAGCACGGCCCAATGGCCCTGTTGCCAATGAGCAATAACCGATACTCACTGGTGTGGTGTATGGAGCCTGAGCAAATTGAGCACACTATGGCGCTTGAAGATGATGCCTTTTTAGCTGCGTTACAAAAAGCATTTGGTTACTGCGGCGGCGCATTTAGCAAAGTGGGTATGCGAGCAAGTTATCCGCTTGTGTATGGTAAAGCAGAATCACTGAGCAGCCACCGTACGGTATTAATTGGTAATGCAGGGCATGCTATTCACCCAATCGCAGGGCAGGGCTTTAATTTAGGCCTGCGTGATGTGCAACTACTGTGTGATATGGCAAATAGAGACGACCTTGGTGATTACGCCTTTACCCGTTATTACAGCCAAACTCGCAATAAAGATATTACTACCGTGATGACACTCACAGACAGCCTAGTGCGTTTGTTCTCTAACTCATCACGATTGCTCGCGCTTGGTCGCAGCATTGGCCTTTTCTCAATGGATTTATTCTCCTCGTTAAAAACCCCGCTGGCAAAACAGCTTATGGGTCAGGTTAAGCAAGGTAAACGGATATGAAACAAGCACAAGTTTGTATTGTCGGTGGTGGCTGTGTTGGCCTTACGCTAGCACTTGGTTTAGCAAAAGCAGATATCAGCGTTGTGGTGATTGATGCGAGTAAAAATCAAACCTTACCGGGTGATGATTACGCACTTCGCGTGAGCGCATTGAGCCTAGCTAGTCAGGGTTTATTTGAGTCATTAAATGTATGGCCAGAGATCATTAAACAGCGTGCTACACCCTATACGTCGATGGATGTACGTGATCAAGACAGCTTTGGCAAAATTCATTTTGATCATAACGATCTCGACTTACCGCAGCTCGGTCATATCGTCGAAAACGACATTATTCGATACGCTTTAATTAGCGAGCTTGAAAAGCAAAGTAATGCCACTTTATTGTTCGAAACCCGCTATCAGCAAATTCATCAAACCGACTCTGATGTGTTTATAACTCTAGAAAGCGGCGAGCCTGTGATTGCTAAATTATTAGTGGCGGCAGATGGGGCTAACTCAGCTATTCGTAAGCAGTTCAACATGCCAATTACTTTTAAAGATTATGACCATCACGCCATTGTTGCCACGGTTAAAACCGCCGATGAGCATAACAACACGGCACGCCAAGTGTTTTTACCAACAGGGCCGCTGGCGTTTTTACCCTTGCCAGATAAACATACGCACTCAATTGTTTGGTCAACAAGCCCTGAGCATTGCGACACACTTTTAGCACTTGATGATAGCCACTTTAATAAAGCGGTTATGGCAGCACTCGATGGCCAATGTGGTTTATGTGAAGTGCAAAGCGAGCGCATGGCGTTTCCACTAAAGATGCGTTATGCCCAGCAGTGGGTGTCGGGCAAAGTGGTTTTAATGGGCGATGCAGCGCATACCATTCATCCATTAGCCGGTTTAGGCATGAACCTTGGTCTAAAAGACGCCGCTTATTTAATTGAGCTATTAAGTAATGAGCAAGGCGAGTTTGCAAGTGCACGCACGCTGCGTGATTATGAACGTACTCGTAAGCTTGATGCACAAAAACACATAGCTATGATGCAAGGCTTAAAAGAGCTATTTGCAGGCGCTAACCCATTGAAAAAACTTGTACGTGGTGTGGGTTTAAGCCTAGTTGATAACCTTGGCCCAATTAAACATTTGTTCGCAAAAGAAGCAATTGGTAAATAACACCTAACTAGTTGTTACTATTTAGTTTAAGCCGCAGCTAAGCAATTAGCTGCGGCTTTTTTGCACTTATATGAACGCAAAATGATAGCGCTGTCATTTTTGTTAGTGTATGATTAAATTTTTGTGATTGGTATGGAAATTAAACAGCTTTATCGCGCTGTAATCTTCAACCAAATAAAAATAATTAAACTAAGAGAACAATTATGGAAGCAACGGTTGAGTGTAACAACAACACAAAACAAAGCATCTGGCTGCCAATGGTATTGGCCGGCTCAATGTTTTTTATCTTAGGGTGTATTACGTGGCTTAATGGTGCAATTACACCATTTTTGCAGCAAATGCTTGAGCTTTCGCCGTTACAAGCTTCGTTTATCATCTCTTCTTTTTATATTGCGGTAACAGTTGCCGGTATCCCGTCGGCTATGTTGATCAAGCGCGTTGGTTATAAGAATGGTATGGCGATTGGCTGTGCGATTATGGCTTTATCGGCGCTGATGTATATTCCGGCTGCGAAACTGCAAATGATCGAAATTTTCTTGTTCGCACAATTAATGATAGGTGTTGGACAAACCGTGCTACAAACCGCTGTTAACCCATACGTGGTTAAAATGGGCTCTGAAAAATCAGCCGCTGTGC
The DNA here is from genome assembly GCF_011319765.1 of Pseudoalteromonas sp. MB47. Classification (NCBI taxonomy): domain Bacteria; kingdom Pseudomonadati; phylum Pseudomonadota; class Gammaproteobacteria; order Alteromonadales; family Pseudoalteromonadaceae; genus Pseudoalteromonas; species Pseudoalteromonas sp. MB47. The sequence goes on along the minus strand of NZ_VFBD01000019.1, from coordinate 23,268 downwards.
GCGTGTGTATCATGGGCTTATTAAACAAATTTGCGGGTGTTATTGTGCCGGTGATTTTTGCAGCTGTAGTAGTAAGCGGTGTGGTTGATGGTGCAGGTAAATTATCGCAAGAACAAAAAGATATTATGGCAAATAGCCTTATCATGCCTTATGTATTGATTGCTGCGTTAATCATGTTATTTGCTGCCTTTGCTAAATTTGCACCATTACCAGACTTAGTATTTGATGAAGACGAAACATCAAACGGTAAAGGTGAAATTAAAGAAACCCTAGCACATCCTCACTTAGTTTTAGGTGTAGTGGGTATTGCGCTTTACGTTGCTGTTGAAGTTATTGCAGCAGATACCATTGGCTCGTACGCTTTACAAATTGGCGTTGCCGACTACTCAGTTATGACCTCTTACACCATGGCATGTATGTTGATTGGTTACGCGATTGGTATTTTGACTATTCCACGCTTTATGAGCCAACAAACAGCGTTATTAATGTCGGGTATTGCCGGTATTATCACCGTGTTATTAGTGGTGCTTGGTAGCAATGACTCGTTCATTATTTCAAACCTATTATTAGTGCCATTTGGTGGCCCACAATTACCAGACCCATTGTTATGTATTGCGTTATTAGGCTTTGCTAATGCTATGGTTTGGCCTGCAATCTGGCCACTGGCTTTAGCTGGCTTAGGTCGCTTAACAGGCACCGCGTCAGGCTTATTGATCATGGGCATTGCTGGTGGTGCACTAGGCCCATTATTAATCGGTTTAGGAAACGTAGCAGGCCTAGGCGCACAAGGCGCATACATTGTGATGATCCCAAGTTATGTATTCATTTTATTCTACGCCTTAAAAGGCCATAAGATGAGAAGCTGGAAGTAATCCAGTAGATTATTTTCAAGTTAGGCAAAGCCGCGGTACGCCCATCACCGCGGCTTTTTTGTGGGTAAACTAAAGCTATCAGCTTTCAGCCGTCAGCTATCAGATTGAAAACAAAGTAGCTGAAATGCTCACCTGTAGGCGTGAAACTTATTTCGCGCGATGAACATAAGAGCTATCAGCTTTCAGCCGTCAGCTATCAGATTGAAAAGTTAGCGAGTCGCAAGGAGAAAGGGTAAAGGAGCTATCAGCTCGTAGGTTGGGTAGAGCGGAGCGAAACCCAGCGCTTGGAGCCATCAGCTTTCAGATTGAAAAGTTAGCGAGATAGGAGTTGTAGGAGGCGTTTTAACGCCGAATTCGTAGCAGCGCGTTTACCCCGCGTAATTTACTGTTTTTTGTGGTTCAATTTTTTGCACAAAGAGAAAACAATGAGAAAAGAATGAGAAAGACCATAAGATTTTGTTGTTTTTCCTCTAAAGCACAGCGCCTCTTATCCTCTTTGTAATTATTATTTTAAATTATGTTTTCTCTATGTAACATGAAGCATCTCGGTGTTCTCTGTTGTTCAATTTTTTTCACAAAGAGAAGGCAATGAGAAGTGAATGAGCAACCCAATAAAACTATTAGTTACTTTCCTCTAAAGCGCAGCGCCTCTTATCCTCTTTGTGAGTATTCATTGAATTACGTGATATTAAATCACGACTACTAACTTGCTAACTCACACCCACAAAAAAGCCGTGGGATTTTCATCACACGGCTTTTGATATTTCGCTAAGTCGTTTTATTAGAACGAGTAGCTGTAACCTAGTTGTAGGGTACGTGGTTTACCTGGTTGAATACCGCCGTTTGCGCGGTTTGCAACGTAGGTTTTGTCAAACAGGTTATCTACTGTTAGGTATACTTTTTGTTTGTCGTCGATTAGGTATTTAGCTGCTAAATCCCATACAACGCGGCTGTCGATTGCATTGCGACCTGAGTCTGTTAAGTCTGCGTGTGCATCAGACACATAACGCATTTGCGTATCGAATACGAAGCTTGAGAACTCAGCACCCATCGAAAGCGCTAATTGGTTTTCAGGCACGTATGGCATTGCATCGCCTTTTTCTACGCTACCCCAAAGATCTGATTCAAACGCATTGTCGAACTCAGAATCAGTGTAAGTGTAAGTTAAGCGAACAGGGAATGAAGCTGCTTTAGTAGCAAATACTTTACCTGCGCTTAGCTCAAAACCAGACACAGATACTTCACCGTAGTTGTATTGGTCGCCAATATTGTCATCGCTACAACCTACAGCCGCAGTACAGTTACCGTGCATGTTTGTGTAGTCAGAGTTAAAGTAAATTACTTCACCTTGAATGCCAGCGTAATCGTAACGACCACCTAGCTCAATGTTAACACTCTCTTCTTCTTCTTGGTCCGCATTACCCGGTGCTGCTGGTGCGTAACCTTTTTGAATACCAGCAAGAAGCGTTAGGTTGTCGCTTACTGTGTAAGTGGCACCTAGTGATGGTACTAAGATCTCAGTGTCGTTGCTGATATCTTTTGTTAAGCCATTTTCACGACTTGGATCAGACTTAGCCCATTCAACACGTTTGATTGTGATGTCTTCGTAGCGAAGACCCGCGCTAATAACTAATGCATCAAGTGACCACTCATCTTGAATGAAAAGGGTCGTTGCTTCAGCGCTATCTAAACGGTTGCTGTTTGAACCTGGAACGCCTTTTTCTGTAAGCGTCATTGATAGGTCTTGGTTAAGCGTGTACTTGTCTTCCCATTGGAAACGATCCATTTCATCTTCGTGGTAACGTGCACCAACTGTGATGTAGTGGTTGCCCGCAGGGATATGGAATTCAGTTTGTAAGCCTTTCGCTTGGTAATCACGGTTATTCGCTTTTACGCCAATGCCTTCAATACCTCCGCTTGTTGGGTTTGCTTCAAACTCGCTGTATTGCTCAAGGTAGCTGCTGCTAACCTTGCTTGCTTTATACCAGTTACGGTGGAAGTCGTTTAGGTAAGCTGTAGCAAGTAGCTCGTAACCTTTACCAAAACGATATGCATAGTTGATTTGGTATGCATTGTGTTGTGTGTTCATTTCATCGTTTTGCGATGCTGCATAACGACGGTAAGGGTTTTCTTGGTAATCAGCGTCAGTTAAGCCCATGTAAGTTTCGTCAGAGCGTTCGTCTGAGTACTTTAACTTCATTTCTAGGCTGTGTGCTTCGTTATCACCAAAGTCAAAACCAAACTTTAATAAGAAATCATTCTTTTCGAAGCCAGTGTTGTCGCTACCAACTGGTAAATCTTTAAAGCCATCAGCACCGTAAGTGAATACTTCTACAAGGCCCGCAGCATTGTTTTTCTTTTTACCGAAGTAAGCATGACCTTTATAGAAGCCATCGCTACCAAGTTCAGCATTAAGTAAACCTTTAGAGCCTTCAGTTGGTAAGCTACGAGAAACTAAGTTTAAAACACCGCCTGTTGTACGTGGGCCATACTTTACAGACGCCGCACCTTTAAGTACTTCGATAGACTCCATACGACCCATAGTAGGGAAGTAGTAAGCAGAAGGCGCTGAGTAAGGTGCTGGTGCTACAAGTACACCATCTTCCATTACTGAGATTTTGTCGTTACGACCAGTACCCGTACCACGCATACCGATGTTAGGACGAAGGCCATAGCCGTCTTCTTCTTGTACATATACACCCGGTACAGCACTTAAAACACGTGAGATATCAGTATATTCAAACTTTTCTAGTTCTTGCTCATCAATAAAAGTAGCAGAGCCAGGAATATCGTTAATTGCAGATGCAGAGCCAATTACAGTGATTTGCTCGAAGTTTTTCTCTTCTTTAGTTACATCTTTTGCAAAAGCATTAGCGCTTAAAGATAAAGCGACCGCAGTCGAAAGCGTAGAAACAATAAACTTAGGTGTCATTGTGAGTCCTGTATATGTTTAGATATTTTTAACAGGCGCAATTAAAACATGTAAAAAAATGCGAATCAATCCTATTTGTAATAAAACAGGTCTGAACTGTAAGTTCATGAATTGAATGGGTTATAAGGAATACAGTAGTATTGTATTACGATATTGAGTTTGGTTTGGTGTTAAGTAAAACTTAATGACTGCAGCTGTCAGCTCGTAGTTTGGTTAGAGCGGAGCGAAACCCAACTTTGGAGCAATCAGCTTTCAGCCCTCAGCTTTCAGATTGAAAAGTTAGCAAAAGTATAGGGGAAAGTTTGCGAGATACGAGTTGTAGGAGGCGTTTTAACGTCGAAAAAATGGTGATATTAGATATCAGTGGTTAGAAGTTAGATTAAAACAACAGAGCTGTAAGCTTTAAGCTATAAGTCAGATCAGCCTGCACGCAGTCTCAGTGAAATGCATACCCGTAGGCGTGAAATTTATTTCGCGCGATGCTTATCTAAACCACAGAAGCAAGATGTAGGTCGGGCTTTAGCCCGTCAATGTTAGCGATTATGTGTCGCCATAAATGACGACTTACAGTGCTTAACTCATTAGCTCGTAGCTTGGTTAGAGCGGAGCGAAACCCAACGTTTGGAGCCGTCAGGTATCAGATTGAAAGTTTGCGAGATACGAGGAACGAGATGCGAGTTGTAGGAGGCGTTTTAACGCCGAATTCGTAGCAGCGGGTATACCCCGCGTAATTTACTGTTTTTCTCTGTGGTTCAATTTTTTTTGCACAAAGAGAAGATAATGAGAAGAGAATGAGCAACTCAATAAAACCACCAAAAATGGTATTTTTCCTCTAAAGCGGAGCGCCTCGGTGTTCTCTGTGGTTAAATAATTTTTTGCACAAAGAGAAGACAAGGAGAAGTGAATGAGTAACCCAAAAAAAACTAATAATTACTTTCCTCTGAAGCGTAGCGTCTCTTTTCCTCTTTGTGATTATTCATCAAATTACGCGATATAAAATCGCGGCTACAATCTTGCAACTCAAGCCTACGTCAAACGTAGGGCGATGAATTCGGCGAGTTTATCTACGGCGGTGCCGGGGTCGTCGGTGCGTTTAATTAAACTAATACCGATTTGACCAAGCTCGGGGAGGTCTTTGGTTTGTATTTGGTAGTTAAGCTCATTCGGTACGGTGCTTTTTGCGAGTACCGTAATGCCTAAGCCTTCTTTTAACGCCGCAGTTAGGCCGGTTAAGTCGGCATTACTGTAGGCAATGCGGTATTTAATACCCGCACTTTGTAGCGCCTCGATTGCGCGGCGGCGATAAATACATCCCTCGGGGGCGGTTACAAGCGTTACCACATCGTTTTGTGCCAGGTTTAAATCACCCACCCATACTAGTTGGTCTTGCATAAAAATAGGGAACTTAGCTGATTCAAGCTCTTCGTTTAATGCCAATACTAAATCGAATTGATCTTGGCGCGAGACCGACAACAAATGCTTACTCAAACGAGAGCGCACTTCGAGCGACACGTCAGGGTAGAGGGCCACAAAGTCACCTATGATCGAAGGTAGAATACGTGCAGCAAATTCACTAGGGATCCCCAAGCGCACTTTACCGGTCACGTTTTCGCTGGTGAACTGCTGCAAAATGGCATCGTTTTGTTGCAGCATTTGCTTTGCTAATGGCATGAGCAGTTCGCCATATTGATTAAGCACTTGGCGCTGACCTTGCTTTTTAAACAGCTTATGGCCCAGCATGTCTTCAAGGCGCTTTATTTGTAAGCTCACAGCCGGTTGCGATAGCCCTAATAATTCACCCGCTTTGGCAAACCCGCCAACTTCAACAACAGTGACTAAAGTACGTAAACTATCGGTAGAAATGTTTTTCATTAAAAAATTCTATTTATAGGGCTATGTATATAAGCATTATTTATCAATTGATAAATAATTACAATTTGTTGTTGCCAGCACGGCGCAATATACTTCAAGCATTAACGATTGATAGGTGTCACATATGACTTTTACGCCAATAATGTTTGCTCGCCACAGCCAAGCTGAGACCCCAGCAGACAACGTGCTACAAGCTAATAGCGATACTGCCATTATGGATTTTAGTGGCACTGAAGCAATCCCATTTTTAACGGCTATTTTAGGTCTTGATATTAATAAGCTAACTGCCAGCGGTTTAGGCTTACGTAGTTCATTAGACGATGACCTAACAAGCAGCTACGCTTATGCCCTGTATTACTTTAACGAAACTGCATTTCGTTTTGTATTAGGTAAAGATGCCAGCGTGCAATTACAGTCGCTTATTAATGAGCAACAACTACGTTACGACATTGATTATGTAATGCGTGACGATTTAAGCGCACTAACCCTAAGTGGTGAGCAAGCGTTTGATGCTTTGGTTGACAGCTTTAAGCTAACGCCGGGACTGCGTTTATCAGACATGCGCAGCTGCTATGGTGCACAAAGCGGTGAGGTATTTATTACCGCCATAGATAACCAAGCAACACAGCAATTTCAGCTGGTGGCGCGCCAAGCAGAGCTTGATAAATGGCAAACGCACTTGCAGCAGCTCGGCTTTGATTTAGCCTTAGCCAACGTTGCTTAAAACATAAAATTTTTAAAACAGCTACGCACTTGGGTGTTTAGCTGTTTTTTAGTTACAAAATCGCAATTTGGGTGTGACAACTGTGCAACTAATGTATAATCGCCGCCCATGTTATTCCCCCTCATTAAATTGAGGCCACGCCCCACAACTTGTGGGTTAATTTAAAAGTGAAGGAATATTATGACTTCTAAAACAGTTTTACATGCTAAGCACCTTGAAGCTGGCGCAAAAATGGTTGATTTCCACGGCTGGGAAATGCCAATCAACTACGGCTCACAAATCGAAGAGCATAATGCGGTTCGCACAGATGCAGGTATGTTTGACGTATCTCACATGACTATTGTCGATATTCAAGGCGAGCAAGCACAAGCGTTCTTACGTAAGCTAGTTGCAAACGACGTTGCTAAGTTAACTGTACCGGGTAAAGCACTTTACACAGGTATGCTTAACGAAGAAGGCGGCGTAATCGACGACCTAATCATCTACTTTTTCTCAGAAACGAACTACCGTTTAGTAGTTAACTCAGCAACTCGTGAAAAAGATTTAGCGCATTTAGCTAAAGTTTCGGCTGATTTCGCCGTAACGGTTACTGAGCGTCCTGAGTTTGCAATGATTGCCGTTCAAGGCCCTAACGCACGTGCTAAAACAGCAACAGTACTTAACGCAGAGCAACAAGCTGCTGTTGAAGGTATGAAGCCTTTCTTTGGTGTGCAAGCAGGTGATTTATTTATTGCGACAACAGGCTATACTGGCGAAGATGGTTATGAAATCGTAGTACCTAACGATCAAGCTGCTGATTTATGGCAACAACTTCTAGACGCAGGCGTAGCGCCAGCGGGTCTAGGTGCGCGTGATACGTTACGTCTTGAAGCGGGTATGAACCTTTACGGCCTAGATATGGACGAAAGTGTTTCTCCACTTGCTGCAAACATGGCGTGGACAATCGCATGGGAGCCAGAAGATCGTAAGTTTATCGGTCGTGAAGTATTAGAACAGCAACGCGCTGACAAGAGCACAGACAAACTAGTTGGTTTAGTGCTTGAAGAAAAAGGCGTATTGCGTAGCGGTTTAAAAGTCATCGTTGAAGGTGGTGAAGGGGTGATTACCTCTGGTACATTCTCACCAACCCTTGGTCACAGTGTTGCGCTAGCACGCGTTCCGCGTTCAACTGGCGAAACAGCCCAAGTAGAGATGCGTAAAAAACTGGTTAACGTTAAGGTTGTTAAACCTTGCTTTGTACGTAACGGCAAATCAGTTATCTAAACTATAAAAAATTTGGTGTTATCACCCAATATAAACCAAAGGAACAAAAAGATGAGCAATATCCCAAGCGAATTAAAATATGCTACTTCACACGAGTGGGTTCGCGACGAAGGTGACGGTACGTTTACTGTAGGTATCACTGAGCACGCACAAGAACTTCTTGGCGACATGGTATTCGTTGAATTACCAGAAGTTGGTGATGAAGTTGACGCGGGTGAAGACTGCGCAGTAGCTGAGTCTGTAAAAGCAGCATCAGACATCTACGCACCAATCGGCGGTGAAATCGTTGCAATCAACGAAGAGCTTGAAGATTCGCCTGAAACAGTAAATAACGACCCGTACACTGACGGTTGGTTATTCCGTATCAAAGCATCTGACACATCAGAGCTTGATAACCTGTTAGACGCTGAAGGCTACGCTAACACAATCGACGAAGACTAATTAATTAGTCACGCCGACTAAAAGCCCCGTCTAGATCCCCAGCTAATTAAATGCGTAGCTTGGGTTTCACTGGGGCTTTTATGATTTTATAGCTTACTTTTCCATACGCTGTAAGTTACTGAATCAACCTGTTTTTAAGTTATTGCCAGTTACCCATTGGCAGTAACCACTTTTTTTTGGATCATAGGAATCTGGACAAATGTCAAACGCCAAATCTCTTGAACAATTAGAGCAAAAGCAAGATTTTATTCGCCGTCACATTGGGCCAAGCCCAGCGCAAGTAAGCGACATGCTAAGCGCTCTTGGAGTATCGAGTGTTGAAGAGCTGATCGGTCAAACGGTACCTGCAAGCATTCGCTTAGAGCAAGGTTTATCAATTGGCGAAAGCCGCACTGAAGTTGAAACACTAAGCTACTTAAAATCAGTAGCAAGCAAAAATAAAGTGTTCAAATCATACATCGGTCAAGGCTACCACCCAACTCACGTACCACACGTAATTTTACGTAACGTACTTGAGAACCCAGGCTGGTACACTGCGTATACACCATACCAACCAGAGATTGCACAAGGTCGTTTAGAATCATTATTAAACTTCCAGACTATGACCCTAGACCTAACTGGTCTTGATTTAGCAAGCGCGTCATTACTTGACGAGTCAACGGCTGCTGCAGAAGCAATGGGCCTTGCAAAGCGTGTTGCTAAAGCTAAAAAAGCAAACATCTTCTTTATTGCTGATGACGTACACACGCAAACTATCGACGTTGTTGCTACACGTGCAGACCAGTTTGGTTTTGAAGTTGTTGTTGGTCCTGCAAGCGAAGCGGCTAACCATGAGATTTTTGGTGCATTATTCCAATACCCATCAACAACCGGTGAAATCACTGACGTAACTGACCTAATCGCACAAGTACAAGACAAAAAAGCGATTGCCTGTGTTGCTGCAGACATCATGAGCTTATTAATGCTTAAAGCACCAGGTAAACTAGGTGCAGACGTAGTACTTGGTTCAGCACAGCGTTTTGGTGTACCTATGGGTTACGGTGGTCCACACGCTGCATTCTTCGCAACACGCGACAAGTACAAGCGTTCACTACCAGGTCGTATTATCGGTGTTTCTAAAGACCGCTTAGGTAACGACGCATTACGTATGGCAATGCAAACACGTGAACAACACATTCGACGTGAAAAAGCCAATTCAAACATCTGTACTGCGCAAGTACTACTAGCGAACATGGCAGCGTTCTACGCGGTTTACCACGGTCCACAAGGCCTTAAAACTATCGCTGAGCGTATCCACCGTTTTGCAGATATCTTAGCGGCAGGCTTAAAAGCGAAAGGCGTAAACCTTAAGCACGACACATGGTTCGATACACTGACTGTTGTTGCAGATAATAAAGACGAAATCGTTGCACGTGCAGTAGCAAACGGCGTTAACTTTGCGTCTAACCGCGCAGGTGAATACTCAATTTCTGTATCAGAAACAACAACCCGTGCAGACGTAGCTGAGCTATTCGACATCATCTTAGGTGAAGGCCACGGTCTGAGCGTTGATGCACTTGCAAACGAAATCGAAGTAAATGGCAGCAACTCAATTCCTGCAAGCCTAGTACGCGATGACGAAATTTTAACGCACCCTAACTTCAACTCGTACCACAGCGAGACTGAAATGTTGCGTTACATCAAGCGCCTAGAGAACAAAGACTTAGCGCTTAACCACTCAATGATCTCATTAGGTTCATGTACAATGAAACTTAATGCGACAGCTGAGATGATCCCAATCACTTGGCCTGAGTTTGCAAACTTACACCCATTCTGCCCACTTGATCAGGCAGCGGGTTACCAAATCATGATGACAGAACTACATGATTGGTTAGTAAACATCACAGGTTACGATGCAGTTTCACTACAACCTAACTCAGGTGCGCAAGGTGAATACGCAGGCTTAATCGCGATTCGTAAATACCACGAGTCACGCGGTGAAGGTCACCGTAACGTATGTTTGATCCCAAGTTCAGCGCACGGTACAAACCCAGCGTCTGCACAAATGGCAAGCATGAAAATCGTGGTTGTTGACTGTGATAAAAACGGTAACGTTGATATGGCAGACCTTAAGGCGAAAGCCGAAGAGGTATCTGAAAACCTATCTTGTATCATGATCACATACCCATCTACACACGGTGTTTACGAAGAAACAATTCGTGAAATCTGTGACATCGTGCATGAGCACGGCGGTCAAGTGTACATGGACGGCGCAAACATGAACGCGCAAGTTGGTGTTACAAGCCCAGGTTCAATCGGTTCTGACGTATCGCACCTTAACCTACACAAAACATTCTGTATTCCACACGGTGGTGGTGGTCCAGGTGTTGGCCCTATCGGTGTTAAATCTCACCTAGCGCCATTTATGCCTAACCACAGCGTAATTAATGTTGCTGGCACAAACATCGGTAACGGTGCGGTTTCTGCAGCCCCTTACGGCTCAGCAGCTATTTTACCAATCTCGTGGGCATACATTGCTATGATGGGCTCTGAAGGCTTAAAACAAGCAACAGAAATGGCTATCGTGAACGCTAACTACTTATCTGAGAAGCTAAGCGAGCACTACCCAATTTTATACCGTGGCCGTAACAACCGCGTTGCGCACGAGTGTATTGTTGACCTACGCCCAATCAAAGAGCAAACAGGCGTAACAGAAATGGACGTAGCTAAACGTCTACAAGACTACGGTTTCCATTCACCAACTATGTCATTCCCAGTAGCTGGCACACTAATGATTGAGCCAACTGAGTCTGAGTCTAAAGTTGAGATCGACCGTTTCATCGAAGCAATGGTGTCAATCAAGTCAGAAATCGACCGTATCGCATCTGGCGAATGGTCAATTGAAAACAACCCGCTAGTGTTTGCACCGCACACACAAGCAGACGTACTAGGCAATGAGTGGGATCGTGCATACGACCGTTTCTACGCAGCATTCCCAGTACCAAGCGTAGCAAAAGACAAATTCTGGCCTACAGTAACCCGTATCGATGACGTATACGGCGACCGTAACCTAGTTTGTTCATGCCCAGCGGTAGAGACATACCGTGACTAAGGTTTGATTAAATTCAAATGCCAAAAAGCCGTTGCAGCAATGTAACGGCTTTTTTGTTGGAGAAAGTTAGCGAGGGGAAAGTTAGAGAGTTGCTAGGGGAAAGGTGCTTTAAGCTATAAGTTAGATTATGTCTTACATTGTTATGGTTAACCGCGATACCGTAGGCGTGAAATTTATTTCGCGCGAAGAAGATAGAGTACAGTCAAAAGCAAAAGCTGACCCTATGTGTCAAATATCTTATTCAAGGTTTTGTCGCGCTAGGGACGGCAGTCAAGAGGAGATGCCGCTGACCCCTCTCTGGACTCTCCCTGTGATTCATGCGCAGTATTACTTTTCAATTGCTTCTTTTCAGTGCGTGATGACGGGGGGTGTTAAACATGAGCTTGGTGTTTGGTCTTGGAGAAATTTAAGAGTTGACCTCACTTATCATACTCGAGTCTGACAATGTTGATTTAGGTTAAGAAAATATTAAATCAGTCTTATGGCTATTTTTTGTTTGGTGAATTGGGAATTCACTTATTTGAATACCACTAAGCACACATTAAAGAGAGAATTTCTCTTTAATGTGAAGTGTATATGCTGTATAAGTAATTTAAAACAGTTTTCTGAACTACTCATATGCTTATTTATTTCAGTGCAAATAACTTTCGTTCAATTGATGAATCAATTGAGCTAAATATGAAAGCCGCTCCTAGGCTTCGTCGTCATAAAAACCATGCTAGAACCCCTTTAAGGGATAAAAAAAAGAAAGTTCTTAAAGGTGCGTTACTTTATGGTGCTAATGCTAGTGGTAAATCAAATGTGATTAAAGCCATGGCTTATGCAAAAGAGGTAATAACAGGTGAGTCTAATTTAGACTACTGTCCTTTTTTGAGAAGTTCACATTTCTCACTAGTTAAAGATGGAAGTAAAAAAAGAGATTTTACTTTCGAGTTTTGTATTAAGGGTGAGTATTATGCCTACTTCTTCTCTGTTGAAAACAATATTATTGCAGAGGAAGAGTTAGTACATATAACTCCAAACTCAGAAACAAAGATCTACCACAGAAAAATAGATAAGAGTAAATCTGTTAATACAGTAGTATATTCATATACAAGTGATGTTGAAGATATTTCGAATAATTCTGAGTTTTTAGTTTTTTCTAAATATACATCTCCTAAAAAACTTTTTCTGACAGATTCTTCAGAAAAAATAAGAGAATTTTTTAGGGAGCTAGAACTATCTAAAAAGAAAGGTAGCAGTGAAGTAGATTTTAGCTTTTTAGAGTTTCTTCTGCCTGCATTTTTGTTTTTTAACTTCCATCTCATCATTATTTTTCCTGAATCTAAATATAACTCAACCCTGTCTGATCTCTCTAGTGGAAATGGAAATTGTTTTGATGTGATAAAGAATTTTGATACAGGTATAGAAAAACTAAATTCTACAGAAGTACCATTAAATAAATTTACAACAGATCAGCTTGAAGAAATTAAAAGTAAAATTGCTTCAAGTAATAAACCTTATTCATTTGATTTAAATGAAGTTGATTATTTAGCTGAGTTCATAGATGAAACTTCATCTCTTAAGATAACTAAGTTAACTTCTATACATAAGTCAAAATCAGGTGAAGAAGTTATCTTTGATTTTGAAGATGAATCTGATGGAACAAAAAGAATTGTCGATTTACTACCCACATTAAGTAATGATAAGAAGTTTCCTTTAACATTCGTTATTGATGAATTTGATAGAAGCCTGCACCCTTTACTTTCAATCAAACTACTAAAGCTATTTTTAGAGACTGACAGTGATGATCAGTTGATCACAACGACTCATGAGGCTGAGCTTTTAGACAATGAAATTTTGAGAAGAGATGAAATATGGTTTGTCCAAAAAGAAAGAGATGGTTCAACACAATTGTATAGCCTAAGTGATTATTCGCCTCGTTATGATAAAGATATCCACTCAGCTTATCTGAAAGGAATCTTCGGTGGGGTTCCAAACTTGAGTGGGCAGTAATTATGGGGCGTAAGTCAAGCGGAAGTCGTTACGGACAAAAAATAGACGCAATAACTTATATCATTGCATTCGAAGGTGATGTTGATGAAAAAGAATACTTTGACAGTGTAGCTATAAAAATTCAAAAAAGATTTGAAAAATTGATTAAAGTAATTCCTGTAGAAAAAAGCTCAACTAATAAATCTGATCCGGCAAGCGTTTTAAGAGATTTGAGTCATTATTGCAGCAAAAACGCTTATGACTTAAAGCACTCTTCAGTTACTGGCTTTATTGTCATAGACCGTGATAGGTATTTTACGGGGACACACTTAACTTCTACAACAACAGCACTTACCGAAGCTCGTCAAAAGAAAGTAAAAGTGGTTGTCAGTAATCCAAGTTTTGACTTATGGGGGTTACTGCATTTTGAAGATTTGTCATTACTGTCTCCAAATGACTCAGAGGCACTTTTGGAGAATAAAAAAACTTCTGGGAGTACATTCGCTAAAAGAAGACTACGTGCTTGTAAAGGGCAACTCCGATTCTCTGATTTGCCAGATAGAATTGATATTGCTTTAGAAAATGCAGCTAAATTGGACTTTGATAAACAAAATCCAGCAGCTAATTTGGGGACTAATATGCCTGACCTAATTAATGAATTAAAGGCATACTTTTGAAACAAATAATTCGAAATAGCCAATCAATGAAAACCAAGGGGTCAGGTTTTTCTTTTTGCCTACCCCCTTGATCAATCCAAAACCAACACTATGCTGTTAGCACCTAGCACCTAGCACCTAGCACCTAGCACCTAGCACCTAGCACCTAGCACTGTAGGCGTGAAATTTATTTCGCGCGAATCCATTAAAAAACAACTTTGAAAGAATTTCTGTATTTATATAGGTACAAGCATCAAATAACCTGTATTATGCATGCCTTGTTGTTGGGTGGTGAAACCTCTTACTTAACCACCTGATTATGTTGTTGAAAATTTAAGGTGAAAGAATGTTAAAAGGGAACTTTGTGCGCATTAAAAGGGCTTTGGCCTGCTTGCTTGTATTAAATCTTGGGGTTGCTGGTGCTTCGGCTAATGACGATACACCAATAGAGAGCGTGGTTGCAGATGCTAACTTCTTAGCGTGTTTACAAGAAAGTGGCTATAAAACTGTGGGGGAGGTGACAAAAATACATTGCAGAGATCGCGGTATTACCTCAGCCAAAGGGCTTGAGCATTTTAGTAACTTAACAAAACTCGTCCTCAGTAATGAAGGGGATAGCTTCATAGTTGGTGAAATTGGTGGCATTACAAGTAGACCTGCCGATAAGAAAGTGCCAAACCAGCTGACCGAAATCGACATAAGCCACAACAGCCAGCTTTTCCATGTTAATTTAAGCCAAAATAGCCTTACGAGAATTGATGTAAGTAACAACGAAGAGTTAGAGACTTTAATGCTGAGTGGTAATAAGCTTTCAAAGCTTGATGTAAGCACTAACAGTAAACTTACATGGCTTGATCTTAATGATAATAAGCTGACAGGTGAATTGACGCTTATTAATTCTGAACTGTATCAACTTAATCTGTCGGGCAATAAGCTCACAAAAGTAAATATACCGAGTGGTATTCGTAACCTTGAGCTTGCAAATAATCAGTTAAAAAACCTAGATTTAAGCAAGTTCAAGATGCTCAGCGAACTAAACCTAGATGCCAACCAGCTTAGCTCTTTAGACATCAGCCATAATAAAAAGTTAACTGCACTTTACGCCAGTAATAACCACTTAAGCACTATCGATTTAACTGCAAACCCCATGCTTCAAGTGCTCTTTTTGTCGAATAACAAATTAAAAAACATTGATTTACGTGAACATGCAAATTTAGTAGATATCAGCCTTTTTAATAACCCACTAAAAAAAGTAGATGTAAGCAAAAGCTATAATTTAGAGCTGTTAGAACTCGACAGCCGTGTTGAGTGCATAGGCATAGGTTGTGCAACAAGGTTTGAAGGGTATTAATAACAGCGTATAGGGTAGAGCACAGCGAAACTCGATAAGTTAGCGAGGGGAAAGGAGCTATCAGCTTTCAGCCGTCAGCTATCAGATTAAAACAAAAGAGCTTTAAGTCATAAGGTTTAGGTTAGATTGTGCCTGTACCTTGCTATGGCTAATCCCGATACCGTAGGTGTGAAATATATTTCGCGCGAAATAAATTTCACGCCTACGGATGATCATTCCAGTTTAAGTATGCGTAGGCACAATCTAATCTGACTTCTAACGACTGATATCTATTATCTCCTTCCTCATCCCTCGCACCTATTAAATTTTTTTATCCCTCCATAATTCATCCATTATTGTGATTTACCCTTTGAAATATGAACCTTTTGTACCCCAATTTGGGTGGGTTAAAGCTTAACCATTTCGAAAAGAAGTCGGTCGGACTTTGAGTAGAAGTAAGCATTTTATTAATTAATAGTTTGTCGAAATTACAATCAATAATTAGGAATCGTAATATGAATCAGTGTAAAAGGATTAGTGCTGTGTTGGCTTTATCCCTACTTTCACTAGTTGGGTGTTCTGATGATGACTCTACCGAACAAGAAGCTGTTGCTAATGTCGCTTTGAAATCTATGACCTCAGTCTCCGATGACGTTTATCAACCAGGACAACAGATCACAGTTGATTTCAGTACCGAAACAACCTTATTAACGAATGAACACGTTGGTGTTTCATTTATTTTAATTGAAAAAAGTAAAGTCGCTGAACTCGAAACTGAAGATGAGCCAGATGGCTACGATTTGGGTGAGTTTTATATCGAGCAGTTACAAGAAGGCGAGCAAAATCATACGGCAACATTAATTTTGCCAAATGAAGATCTCGCTGCGGGTGAATTTATTATTGCCGCTTTTGTTGACACAAGTGGTGTGATCTCAAACGAAGTTGATGTTACAGATAATAAATCCCGTGGCATTGAATCTGGTGACGAAAGCACCTATAGCTCAGTAACCATTAGCGATGGTCATTACCATGATTTTGTTTTAGATAAACTTAAAGTGGGCGACGGCTTTGCTATTTTTCCTGGCCCGGGTAAAAGAGATACCACAGGTACTGGTGAACCAACACAGAAAGTACCTGATTTAATAGGCTTTATTAATGCCACCAAATTTGGTAATTCAGTCAACGAGGCTGATATCAGTGCAACAATAACCATCGGCGAAACGACTTATCATGCTCACTTATGGAATGAGCAAGCACAAGCTTATATGGAGACGATGCGTATTAAGTTTCCTGATCATGAGCAATCTCATTACTTTCCTTGGGATGTTGCAGTAAATGGCGTATTGCTAAAAGCGATACACGATGATTTTGATCACGATGGTGGTGAAAACAGTTTTAGCATGACATTTACCTTCCACGACAACTCTGATGAAATTGAAGCTCATAGCGAAAATAATAGTATTACCGTTGAAGTACCTTATGCACTTTATCATGATGAAGTGAGTTCTGCAGAATCGGTAGAGCTAAATAGTAATAAAACAACAATAGCGTCAGCATCAGCGATGCAGACTACAGCTTCATCAGCAACAACGTTAGCCAAAGTTGGCAGTTGGAGTGCTACCTATGGTGACAGTGACGCTGTGGCAATCAGCCCTTCTTTTTATAGCTATATGAATGTTTCTTCTAGTAATGGTGGTTCAGCCGAGGGGCTAGTTGAAGCAGACCTAGATCTTTACCTATTTGATAAATCAGCGAGTTTGGTTAGTGCCAGCGCTGAAGCGAGTGCAAATGTAAGTGATGGTGAGATTACTTATGCAGCAAACTTTAGTGTGCTGGGTGACACATTAATTGACGAGGGCGACACGTTAACGGCCTTAGACAAGTCTTTAGGATATAGCTGGAGCGAAGAGCAAAAAGTGGTTGAAACGACGTTCACCATTGTAATTGTTCCGGTGACCGTTGAGGCTGGTGTCAGTGGCAGCTTGGATTTAGGGGTTGGTTTAGCTTACAGCAATAGCCGAATTGACTTAGGGGGAGATATTGTTACTGCCAGCATGGATGCGTATGCCACTGCAGAAATAAACTTAGGTATTGCAAGTGGCGGTGTTGGTATAGACTTTTTGATTATTGCAGATACATTTAATGCCACACTTTATGCAGATTTAGCTAAAGCTATCACTGATTCTAAAATCACTTTAGGGATTGATGTAACGAATGATATTGAGGCTATTTCCGGTGAATTTTATGTTTATGTGAAATACCCTAAATACAAGTGGTGTTGCACGGTTAAGACAAAAACCAAAACTCAAACTATCTACGATACTAGTACCTTGTACGATAAAAGCTGGACAATTTTAGACGAATCAGCAACCTTAAATTATTAGTATGAAGGCATAGGTATAATGCGTTTAATTAAACTGAGTTTATTTTTTGGCACTTTGTTAGGCTATGCTTCGGCCGCTTATGCAGTGCCTCATTGTACTGTTTGGGGTGAACTTCAATCAAAAGCTGATACGAATATTGTTTCGATGAATAGCCCCTCAAAAAGCCAGTTTGACTTGCAAGGGCGGTTAATTTATCGGCCTTTGTTAGTTGCAGAAAAATTTCACTGGTTGGGTTTTGAGCTATACCAAGCTCAAGCAAAGTTGAATAAAACAGTGAGTACCAGCAATGAGTATGCTGTCCCTTTTGCTGTGAAAGTTAGCAATAACTCAGGTGAAGTTTTAGATTATCGGTTTAACGCTAAATTAAAAGCGGCTGATCAACAAAAGCTGATTGCTTTATACCGTGCCTTTCACCGTGCAAAACCCCCTGAAAATTTACAGGGGGATAAGTATTGGGTTAAAGAGCGAGATGATATCGGTCAGTACAAATCACTCTACACAGTGTTAGCTGATAATAAACTAAAGCGAAATAAACTCAGTTACTTAGAACCAACTGACACTAGGCAAAGTACTAACGCTGCGAAAAAGCTAATGCAGTTAGAAACGGCGAACATTATTAGTGATGAGTTTATCTTTGAAAACGATAAATGCTGGTTAACAAAAACCCTCGGAAATAGTCATATTCAAGTCAGTAGTAGTGATGGAAGTATGAATATTGAAGTACTGCAAACACTAAGTTTAAATCGCTCAAATCAATCGATACCCGATGATGCAAGGTTACTGCAATTACCCGAAGACCCTAATCAATGGGAAAATTTAAGCACAGATTGGGTTTACCCTAAAGCGCCGCCTCAACCATTAAAAAATACTGAAGCGTTTATCACTGCTTTAAAAAGTATGGATTGGCTAGAGGGAGACCGAAAAACGCTTTTGCAATTTCTTTATGACAATGATCAGTATTTGCTGAGCTTAAAAGAGCTTATTTCAACTAAATCAATTGCTGATCCCCTAGAAAGTAAATTGTTTATGTACTTAGGTAAACATGACTCAGTTAATTCAAAACAGTTACTAACAGAGGTATTTGTTGAGCCTGGTTTATTTTCACCAAATCAGCGCTTTAGAAGTTTAATGGCACTAAAATACAGTGAAAAGCCGTTAACTGACATGCAGGTTGAGGCGATTTTTGAGTATTCCATGTCATATGGTCTTGATGAAGAAAATTCTAAGCTGGCTCATAGTGCTTTAATGGTAATGGGGGCGATTGCAAAAAATCAGCAGGGCAGTGAGTTTTCAACTCAGTTAACCCAAAAATTAGCTGATTCTTTGAGCTCTAGTGCAACGGAGCAAAAAGCATCAGCCCTAATCACCGCACTGGGTAATAGTGGAGACTATGATCATCAACAGCTTATTGGTGATTATTTAGCTGGCGACAGTGCAAGATTACGACTAAATGCGGCAGAGGCCTTGGCAAAAATGCCAAGTAAAACCAGTTTGAATTACTTGAGTAATCAACTAAATCAAGAAACTGATAGTAAAACGCAAGGGGCGATTTTAAAGGCAATGGGTAATAATGAGTTAGACGCAGAACAAGTAGATAGTATTTATGCCTTTGCTGACGCTAGTAACCCGAAAGATATTCGCAGCGCCGCTATATCGGCGTTAAGTCAACAAGCGAAGTCAAAACCAGAGGTTAAAAGCCGTTTAAAAGCGCTGGTTAAGACGGAAACTAATCAAAAGAACCTGCGTCAATTAATGAAAGCGCTGTATGGTTCGTAGAGCTATCAGCTGGTAGGTTGGGTAGAGCGGAGCGAAACCCAACAAGTTAGCAAGTTACAAGGGGAAAGGGTAAAGGAGCTATCAGCTTTCAGCCGTCAGCTATCAGATTGAAAAGTTAGCGAGATGCGAGTTGTAGGAGGCGTTTTAACGCCGAAAAAAGTCATAGGGGAGGCGCAACTAACACTACGCTGTTAGCACCTAGCACCATTCCTACGTGATATAAAATCGTTGCTACCATCTCGCTAACTCAAACCTACTGAATCAAACTCACTTGTTTTACGTACGTATCGGTTTGCAAACCAAAGTGGCCGAGAACGTAGGTGTAGGTGGCATTTTCATTCCATAATCGGCTGCTGTGAATGCCGTACACATAACAAGTGCCAGTTGAGCAGACGATTTGATCCGAGT
Organism: Pseudoalteromonas sp. MB47; assembly: GCF_011319765.1. NCBI lineage: Bacteria > Pseudomonadati > Pseudomonadota > Gammaproteobacteria > Alteromonadales > Pseudoalteromonadaceae > Pseudoalteromonas > Pseudoalteromonas sp. MB47. The sequence goes on along the minus strand of NZ_VFBD01000019.1, from coordinate 3,545 downwards.
AGCTCTTTATGGAATACACTTTGTCGCCTAATGCTTCTCCATAAATACTATTTAATAGCGGGCTGCCAACCGATAAGCCATAGTAACCACATGTGTTATTCCACACATTATATGGGTAAACACCGCAACTAAGTAGGCCGCGCGCGGCACCTGCAACACCAACAAAGGTATCAACATCTGATGCCATTCCTAGCTTATAAATTTGCTGAGCTGCGAGTGTAACCCCCATTGAATGGCCGATAATATCGATCTTACCTGTGCAAGATTGGTTGATTGCAGTAAGAATGGCGTTACGTACGGGCGTTTCTTCACTGCCGTTATGATCGTTGCAACTCGCGCAAGATTTAGAGCCCCAATCTGGGGTGAAAATTTCACTGTCGACATACCCTTTTCGTTTTAATTCGTTGATTGTGTTATTCCAACTCGAAGGGGAGGCGGTATTACCATGTACCAGTACAACGTTATCTCTACATGCTGCAAAAGCAGTTGTGCTCATGCCTGCGCATAGCGCAATCATCGTCAATAAGCGTTTCATTGTGTGTTCTCCTCTTTAATATTTAATTTACAACGTATGAAATTTAAACAGGGCTGGATATAGTACTTTCGTGCAGCGATACTATTTCGCACTGTGCAATGTATACCGTTTTATTTTGCTAGCATTGTAGGCGTGAAATTTATTTCGCCCGATGAACAAAAGAGCTATCAGCTTGAAAAGTTAGCGAGTTAGAAAGAGTAAAGGGAAAGTTTACTCGCACCTAGCACCTCGCATCTCGCCTCCTCTTTTTCTCCTAAAATCTAATAATTTGTACTTAAAAAACGCACAAAAGTTAAATTAATGTAAATTTATTCTTGCTTTCGTACCTGTTTGGTCTATGTTTTTGGTCGGAGGTCACTCCTCCAACCTGATAGATAAAATGACAATCAACAGGAACACACATGAAAATAAAAACACTCTCACTAGTGCCAGCTTTAATGCTGGCAGCGGGTATCAGCCACAGTGCTTTTGCTGCGCAAGGAGTCGCATTTGTGCACGGTACAGGCCAGCAAAGCGATGCGTATAATGACTATTGGACAGGCAGTTTTGTCGACACGGTTCGTCAAGGTTTACCAAATAGTAGTAATTACACGGTCATTAATTGTGACTTTGATCAATACATGTGGGCAGACGCGGCATCTGGCTGTTTAGCAGGGCAGCTCACTACATTTATCAATAATAAAAACATCACAGATTTAACTCTGATCACCCATTCTAACGGTGGCAATGTGGTGCGTTGGATTTTATCTAACCCAACATGGGATAGCCGTTATCCAAATATTATTAGCAAAGTCACGCGTACCATTGCTCTGGCTCCTTCAAGTGGTGGCACGCCGTTGGCTGATGCGGTTATTGCGGGTAATTCGTTTGAGCAAAGCTTGGGTTGGCTTTTAGGCTACGGCAGCGATGCAGTAAAACAACAGCAAGTATCCTGGATGGAATCGTATAACGCACAGTGGCTGTATGGCACACCGAACCGCCCAAGTTTATCGTCTCGATTCGAAACCGTGGTGGGCAGTGATGTTGAATCAGCGGTATGGGATAGCGACAGCTATTGTGGCGGTTATCAAAATCAAGTGGGCCTTGAAGTAACACAAAACTGGTTAGACAGCTGTTCAGATGGCTTTTTAAATTGCAGTTCTCAGTCGTTAGCTGGGGTGGTGTGGTTTACCGATAAATCACGAACCCAAGGTGGTGAGCCTTTAAGTCATCAGCAAAGTCGACGTAACTGTTTTGGCTTGCCAAACATGCTTAAAAACCGAATTTAGGAGCCCGCTATGATTAATAAGTTAACCACAATTGCAGCTGCAATAGTGCTTGTAAGCACAGCCGCAAATGCTAATGAGCAAACGGTTTATCAATTCCCTCAAGTTCAACCAGCATCAAGCGCTCAACTACAAACACTTGAAAAAGACAGTGTTGAATATTGGCAGAAAGTTTCGGGTAAAGAGCTTAAGCGTGGTGTGCCTGTTTTTGTAAACCAAGCTGATAACTTTATTCGCATTGCACCAAAAGCACGCTTTGATAGTAGCGAAGTATTTAAGCCTCATGGCTTACAGCTTGATAAGCTGTCGGTGCGAGATGACAACTTTAGGCAAATGCCAATGCAAGCCATGGTTGCACGTGAGCAAATGGAAAATGCAGGATTTAGCGATGGCAGTGTTGGCTTAAAGCTAGGTCAGGTAAATGGCAAAGCAATGCTAAGAACAAGCCAAGCCCTTAACGATAACGACACCTACTTGCTGCACGTGATTGAAAAAGGCTCGAGCAATGCTTTGCATGCTAAATCGCAATTTAAAGTGAAAGATCAGCAACAGCGTGTTGCTATGCAGCTTAGTATGGGTAAAAAGCGCTTTAAAGATAGTGATGTGAAGTTAACGCTTTCAAGCCCTGATGGCGAAAAACTAGATGTACGTTACGAAAATGGTGAAGCAGTATTTAATTACCCGCTTGAAACCTTAGGCGCAATAAATGGTTACTACGAGCTTGAGGCCAGTGTAGATACTAAAGTGAATGGCCAAACGGTAAAACGCTCTATAAAAATGCCGTTTGTACATAGTTCACAAACCATCAGTATGGATAAAGCCAAAGTAACTGCGCTTGGCAATAACAAATACCAAGCTAAAGTACCGGTGCAAGTGACCGACTCAGGCCGCTATGCCATTCGTGCAACCTTAACTGGCAAAGGTAATAAAGGTGAGCGCATCAAACTGGCAACGGTTGAAGTAGCAAAACAGATTGATAGCTATGATAGTTTCACCATGCCTTTTGCAGTCACTCAAACAGCGAAAGCCCCATATGAGCTGGTGGATATTGAACTTACCGACCAAACGCGAATGTTAAAGTTTGCGGGGGAATAAAGGGTAGCTCTTATTGTATGTTGGGTGGAGCTGAGCGAAGCCCAACAAGTTAGCGAGCAGCTAGGGGAAGGAGCTATCAGCTTTCAGCCGTCAGCTATCAGACGAAAAAGTTTGCGAGATACGAGTTTAGGCGTTTTTTCGCCGAACCCTGTGGTTCAATTTGTTTTGCATAAAGAGAAGAGAATGAGAAATAAATGAGATAGAACAAAAGAGTATTTTGTTTTTTCCTTTTAAGCGCAGCGTCTCTTATCCTCTTTGTGAATATTATTTTTAAATGCTGTTTTTCTCTGTGTAGCGCGAAGTGCCTCGGTGTACTTTGTGGTTCAATATTTTTTTCACAAAGAGAAAAGAATGAGAAATAAATGAGATAGACCAAAAGAGTATTTTGTTTTTTTCCTTTTAAGCGCAGCGTCTCTTATCCTCTTTGTGAATATTATTTGTAAATGCTGTTTTTCTCTGTGTAGCGCGAAGTGCCTCGGTGTACTTTGTGGTTCAATATTTTTTTTCACAAAGAGAAAAGAATGAGAAGTAAATGAGATAGACCAAAAGAGTATTTTGTTTTTTCCTTTTAAGCGCAGCGTCTCTTATCCTCTTTGTGAATATTATTTTTAAATGCTGTTTTTCTCTGTGTAGCGCGAAGTGCCTCGGTG
>NZ_VFBD01000012.1:0-12432 GCF_011319765.1 Pseudoalteromonas sp. MB47 | reverse complement strand
CGGGAGCTGTGAATTTTGAGAGCGAACCGACGACCTTCGGCTCTGAACCTGAATTTCAGGCATAAAAAAACACGCTTTCGCGTGCCTACTTATCAAATTCATTTAATTTTAATCTTCAATTTCAGTTGGTTGCGGGAGCCGGATTTGAACCGACGACCTTCGGGTTATGAGCCCGACGAGCTACCAGGCTGCTCCATCCCGCGCCTGAAATTGTAGATTTATTTAAAGTTGCTTTACATGACAACTTGGCTTCCAATTCAGAGAATTGGTTGCGGGAGCCGGATTTGAACCGACGACCTTCGGGTTATGAGCCCGACGAGCTACCAGGCTGCTCCATCCCGCGCCTGAATATTAAGTTTATTTTACTTCTCACTTAATTTAAGAAGTTGGTTGCGGGAGCCGGATTTGAACCGACGACCTTCGGGTTATGAGCCCGACGAGCTACCAGGCTGCTCCATCCCGCGCCTGTATGTTTAGAGTCCCAGAAGCCGGATTTAAACCGACGACCTTCGACTTCAGGTATTAGCGAGTCCGACGAATGATTTATCATTCTGCTCCATCCCGCGCCTGTAATCTCTAGGTAACATGAGCATGTTAACGACGCCCTGTTTCAGAGAGAGCGCTATCATATAGCAATAAGATTAGAAATCAAGGGTTATAGTGACAAATTTAACTCAAGCGAACAAAAAGCACACAAAACAAAGTTAAAATGCACGCTGATGAGGACTAATCATTTTTTGCCACTCCCAATCGGGGTGACCCATCACGATAAAATCGGGGTTTTCTGTGCTTTCTCGTTGATTGTAAGTTAACGGATTGAATTCAGCATCGGTAATGCAGCCACCGGCCTCTTCAACAATCACTTGTGACGCACCAGTATCCCACTCACCAGTTGGTCCGATACGTAAAAAGCAATCAGCTTTACCCTCTGCAATAATACAGGCTTTTAATGAGCATGAGCCTAATGCTACTGTCGCAAACTGAGTGTTTAAATACTGACTGACCGCTTCAATTTTTTGCCTGCGGCTTACTGCTAAGGTTAAATTATCGGGTGTTGCTACTGAAATTTGTTGATCTTGGCCATTTTCACGTTTAAATGCGCCATTTTGATAACTTGCAAAATAAGTCACTTGTTTCGCTGGCCAATGAATAACACCCAGCACTGGGCGATTATTTTCAACTAAAGCGATATTGACGGCAAAATCACCGCTTTCAAGTATAAACTCCCCGGTACCATCCATAGGATCAAGCAACCAATAACGGTGCCAATCTTTTCTATCTGCCAGCGCTGGGATCGGGGTTTCTTCTGACATAATTGGAATATCGGGGGCTATGCTCTTCAAACCCGCCATTAATACATCATTTGATGCTAAGTCAGCCTTGGTGACCGGAGTATGATCTGACTTTTGCTCAGCACCAATATCATCCTGCTGATAAATGGCCATAATGGCATCGCCTGCTTGCTCAGCTAACCGAATACACGGTTCTAAAAAATCATTCATTGCCCGCTCCCGACTCTAAGTACTTTGTTAATAATAGCAAAGCTGCGACACTTCGTGCTTCAGTAAAGTCTTCTTGTTGCAATAATGATTGCCAATCAGTTATTGGCCATTTTACAACGACAAGCGGTTCTGGCTCATCACCAGGTAAGGCTTCAGGGTAGAGATCTTCAGCATACAAAATATGCATCGTGGCATTAAAGTAACTTGGCGCCATGCTGACTTTTTTTAGTTCAGCGAAATGCTTAGCACCAAAACCAACTTCTTCTTTCAGCTCCCGGTCTGCAGCTTGCTGTGGTGTTTCACCTGGATCAATTAAGCCCTTTGGAAAACCCAACTGATAATCATTGGTGCCTGCACAATACTCTCGCACTAATAACAGTTCGTTATCGGCCGTTACTGGCACTATCATCACTGCACCTCTGCCACCGCCACGAATTCTTTCGTATTGCCTTTGTTCATCATTTGAAAACTTCAATTCGAGAGACTCAACAGTAAATAGTCGACTTTTAGCGACAACTTCATTAGACAAAATTTGCGGTGGTGTAGGATGCTTTTTCTGTGTCATTGGCATTAATTTGCTATCATGGCAGTTATGCTCATCATAAATCTTTTAAAGTGAATTGCCTATGTTAAATTGGTCAAAAATCGATACTGTGTTGTTAGATATGGATGGCACCCTACTTGATTTGCATTTTGATAATTACTTTTGGCTAACCGTTATTCCCGAGCAATATGCGCGTAAACATAAAATCAGTTTAGACGCAGCAAAAGCTGACATTTTACATCGTTATCAACAAGTTCACGGACAAATTAATTGGTACTGTTTAGATTATTGGCAGCAGCAACTTGATTTACCAATTATGGCACTGAAACGTGACATTCAACATTTAATCAGAATTCGTGAAGATGTTCCGCCGTTCTTAACTGAGCTTAGAAAAGCAGGCAAGCAATTGATCATGCTTACTAACGCGCACCCAGATTGTGCCATGTTAAAGTTCGAACACACTGCTATCGATAATTACTTAGATGGGGTGATCTCAACTCACCAATATGGCGTGAGTAAAGAGCATCAACCATTATGGCAACAAGTACATCAAGAATGGCAGTTTGATAAGGAACGGACTTTATTTGTGGATGATAGCCCCGCCGTGCTAGATGCGGCAAAAGAGTTTGGTATTGGTCATATACTTGCGGTTGCCAACCCTGATAGTCAGCAACCGCATAAACAGTTCGATGGCTTTTTATCGACCATCGATTTTCGCGAGTTTATACCCGTTAAATAATTACTTCGGGTAACGCTGCTCTAAGCCTTGGTATACAAGTTTTGCAAAATCTGCATGCTCTGTATCTAGGCTTTTTACCACTTCAACTAAGTGCTCGTTATCTTCTTGGCCATTCCACACTTTGATATAACTACCATCTTTGTAGCCATGATCTTGGCGGAAGAAGTTCAAGGTATTTTTACCAACATAGCCACGGTATAAGTCATCGATATCCATACCAATTTGCGCCATACAACCTGCAAATGCGGCTGCATTAAAACTCTTTTCAGCGACTGCTGACCCAGCTAACACTTCGAGTGTTTGTTTAAAGTCATCTGCCTGAACTGGCGCACTTAACTCAGCTTCTAGTTGTGCAGCTAACTGCTCATAGCTGGTTTCACCATCAATACGTAAAGATAAACCAAAATGGAAAATATCAACTAACTCTAAAATAACTTGTTCTGTATCTGGGGTTTGTTTTTTCCACCACTTCCAGCCGTAGTGGTCAAGCATTTCAGCACACTCAACCCAAATTGCACGATACCATTCAAAACCTTGGCTAAACCATTGCTCATGAACTTTAGTATTCATCGCATTTTGCATCTCGAGCATAACAACGAGTTTTTGTAAATTAGCAGACATTCTTTATCCCAACTTGCATTTTCAATTATGTATATACTACAGATAATTTTGTCATTGATGAAATAAAAACACATATGATCAGGTCTGCTTTGCAGTTGATAAAAATAACCGAGGAAACCCATGTTTAAATCTCTACTCATTAGTGCACTATTTGTACTATCAAGCCAAGTTATTGCTGCGACTGCAACCAATATTGCCGAATCAGCAGAGCAAGTTAGCCCATTATTACCCGGCTTAGCAGTGCCAAATATTGAGTTAAAAGATCAATACGGTAAAACCGTCTCACTCGCTGAGCGTTTTAAAGAAAAAACGACTGTGCTCATTGTTTATCGTGGTGGCTGGTGCCCATATTGTTCAAAGCAATTGGCCAATGTCCAAAAAATTGAGAAAGAGCTAGCGGATTTAGGAGCACAGATAATTGCCGTTTCGCCAGATAGTCCTGAAAAGCTCGCTGAATCAAAAATTACTTCACCAAACTATCAATTATTGTCTGACGACAGCCTTTTGTTGGCACAAAAGTTAGGTTTAGCGTTTTACTTAGATGACAAAACAGCAAAGATTTACCGCAACAAACTTGGGGTTAACTTTGTCTCGTTAGAGGGCGAAGTGAAAGTAGCGTTACCCGTACCTGCAGTGTTTGTTATAGACACTAATGGGTTAGTTAATTTTCAATACGCCAACCCAAATTACAAAGTACGCTTAACAGAAGATTTATTACTAGCGGCTGTTAAATCAGTGAGCGAGCAATAAATTAGCAACCGATAAGCAGAATATGCTTCTGCTTATCGGCCTTGTGTAAATTCTTGCCAAGATTCAATTAAATCAACAAAGTCTTCAAAACCACAGCCACTACACAAGCCTTCTTCTTCAAGCATTAAATCATCATCTTGGTAGGCAACTAAGTCTTCGTTGTCTTGATGTAACGCATGTGCTTCGAATAGCGCTTCGTCTTTACTTAAGATCAAATCAATTTCTTGACCTTGTAAGGTTAAAGGCTCATGACTGCTCTTAACCGCGGAGATTAATGCTTGTACCATCGCGATTTTTTCTTTACCGATTTCTTCGTTTAGCCAACGGCCTATGACGGCATGTTCAGAGGAGATTTTAATGCGTAAACCGCTAATAGGATCGCGGATAAATTGATATTCCATGGAGGGTACTCTTAATACGTTATCTGCTAATTATACCGTTTGCAGCTAAACGTGGCGAGTTTTGTAGTCTTAAATCAGCACGAGCGCCAACGGGGCGCTCGTGTTTATGCTATTTAAAATAGCTAGAGTCGCGATTTGAAGCGCGCAGCATCAATAATCGCCCATAGGTATACGATTGGCAGTAGAATAAAGCCAACTGCAACGTAAATTAGTGCCCCACTGATAACCCATGCTAAAAAGAATGCAATAGCCGCCATTAAACGGCCTTGTACCAATTGCCCTAAACCAGGAAAAAAGATATTACATATTGCTGCGATTACATTACCGCCAGAACCTTGCTCTGCCATACTAACCTCTGTAGTTTTTAATGATTATACTTTTAGTAAACACACTTTATGCCAACTTATTATGGCTTACAAATCAAAGTGTTAAAAAGTAGCGTTATTTTGATTTTAGTTTTTTTTGCTAAAAATCGGTCAAATTCACAATTTTTATACTTCAATTTTAATGACTTGCCAAAATAGCTGTTTATAAAAACAGTATTTTATTTAGCCTTGCATAAACACCTGTTATACTCCACCCATTATAGATTGAAAAGGCGTAACGATGGACGTTTCTGAATTACTCGATGGCTTAAATGACAAACAACGGGATGCAGTCGCAGCCCCATTGCAAAATATGCTAGTACTTGCAGGTGCAGGTTCTGGTAAAACTCGAGTACTTGTTCATCGCATCGCATGGCTCATGCAAGTTGAGCAAGCTTCTGCATACAGCATCTTTGCGGTAACCTTCACAAATAAAGCCGCAAAAGAAATGCGCACTCGTGTAGAAGAAACCTTAAAAGCACCTGTTGGCGGTATGTGGATTGGTACCTTCCACGGCTTATCTCATCGTATTCTGCGCGCCCATCACCGTGAAGCGAACTTGCCTGAAAGCTTTCAAATTTTAGATTCTGACGATCAACAACGTATGATCAAACGCTTACTTAAAGCGATGAACATCGATGATAAAAAGTGGCCAGCAAAACAATTTGGTTGGTATATCAGCGCGAAAAAAGATGAAGGTCTGCGACCTAAAGACATTCAAGCCTACGATATTAATGAGCAAATGATGCTAAAAGTCTATGCTGCATATCAAGAGGCTTGTGACCGTGCAGGTTTAGTCGACTTTGCAGAAATACTGCTGCGCTGCTACGAAGTACTTAAAAACCACCCAACACTTTTACGCCACTATCAACAGCGTTTTGCCCATATGCTGGTAGACGAGTTCCAGGATACCAATACGATTCAGTACGCTTGGTTAAAATTACTCGCAGGTAACACCAACAGTATTATGATCGTAGGTGATGATGACCAAAGTATCTATGGCTGGCGTGGCGCAAAAATTGAGAATATCAAACGCTTTTTAACTGACTTCGAAGCCGAAACCATTCGCCTTGAACAAAATTACCGTTCAACGGCAACAATTTTGAAAGCTTCAAACGCGCTGATCAAAAACAATGCTGAACGCATGGGCAAAAGCCTGTGGACAGACGGCAATGATGGTGAGCCGATTTCAGTTTACGCTGCGTTTAATGAATTAGACGAAGCGCGCTTTGTTAGCAGCAAACTACGTAGCTGGCTAAATGCAGGTAATGCATTACAAGACGCCGCGATTTTATACCGTAACAATGCGCAATCTCGTGTACTCGAAGAAGCAATGCTACAAGAAGGTTTAAAATACCGTATTTACGGCGGTATGCGCTTCTTCGAGCGCCAAGAGATCAAAGATGCACTTTCGTATTTACGTTTAGTTGGTAACCGTCAAGATGATGCGGCTTTCGAGCGCGTTATTAACACCCCTGCTCGCGGCATTGGTGATAAAACACTAAGCCACATTCGTGATTGCGCGCGCAATGAGTCATTGCCACTTTGGTATGCCGCTAAAGCTATTATCGAGCAGCAGCACTTATCTGGCCGTGCAGCAAGTGCCGTGACAAAATTCTTAGAACTTGTTGAGCATATCGAAGATAAAATCAGCGATCTCACCCTAGAAGAGCAAGCGAAATACACCATTCAAAGCTCGGGGTTAATGGCAATGTATCAAGCTGAAAAAGGTGAAAAAGGCCGTGCCCGCGTAGAAAACTTAGAAGAGCTTATTAGTGCTTGTGGTCAATACGAACTCCCTGAAGATGAAGAGTTCAGCTCACCACTGCAAGGCTTTTTGGCATATACCTCTCTAGAATCTGGCGAAGGTCAAGCTGATGAGCACGAAGACGCGGTGCAAATGATGACACTGCACTCAGCAAAAGGCCTAGAATTCCCGCTGGTATTTATGGTGGGTGTTGAAGAGGGCATGTTCCCATCACAACAAAGTAATGAAGAGTCTGGTCGTTTAGAAGAAGAACGTCGCTTATGTTATGTTGGCATGACTCGCGCGATGGAAAAACTATATATTAGCCACGCAGAAAGCCGCCGTTTATACGGACAAGAAAAATACCACAGCCCATCACGCTTTTTACGCGAAATGCCTGAAGACTGTATCGAAGAAATTCGTATTAAAACACAGGTTTCAAGGCCACCTGCGGCAGGTCGTTTTAGTCCATCAGTAACACATGCCGCATTTGAAGATAGCGGCTTTAACTTAGGACAGCGCGTATTACACGCTAAGTTCGGTGCAGGAACCGTACTCAATTACGAAGGCAGCGGCGCACAGTCACGTATTCAAGTGAACTTTGATGATCTAGGCAGTAAATGGCTTGTAACACAGTATGCAAGACTTCAAGCCTTATAATGAGTATATAACAGCGCTATGTAATGAGCTGGTGATTGCAAAGCATCGCCAGCTTGTCATTGTGCAAGGCAGCGAAACTTGGTGCTATCAGTTTGCAAACCAATTAGCGCTAAAAAATACCTATGTTTTCAGTAGCAGCTCATTATTAGCAAATAGTGAGTTCCCAAAACATGCTCACCAGATTCTTGGTCAAGAGTTTCAACACGCAATTTTTGATGGTTTTAGCGGTTTATATGCCGATAAACTAGCCGCGCTTGCCGGTACCGTAAAAGCTGGTGGTGTACTTATATTACTGCTGCCCGATGATAATAACTGGCAAGACCCAGCACTCACAAGTATTACCTCTTATGGCGAAGCAATTAAACACAGCTTTTTTAATCAGCGCTTTTTCGCCAAGCTAAAATTGCAGCCACATTATTTTACTAAGCACTCGCCTCCTGCTTACCAATCTATTTCGCCAGCAACTGCTGAGATAAATTATCAGCAACAACAAGCATGTGTTGAGCAAATTATTAAAACCGCAACAGGGCGCGCTAATCGCCCTTTTGTGATCAGTGCAGACCGAGGTCGTGGTAAGTCAGCCGCTTTAGGGCTTGCAGCAGCAAATCTTCAAGATAAAAGAATCCTAATTTGCGCCACCCAAGCCAAAGCCGTACAAACAAGCTTTAAGCATTTAGCCGCTGAGCTTGGTGTTAGCAAAGAGCAAAACTGTAAGCAACTAGCTAACCTTAGCTATATTGCGCCAGATACACTGCTACATGAAAAACCTGATTGCGATCTGTTATTTGTCGACGAAGCAGCAGCGATTCCGGTTCCTATGCTATTAGAGATACTAAAAAGTTATCCACGGATCGTATTTGCCAGCACTATGGTTGGTTATGAAGGAAATGGGCGTGGTTACACGTTACGTTTTTTACATTCCTTACGTAGCCAATTTAAATCGCTAAAGGCAATTACTTTGGATGAACCTGTTCGTTTCGCCAAGTATGACCCCCTAGAAAATAGCCTACGTGAACTACTATTACTTGATGCAAAATATCTAGAAACGCAGAGTAAAGAGTCATATCAATTCGAAAGCATAAGCAAAGAGCAACTCATTGATGATGAGCAGTTGCTTAGCCAAATTATGGCGCTATTGGCGTTGGCTCATTATCAAACCACGGTAAACGACTTACGCCAATTGCTTGATGCCCCAGAGCTACAGCTATCTATCTGCAAACAAGAAAATGCATTAAAAGCCGTTTGCTTAATTGCTATTGAGGGTGGCTTAACGCCTGAGATTGCAGAGCAGGTTATAAGAGGAAAGCGTCGGCCACATGGTCATTTAATGGCGCAAACTCTGACTCAATTAAGCCGAAAAACAGAAGATTTGTGTAAACACTCAGCGAGAGTCGTGAGAATAGCTGTTGCACCTGAATGTCATCAGCAAGGTATAGGCTCAGCCCTGTTAAACCACTGCGAAAGCCAATTAAGCAATTGTAGTTATTTTGGTGCTAGCTTTGGCGCAAATGCGACATTAATTAAGTTTTGGCAAAGTAATGGCTTCAACGTTGTTAAGCTTGGATTTAGTCATGACAAAGCAACGGCAGAACATGCTGCCTTAGTGGTTAAAGCATTAGATAAGCAAACGACAGATAGCGCAGCACTGTTAATAGAAGAGTTTAAGCAAGATTTCTCTTTGCAACTCCTTGATCACTTTAACTCACTTCCTTGGCAGCTTATTGCAGAGCTATTCAAAGGCTTACCAAAAAGTGATCTATCTTCTGCCTTAGATGCAAGAGCTGAGCGGCTGTTAACTGGTGATATTAACCTCTTCCAAGTACAGCCATTGCTATGGCAAATACTTTGGAGCACACCAATTAGTCTAAATTTATTAGATGAACATACAAAGTTCATCCTTATTCGACTAGTATTACAGCAAACCTCTGTAAATAGCTTAATCGAAGAAGCCGGTTTTACAGGTAAAAAAGACTTAGAGTCACAGTTCAAAACCGCAGTGCAAGGTTGGTATGCTCACTATAAATCACTTCAAAATCACAGCCATTAAGTGTTTATGTATTTGTACCTTGCTACTACCTCAGATAGCTTTAGCTGAACACGCACAGCCTACCATTAAACTCGGCATGTCCACTGCGCTCACTGGACCCGCAAAGCAAATAGGCGAACAACTGGCGCTTGGCAGTAATATTTACTTTAATAAAATCAACAAAGAAAACGGTATTAATGGGCAAAGTATCGATCTGATTTTAGCTGATGATGGTTATGAGCCAAAAAATACCGTAGTGAATACTCGCGAGTTTTTATTTGATCAAAAGATCCATGCAATTTTTGGCTCTATGGGCACACCAACAGCCCATGCAATTAAACCTATTCTGGATAGGCACCGCATTCCATTTCTAATGCCATTTACAGGCGCTGATTTTTTACATAATAGCTCAATGCCAAATGTATTTAATCTTCGTGCGAGCTACCAAGATGAAGCCATAGAGCAAATTAATTATTTCGTGAAAGAGCGTAAGCATGAAAAAATTGGCTTGATGATCCAAGCCGATGAGTTTGGCTATATGGTAGAAAACAACCTTGTTAATGCATTAAAAATACATGGTATTAAACCTGTAGAAGTCGCTCGGTTTAAGCGCAATAGTGATGATATTTCAAAAGCTTTAGCGCTTCTAAAAGAAAGTAAAGCAACCGCAATTTGTTTAGTCGGCACTTACGAGCCTCTCGCTGAATTCATTAATGCAGCAAACAAACAAAACTTCAACCCAGACTATACTTCGGTGTCTTTCGTTTCGAGCCATGATTTATATCAGCGAGTGAAACAGCCCGCCAACATTATGGTCACTGAAGTGGTACCCGACCCTAATAACTGTAAAAACCCTTGGTGTAAGCAGTTTATTGAAGATATCGAGCCTTATCACACGAGTGCGAATAGAATTATATTTGAAGGTTATTTGAATGCCGTAGCATTGGTTAGCGCTGCCCAAAAATGCCCAACGCCTCTAAACAATCAATGTCTGCTGACCGAGCTAACTCACCTCTTCACTGACACATCTGAATTCGCTGATTTATTTAATAGTCATAGTGCTGGAAATAATAAAAAAATCTACCGCTCCTATTTCAAAAAGTAATTTTGTAAATCCATCACTAAAAACATAATAATGTTCTATGCTATAAAGACTTAACAAGGCTTTGAGGGAAATATGGATCTGATTAATTTCCGAGTTGGGCACAAGACCATTTCATTAAAAATTCTTGATATTCTTCTAACTGAACGTTATGAGGGTAATTTAACGTCATTGCCCAATGAAAATAAGAGCTTTATCGGGGTCAAAGATTATATGGACACGCCGACCCCCATATTTGATTTGGGGGTAGTTTTAAATAACAGGTCAACATACGAAGTAAATGCCGCGCTTTCAGAATTATTAGTTGAAAGAGAAAAAGAGCACTTAGAATGGCTTAATGTATTAGAAAACAACCTATCTACTGGAACATCCTTCACAAATTCGCTAGATCCAAGTAAGTCCTCATTTAGTCGCTGGTACAAAGATTTCGAGACTGATAATGAAGATCTTAAGAGCATTGTTGCCAAACTTGAAAAGCCCTACCATGCACTACATGTTATGGCTAGCGAACTTCTAGAAGTACGGAAAACACAGTCAAAAGATTCTGTAATTATTTTATTTGAAGAAAAAAAACGACAAACTCTTAATCAGCTAAACCGGTTGTTTGAATCGGCCCGAGAGCAGATAAGCCTTGATTACAAGCCAATCATCATTTTTACAACTAAAGACGGTGTAACACCTCATATAGGGCTTCTGGTCGATAAAGTCGAAGACAATATTAATGTTAAGAAAGAAGATATCAAACCTTTAGAGCAGCTTACCTCTGTTGGTTTTGATGTTGACCCACAAACTAAAAACATGATGCGCGGGCTAATTAAAATGAAGCATAAACACAGCTTACTATTAGACCCAAGCGCCATCTTCCGCCCAGAACACCTCATGCGCCACGAAGCAGAAGAAACCGAAGAATATGGGCTTTTTTAGCCGCTAGTTAGCAAGTTTGAAAGGGTAAAGTGTTAAGTTCTGGCGTAGGTTGGGTAGAGCGGAGCGAAACCCAACACATCGCAGAGCTATCAGCTTTCAGCCCTCAGCGTTCAGCCGCCCGGTGTGGATGTTTGGGGCTGCGCCTCCCTCTGCCGGAGGTTCTAGGTTCTAGACAAAGTGTACTTTTAGGAATGGCTTCAGCCATGAATGTGTTTGTTATGGTCTAGATTCGGCACTGAAGTGCCTACGGGGTTTTGTTGCTGAGGGTGACTTTGTACAGGGCAACCCCGCAGTTCAACTGAAGTCTGACGGCTGAAAGCTGACAGCTCAAAACGCAAAAAAGCCCGACTCTTTCGAATCGGGCTTTCTTTAATTTGGAGCCTGGCGATGACCTACTTTCACATAGCAGCTGCTACACTATCATCGGCGCTGTTTCGTTTCACTACTGAGTTCGGCATGGGGTCAGGTGGGTCCAAAACGCTATTGTCACCAAGCAAATTTGGTTTTAATTCGCTCTTTTGAGCAAATTAATAAATCTGGAATTCTGATATCAAGTAAATGTCTACTTTAGTAACTTAACTTCTGTCTGTTACGCTGTCATAAAACGCGTTTGGCGTTGTATGGTTAAGCCTCACGGGTAATTAGTACAGGTTAGCTTAATGGCTCACACCACTTCCACATCCTGCCTATCAACGTTGTAGTCTTCAACGGCCCTTCAGAGACTTTAAAAGTCTAGTGAGAACTCATCTCGAGGCCTGCTTCGCGCTTAGATGCTTTCAGCGCTTATCAGTTCCGAACGTAGCTACCGGGCAGTGCCATTGGCATGACAACCCGAACACCAGCGGTTCGTTCACTCCGGTCCTCTCGTACTAGGAGCAACCCCTCTCAATTCTCAAACGCCCACGGCAGATAGGGACCGAACTGTCTCACGACGTTCTAAACCCAGCTCGCGTACCACTTTAAATGGCGAACAGCCATACCCTTGGGACCGACTTCAGCCCCAGGATGTGATGAGCCGACATCGAGGTGCCAAACACCGCCGTCGATATGA
>NZ_VFBD01000009.1:0-131524 GCF_011319765.1 Pseudoalteromonas sp. MB47 | reverse complement strand
AGAGCGGGTCATTAGCTCAGTTGGTAGAGCAGTGGACTTTTAATCCATTGGTCGATGGTTCAAGTCCATCATGACCCACCATTCTTCGAATGGTCTCATATCGGCGGATTTACGCATCAAAATTTCCAGAGCGGGTCATTAGCTCAGTTGGTAGAGCAGTGGACTTTTAATCCATTGGTCGATGGTTCGAGTCCATCATGACCCACCATTCTTTTGAATGGTTCTATATCGGCGGATTTACGCATCTAAATATCCAGAGCGGGTCATTAGCTCAGTTGGTAGAGCAGTGGACTTTTAATCCATTGGTCGATGGTTCAAGTCCATCATGACCCACCATTCCTGATTTATCTTTTCTTTCTAAGTTATCCTTTATTTATCTTAACAGCTCACAGCAATACTGTTCATTAGCTTAAGATTCTCGTATAATTCGCGCCATGAATGCACTGTGGACTAAGTGGTCGAGAAATGAGTCTAGCTGAACAAATTATGCCTGAAGATTATATCTTCCCTCCAAAGCCGGCTCCGTTATCAAAAGACGAGCAAGCTGAGTATAAGGCACGTATCAAACAATTATTAAAAGACAAGAACGCGGTTCTTGTTGCCCATTATTACACTGATCCTGAAATTCAAGCACTAGCTGAAGAAACAGGCGGTTGTGTTGCTGACTCGCTAGAAATGGCGCGTTTTGGCGCTAAGCACGACGCAGATGTAATTGTGGTAGCCGGTGTTCGCTTTATGGGCGAAACAGCAAAAATCCTAACGCCAAATAAAACAGTTGTTATGCCAACGCTTGCTGCAACGTGTTCATTAGACGTAGGTTGCCCAATCGAAGAATTCTCAGAGTTTTGTGATCAGCATCCTGATCGCAAGGTAGTGGTGTATGCAAATACATCAACAGCTGTTAAAGCGCGTGCAGATTGGATTGTTACTTCGTCATGTGCGCTTGAGATCGTTGAGCACCTTGATGAGCAAGGCGAAAAAATCATTTGGGGTCCAGATAAACACTTAGGTTCTTACATTCAAAAGAACACAGGTGCAGACATGATCATGTGGAATGGCGCCTGTATCGTTCATGACGAGTTTAAAACCAAAGCACTTAAGGATATGAAAGCCTTACACCCAGATGCGGCTGTATTGGTTCACCCAGAGTCTCCTGCGGAGATAGTAGCCTTAGCTGATGCGGTTGGCTCAACAAGCCAACTAATCAAAGCAGCGCAAACTATGGACAACAAAAAGTTCATCGTCGCGACTGACCGAGGTATTTTCTACAAAATGCAGCAGTTATGCCCAGAGAAAGAATTCTTTGAAGCCCCAACAGCGGGTGAAGGCGCAACATGTAAAAGCTGTGCGCATTGCCCGTGGATGGCGATGAATGGCTTAAAAGCAATTGAAGAAGCACTGACAGATCCAGAAGGTAAAGAAGTGTTTGTTGATATGGACTTACGCGAAGGCGCATTAAAGTCGCTTAATCGTATGTTAGAGTTCTCAGCAACGCTTCAGCGTTAAGAACGAGATATCTATATACAAAAGGCAAGGTGCACACCTTGCCTTTTTTGTTTGATTACTAATCACTTAACTGCACTATTTTAAAAAGCCCTTGCGTCTGTAGGGTTGTTTTCATACTATAACGCCGCTGCTAAACTCTAAGCAGCGCCTTAGGTGACGTGTCCGAGTGGCTGAAGGAGCACGCCTGGAAAGTGTGTATACGGCAACGTATCGAGAGTTCGAATCTCTCCGTCACCGCCATTTCTTAAATTTACCCCACCATAGCAAAGTGCTTTTCAAGGTTACATTTAGCGCGCATTGCTATGTGGCTACTGACCTTTCTGGCAAGTTCTATCACTAATAATTCAAGTTGTTCACGGCTATAACCAAGCAGTACACAGCGTTTAAGTTGCTCGCTAACTAAGCTGCTGGCATCGTCTAATGCAAACAAAGCGCCTAAAGAGGCAAGCTCAAAAACTCTGTTGTTTTGCTGTTCTATGCTAAAAGGTAGTTGGCCAAATGTGAGTGCGGTTTTTAGCTGCTGCTCTGTGCGTTTGATAAGCAACGCATTTGAACCTTGAATATCATCAAGTGACTTTAAAATCTCTAGCGCCAGCAATGCTTTTGGCACCCCAGAATATACACTGATATGCGGTAAAATATCACACAACTCTTGCATTGAAACGCCATCATTCAATGCGTGCTGACATGCTCGTTTTAACAAAGGCTTGTCATGAACGGTGACCAAAGCAGCGATCGCGACAAACACAAATAAATCCGTGTTGTTATGGTTCATAATTTCTCTTTTGATTTTAGATATTGAATGTATTGAGGTTTTGTAGCAGTTGCTGATTACATAGAGCATGCAATCGAAAAATTGAAAATACATTATGGTCGATGATGGCCGTTTCTGCTTGCCATAAATGATTTAATTTTTGCCTAAAATAACGAACTGTTACCTAAAATGGTCCTAACCTCAAATTACGGTGATACACTTAATTGAGTATTTCTTAGAGGTAATCTAAATGCGTCAGGCATTGATAGAAGCGGTTAAAGCGATAGCGATTTCAGACGGTAATTTTGAAACAGCAATTCCTGAGTTATTGGTTTTCAGACGAAGCGAAGTCTCATTGCCGATGGCCTGCGTGTATGAATTAGGACTGGGCATTAGCTTGCAAGGTGCAAAGCGAGTTGTGCTGGGTGAACATAGTTATGATTACACTGACGGGCAATCATTGGTGACCTCAGTCGATGTGCCTGTTGCCTCGCATATTACTCGTGCCAGTAAAGAGCAGCCATTTTATGGCCTTTACTTGCGTTTAGATGCTCATCAAATTAGCCACATTGTTGCTGAAATGGAGTTCGCAGGGCAAGACAAGTTCCCTAAGCACCAAGCTATGTCGGTGGTTGATACTGATAACGGCTTACTTGATGCTTTACTAAGGCTTATTCAACTCGACAACGAGCCACAATTAAAAGTTAACCTTGCGCCACTCATTAAAAAAGAAATCATATTGCGGTTGTTAAATAGTCCGCATAGCCCTTATTTAAGGCAAATTGTGATGTCTGGCTCAGCCCATCAAAAAATCGCTAAGACCTTGTGTTGGTTAAAAGAAAACTTTAGCAGTCAATTTTCAATTGATGATTTAGCCCGTGATGCACACATGAGCCCGTCGACATTCAGACTGCATTTTCGTGATGTAGTAAAGATGAGCCCGTTGCAATACGTAAAAAACTTACGGCTACAAGCGGCAAGACAATTAATGCTGAATGAGCGAATAGATGTAGGCTCTGCAGCTTTAAAAGTGGGCTACGAGAGTCCATCCCAGTTTAGCCGCGAGTACACACGCTTTTTTGGCAAGCCACCGATTAAAGATATTTCAGCACTGCGGTTACAACAAATCGCATAAAAAAGGGAGCGCTTGGCTCCCTTACATTTAAAATCGTCTTTTTGGCATTCTCAGTTGTGAGTCAAACTCATCGGGGAATAAAATTGTGCCGTCGTCTTGGTCTGTTGGAAATACAGCAATAAGTAAGTCATCTTGCTCAAGACCAGGTGTCCAGCGACTTAACCAATCTTTTACAGGGATGGCTTTTGGTGTGCAACCTTGCCATTCACCGGTTGCCCAGCTTTGGGCAAATTCGCGGCTAGGCCATACAGGCACGCAGTCGTCATCTTCGTTTGAGAGCATGACGCAGCCATGTTCATCATTGAGGATCCACACTTGTTTAAACTCTTGTACCGTTTCAAACATATAAGCGAGTCGTTTCTTTGCGCCTAAGGCGAGTACAGTATCAAATTCAGTTTCAACACGTTTAGCAGTTGCATTATTCATGACAGGCTCACTCTTTTAGTTATACACAGCTACACTTTAATCATAAGGTGATAAATTAATATGACAAGTAAAGTTATTAGCTAAATTAATTTACTAATGCAGCAAATAGATCGTCAGCAAGTTGTTGCAGAGATTTAGGGTCTTGATTTGTCAGCGCATAGGTACGAATACCGTATATGCCCATGACTAAAAAGCGTGCAAGTTGTTGCGCTGACTTGCTACTTACAAATTCGTTGTTATCTAGGGCTTTTTGAAGTTGCTCGGCGAGGGCATGCTCGTATGCATTAAGGTTGCTACGCAGCACAGTGCAAATTTGTGGGTCATTGCCTTCAACCTCAGAAATACTCTTTGTAAGTAAGCATACTTTAGCTACTTCACCTTCAATACACTCATCAACAATCACAGTTAAGTAATGTTTAAGAGTCGATAAAATTGATTGTTGGTCATTAAAAAGGGCAGTAAATTGTTGGTTTCTGTCTTTTTGATATTGCTCGGTGGCGGCTAAAAACAAGCCTTTTTTGTTGCCATAAGCCGCGTAAATAGAACCCGGGTGAAGGTGAGTCACTTCTTTTAATTTTTGCATACTGGTCTTCGCATAGCCATATTTCATAAAAGCATGCATGGCTTGGCGTAGTACAAATTCAGCATCAAATTCAGCAGTTCTCATTAAAGCTCCTCACGGTATTTAATACCAATCCGCAATAATACTTAGTCATTTTGAGGGATTAAACCTGTCGCTACCCGCGTTAAAAACTTCTGATTTAGAACAACTAAATAACGAAATTTTTGCCTTGTTATCAACGAGGTTTTCTTGCCTCAAAATAGACCACTTAATTAAGCGAATTGGTATAAACGAAGTTTACGTAATCTTGAACGATTATTCAAAATAAACCTTGAAGTATGTTTGTTTCGCCCTTATCTTGAATGTGTGTTCAAGATAAGGATAAAACCATGACAACCGATTTACTTTCTCCGTTTAAACTAAATGACAGCATTGAGTTGCAAAACCGTGTACTAATGGCACCCCTTACACGCTGTATGAGCGACGATAATCTCGTACCTACCCAAGCAATGGTTGACTATTATGCGCGCCGTGCTGATGCGGGCTTAATTATTAGCGAAGCAACGATTATTCGCCCAGATGCTCAAGGTTATCCAAATACGCCGGGTTTATTTACTAGTGAACAAATACAAGGTTGGAAGAAAGTGACCGATGCTGTGCACGCTAAAGGCGGCAAAATGTTTGCTCAGCTTTGGCATGTTGGTCGTGTTGCTCATCCTCACTTTTTTGGTGGTGATGTACTGGCACCATCAGCAATTGGTATTGAAGGTTCGGTACCGAGAATGCGTGAGTTAACTTACGTTACTCCAAAAGCGGCAACCATTGAAGACATTCAAGGTTTAATTGCTGACTACGCAAAAGCCGCCGAAAACGCTATTGAAGCGGGTTTTGACGGGGTTGAAATTCATGGTGCAAATGGTTACTTGATTGATCAATTCTTACACTTTGCTGCCAACCAACGTGAAGATCAATACGGTCAAACACCAGAAAACATGTCGCGTTTTGCTCTTGAAGTCGTTGATGCAGTAGTTGCAGCAATTGGTGCAGATAAAACTGCATTACGTTTATCGCCAGGGGCGTATTTTAATATGACTGAAAGCGACGGTGATAAAGCAGTATTCGATTATCTGTTACCAGCCCTTGAAACGCGTAATCTTGCCTACTTACATGTTGGTATTTTTGATGACAGCATGCGCTTTGCAAGCTTAGGTGATAAGTCAGCATCTGAATATATGCGCGGTGCGTACAAAGGTACCTTAGTCGGGGTAGGTAGCTATAGCTTTGAGACAGCTATTCAAGCTATCGATAATAACCAATTTGACTTAATTGCGATTGGTCGCCCATTCATTGCGAACCCAGATTACATCAGTAAAGTTAAAAATGGTGAAGCATTAACACCATACAGCGATGAAATGCTGGCTGAACTGATTTAAGCAAACCTAATAATATTGTCCAACCAACAAGCGCTCAGTTAATTTAACTGGGCGTTTTTTCTAATACTTTCTTATATATTAAACAGTTAAGTCTTAAATCTGCCATGAAAATGCATTAATTGTTTAATTGTTGTGTCAAATATTTTGACCCTAAATGTAATACGCGCTCTGCATACTGTGCCCGCTTTTAAATACGTAACCTTGGAAAAACAATGAGCACAGTAGCAAAAAAAACAAAGCTAAGCCTTGTAGTCGCAACGCTTTTAGCAACATCGGCACATGCAAACACGAATAACGAAATTGAAGAAATTACCGTTGTTGCAAAGCCAACCAGTTATGCAAATAACGTTATTGAACCTGCGATGCTTGAGCAACAAAGTTCAGTATCAAGTGTGTTAGCCGTGATTGATAACCTACCGGGTATTAGCATCAACGAAGGTGATGCATTCGGTGGTGACGATTGGTCAACCACCATCACTATGCGTGGCTTTAGTATTGATGGTAATCAACAGCAATTAGGTATGACGATTGATGGTATTCCTAATGGTGGTTCTAACTATGGTGGCGGTGCAAAAGCAAACCGTTACTTAGACAGCGAAAACTTAGCAACGGTTGAAGTAGGGCAAGGTACGTCTGATATTGCTTCAGCATCACTCGAAGCATTAGGCGGTACTTTTAATTTTGTGAGTGCACAACCGAGTACAGAACAAAGTACCACATTTGCTTACACGACGGGCGATCACAATGCTAGCCGCTACTTTGTGAAGCACGAAACCGGCACTGTGTTTGATAACACGCAAGCCTATATCAGCTATTCGCAAACAGACACCAGTCGTTGGATTGGTGATGGCAGCAATGGTGGTAAAGACAGCCAGCACATCGAAGCGAAGTTTGTATCCGACTTTAGCGACTTAACCGTAACGGGTCGTGTTTCGTATGATGATGTTCACGAAATTAACTATAACAGCATCAGTATTAGTGAATTTGAACAAAACCCTGATTGGGATCGTTTAACTTGGAATTGGACAGGCGTGCCGCATTTTGATCAAATGTTTGCTGAGGGCTGGGGTACACTGCGTGAAAATACCCTTGCGTATGTAAAGTTTGATTACGCGTTAAGTGCCACTTCAAACTTAAGCTTGTCGCCTTACTATCATAAAAACTCAGGTCGTGGCGATTGGATCCCGCCTTATTTAACGTCACCGGTTGATGGCGATGGAAACCCAACAACGATTGGCGGCGAAAATGCTGGCAATTATGGCTTTACAGATAGTGAGGGTAACCCACTGGCACCTGCTGCAGGTTGTACGGCAAGTTTAGAATGGCCATGGTCTTCAGGCCCTGGCTTAAACCCAGCCTGTTACCCAGATGATGCTATTCCAGTTATGTCGTATCGTCATACTCACTACAAAAAAGACCGCTTAGGTATGACCGGTGAATACCAAGTAACCCTTGGCAACCATGACATTGAAGCCGGTTTTTGGTTTGAACAAACAGACCGTGATGAGTCACGTGACTGGCATAAAGTTATTGATGCCCGTATTTATCATCACTTTGACCATACGCCGTATTGGACACAATATAAAAACACCTTCGAAACAGATACATTCAAGTGGTACGTACAAGACTCAATCAGTTTAGGCGACTTCACACTTAATTTAGGTGCTAAACAGTACCTTGTTGAGCTGCAGCGTTATAACCATTTTGAAGATGAGTACTCAGATAAAATCGACAGTGATTCAGACGTACT
Organism: Pseudoalteromonas sp. MB47; assembly: GCF_011319765.1. Classification (NCBI taxonomy): domain Bacteria; kingdom Pseudomonadati; phylum Pseudomonadota; class Gammaproteobacteria; order Alteromonadales; family Pseudoalteromonadaceae; genus Pseudoalteromonas; species Pseudoalteromonas sp. MB47. The sequence continues at coordinate 123,958 of NZ_VFBD01000009.1, read as the reverse complement.
ATTCAGCGGTGGTGTGCTGTATCAGCTATCTGCAAGCACAGAGCTATTCACCAGCTACAGCGAAAACTTTGCGGCAATTAAAGATGGTGTACTTGAACGTGATTCATCAACACTGACCGAAATTGAACCTGAAACAGCTGAAAACATCGACCTTGGTGTTCGCTACAGTGATGACCGCTTAAGCTTAACGGCAACAGCTTACAGCATTGAATTTGATAACCGTATTACCTTTATTGCTCCGGGCAGTGATACAGATGGAATTGATTACACCATTGGCACGAACGGTTCTTACATCAACGTTGGTGGAATTGAGTCAACGGGTGTGGAGCTTTCTGCAAGCTATATGCTGACTGACAAATGGAACCTTTACACATCGTATACGTACAATAACTCTGAGTATCAATCGAACGATCCAAGTGCTTACAACAGCGAGGGTGAGTTACTTGAAGAAGCATCAGCCAGCTTTAAAGCGGGTGATGAAGTGATTGACTCAGCACAAGATTTATTTGTGGTATCGGCAGATTACTACAGTGGTGATTTCCGCTTTGGTTTATCAGCTAAATACACAGGTGAGCGTTTAGGTGCATGGACTGATGAACAAACTCGTTCACGTAACAAAGTTGATGGTTATACCTTGGTTGATTTAAACATAGGTTATAACACGAGTCTTGATTCTGGTGTGTTTAAATCACTCGACCTTGCATTTGTGGTGAATAACCTGTTTGATAAATCTTATCTAGCGGGTGGTACTGGTAATGGTTCAACCTACTTTATTGGTGCACCACGTACAGCTGCTCTAACACTTACAGCGCAGTTTTAAGCAATAAGCTAACGTTTTAAATAGCCCATCGTTGATGGGCTTTTTTGCAGGTGAAATATGAAAAAATTAATTTTAGCCACGGCGGTGGTGGCAGCATCACTTTTAAGCATAAGCTGTAAAGCTGCCGACAATGTTGTGCTTGTTACTCTTGATGGGCTTCGCTGGCAAGAAGTGTTCTCTGGTGCAGATAAAAACCTAATCGATAACACTGATTTTGTTGCAAATACAGATGAACTAAAGGCGCTTTTTTGGCGAGATGACCAAGCACAGCGTACTCGTGCATTAATGCCATTTTTTAGCGAAACACTGGCAAAGCAAGGCGTTTTGATTGGCGATAGAACGCAAGGTTCATTGATGTCGGTAAGCAACCCGTGGTATTTCTCATACCCAGGTTACAGTGAAGTTTTAACTGGCATAGTAGATGAAAATATCGATAGTAACGATAAAGTGCCTAACCCCAATAAAACCATTTTAGAGAGTTTAAATTCTCAGCCAGAATTTAAAGGTAAAACCGCGCTTTTTGGTAGCTGGGATGTGTTTCCCTATATTGTAAATCGTGAGCGCAGTGGGGTTTATGTTAATGCTGGCTTTGAAACTTTTGATGCAGTGAAGTCAAAGGAAGTGACTCTGCTAAACCAAATGCAAAGTGAGATCCCAAGCCCTTGGCACAATGTTCGCCTCGACAGCTTTACCTACCGATTTGCCAAACACTATTTATTAAATAAACAGCCGCGTTTGCTAGTTATTAGCTTGGGTGAAACCGATGACTTTGCTCATAACGGTAAATACGATGCCTATTTAAAATCGGCTAAACAAAGTGATGCGTTTATTCGTGACCTTTGGCAAATAATTCAACAAACACCGGGCTATAAAGACAATACCACATTGATCATCACCACCGATCATGGCCGCGGCAGTCATGCTGATGATTGGCAACACCATAGTTCGAAGCGTGCTTTAGCACGTTCAGAGCAAGGAAAGCAGCGTTTTCCAAACGGCATTGTTGGCTCTGAACATATTTGGTTAGCAGCGATTGGCCCAGATATAAAAGCAACAGGCTTAATTAAGCCCAAAAATGAGCTCAAACAAGCGCAAGTAGCGGCAACTGTGCTGAATATTTTAGGCGTCAACAGTCAGCAAGTTAACCCGAAAATGGCAGCGCCAATTAAGGAGATTTTAAAATGAGTTTAACTCTTCGTTTGTTTAAAAGCGCCTTATCTGGATTAATGATGGTTAGTAGTGTGAGTGCGATTGCCGCGCCAAGTAAAATTTTGTTTGGCTCATGTGGTCATCAAGACAAAGCTATTCCGATTTTTGATGCCATCAACAAAGAGCAAGCCGATTTATTTATGTTCCTTGGCGATAACATTTATGGTGATACTGAAGATATGACGGTACTTGCTGATAAATACCAACGTTTAGGGCAAAAGCCGGGCTTTAAAACATTACGTGCAAATACACCTATAATAGCCATGTGGGATGACCATGATTATGGCGAAAATGACGCTGGCAGCGAATACCCAAAAAAACAGCAATCACGAAAAATCATGCTCGACTTTTGGCAAGAGCCAGCGGATTCTGATCGCAGAACTCGTGAAGATGGTATTTACACTTCGTACACGTACGGTAAAGGTGAGCAAACAGTAAAAGTCATCATGCCTGATCTGCGTTTTAATCGTGCGCCGTTAAATCATGTATCAGCGATGACCTATCAACTTGAGCGTAAACCTGCAAAACAAGGGCCTTATAGTCCAACAACCGATAAAAACGCCTCTATGCTTGGCGAAAGCCAATGGCAATGGCTCGAACAAGAGCTTAAGTCAGATGAAAAGATAAAAATCATTGCCTCAAGCTTGCAGCTATTAGCTGATTTTACAGGTTGGGAGTCATGGGCAAATTATCCAGCTGATCGTGAGCGTTTATTTGCGCTTATTAAAAAGCATAAAGTAAATGGTGTAATTATTGTCAGTGGCGATACCCACTGGGGTGAGCTGTCTAAGTATCAACAAAACCTAGATTACCCGTTATATGAGATGACTAGTTCTGGGCTTACAGAAAAGTGGAAAGATGTTAGCCCTAATAAACACCGTGTGGGTGATTACACTCATGAGGTTAACTACGGCGACTTAACAATCGATTGGCAAAAAGCAGACCCTACCATTCGTATTGCGCTTAAAGGCATCAAGGGTGATGAGATAATGCACACTGAGTTCGCGTTATCGATGATAAGCCCATACCAGTAAACATTGCCTGCTGCGCATATCCTAAACACATGCCCGCAGCACATGCCTGCAAACATGGAATAAGCCTTGTTTGCGGGTATTTCTCTCTATCCCATCTAATTAAAATATCTTACACTGTGTCAATTAGTTAGTTTCAAGCAAGGACAGTGTAAAGTGCTGAATATAATTCAATCAAATCGCATGGAAGCACTGCAAGCGCGGTTTCACGCTCTTCTTAAAGTTAATCCGCTAACGAGCCCTTTTAAAAAAGAAATTGTGCTCGTGCAGTCACCGGGTATGTCGCAGTGGCTAAAAATAGGTTTAAGTGAACACTTAGGGATTGCCGCTCAGGTTGATTTTCCGCTGCCTTCGAGTTTTATTTGGCAGCTTTACCAACAATTATTGCCTGATGTACCCAGTGAATCACCGTATAACAAAGCTAACCTTGCTTGGAAGCTGTTTGCGATTTTACCAAACTGCATTGATGAGCCGCTGTACTTACCACTTAAAACCTATTTGGATGGTGACAGTGAAGGGCAAAAAACCTTTGCCTTGTGCGAGAAAATTGCCGACGTTTATGACCAATATTTAATGTATCGCCCCAATTGGATTGCCACTTGGGAGCAGGGCATCGATGAACTAGATGATGTTGATGTGGGCATTGCACCATGGCAGCCAGATCTTTGGCGCAAGCTGGTGGCACACAGTAAAGAGCTTGGGCAAAGCCAATATCACCGCGCCAACATGCAAGACAAACTCCTTGCAGCCCTTGAAAAAATGGACGCAAGCCTATTACCTGAGCGTATTAGTTTATTTGGTATTTCTGCAATTGCGAGTAGCCAGCTTGAAGTATTTCAGGCCATTGCGAAAAAAACGCAGGTATTTTTGTTCTTCTTCAACCCCAGTGAGCATTACTGGGGCGACACGCTCGATGAAAAAACAGCAGCCAAGATTGCTGCTAAATATGCTAAACGCCCGCAGTTGCAAGCGCTTGAAGACAGCGCTAAAAACCCTGATCACGAGTACTTTTTTATTGGTAACCCGTTACTCTCGTCGTGGGGTAAATTAGGCCGAGACTATTTTGAACAGTTACTGCAACTAGATGCGCAGTGGATTGACGGATTCGATAACGAGTTTGATCAAAGCTTGTTATCGCAAATACAGTCAGAAATTTACCAATTAGCTTTTAAGGGTGAGTCATTAACGCCTGATAAAGAATGGTTTATTAATGACGAAGGCAAGTTGCCAATTCAGGCAGACGATACCAGCATTGTGCTGAGCGATTGTCACACGCCACTTCGTGAAGTAGAACGACTACATGATTACTTACTCAATTTATTCAATGAAAATAAAGCGCTAACACCAAAAGATATTATTGTAATGATGCCAGATGTTGGCACATACAGCCCGTATATTGAGGCGGTGTTTGGTGGTGCCGAAGGGCGACGTTTTATTCCTTATGCGTTAGCCGATTTAGCGATAGAGCAAGAAAAACCAGTACTTAGCTCGTTTGCTAGTTTAGCCGATTTACCTTACTCACGCTTTGGTGTGTCTGACATTCTTGATTTACTGCAAGTCACACAAATTGCCGAGAAGTTTAACCTCGAATCCCATGAATATGAGCAAATTGGTTTTTGGCTTGAGCGTGTTGGCGTTAAATGGGGCTTAGATGCAGCCCACAAAGACAGTTTTGGCTTACCCGCAATAGATTTAAATACTTGGCAACATGGTCTAAACCGCTTGTTATTAGGTGTTGCACAACGTGATGAGCAATTGCCGTTTTCGGGGATTTACAGCGCCGATGAAGTTGAAGGTATGGCACTGAATACCTTAAATAAACTTATTGAATTTATTGATGTACTGGCCCGTTATAAAACTAAGTTGCAAGCTGATGCACCGCTTAACGAAAAGGCAGAAATTCTAAAAGAGTTATTAAGCGATATATACAGTGATGAAGGCGAACAAAGCTGGGATTTATTAGTGCTGCAAAAAGTGCTCGATACACTAATTAAGCATTATGATAATGGCGATTACCAACAAGCTGTTTCGCAGCGTATTGTTAGTTACTTGGTTAAACAAGGTATTCAAGAAAAAGGCGTAGGGCAGCGATTTTTAGTGGGGCAAGTTAACTTTTGTACGCTGATGCCAATGCGTGCAGTGCCATTTAAAGTAGTGTGCATGCTAGGTTTAAATGATGCAGATTACCCGCGTACCGTTCAGCCAATTGGTTTTGACTTAGTTCCTTACTCAAAACGCCAAAAAGGCGACCGCTCTCGCAAACTTGATGACCGTTACCTGTTTTTAGAAGCGATTTTAAGTGCCCGTGAGAATCTATACATCAGTTATATTGGTCGTTCTTGTTTTGATAACCAACCAAGAATGCCCTCAACTTTAGTGAGCGAGCTTTTGGAATACATAGCCCGTAGCTTTGAGTTTGCTGATCAAGACACTCACTTAAAGCTACCAGAGGCGCTGATTAATTATCAGCACTTACAGCCATTTAACCCAGCTTATTATCTGACCACTAACAAAGAAGGTAATAAAAGCCAAACTGATGACGAGCAAAAAGCAAACAAACCGTTAGCCACACAATTACACAGCTATAACCCTGTGTGGATGCCAACTCAAGCTGTTAACCCTGAGCCACAGCAAGCGCTTAGTGTTCAGCCAGAAAGCAGTGTTGAGTTAACTCAGTTTATTCGCAGTATTTGCCAGCCGCACGAGAGCTTTTATCAGCAAAGTTTGGGTTTACGCTTACCGCAATTTAACGATATCGCTAAAGATGAAGAGCCATTTAGTTTAGATGCATTACGTCGCTACTTTTACCTTGACGAAATTCTCGAAGCGAGCATTCAAGAACTACCGCTTAATAAAGCGCAAATTATGCAGCGCGGTGAATTACCCCAAGCCCATGTTGGCGACCTTGTGTTTGAAAGTATGCAGCACCGAGTTGATGCGCTTGCAGGGCAAGTGAAAGCGCATATTCAAGGTGATGAAACATTACCCGTTGAAGTAAATATTAAAATAGCCAATACCACACTAGAGGGTTGGTTAAATCATATTTATGGTCAAAAACAGGTGTTTTATCGCACCGCCAGTATTAAAGCTAAAGATGTAATTCGTGGCTTTGTGCATCATTTAGCGGCGCAAATAATGGGGCAACCTGTTGAAACCCTTATTCTTGGTTTAGACAAGCAAATTAGTTTTTCACCCTTGTCAGAAGACGATGCCCGCAAGTATTTAAACGATTGGTTTTCGCTTTATGAAACGCTTTTAACTCGTCCTGTGGCGTTTTTTCCGGTCAGTGGTTACGAGTACATAAAATCAGATAAAGACATGGTTAAAGCAAACAATAAATTCGCGCCGCAATATATAGGCATAGGTGAAGGTGAAAACCCGTATATTCGTTTAACCATAAAGAACCTTAAAGACTGTGAAGAAGAGTTTATAAAATGGAGCGAGCTGCTGTTATCGCCACTAGTTGAATTAGCACAGGAGGCCGATCATGCAAACGCTTAATCCAATGAGTATGGCGCTGTGTGGACAAAGCCTTATTGAAGCCAGTGCCGGTACAGGTAAAACCTACACCATCACAGGTTTGTATTTACGGTATTTGTTGGGCTTACAAAAAGCGATCGGTGAAGATGAAGCATTAAATACGCCGCTGAGTGTTGAGCAAATACTGGTGGTGACCTTTACAGAAGCCGCCACCCAAGAAATTAAAGACCGTGTAAGGGCGCGTATAATCAATGCCAGAGATGCTCTGCTTGGTAAAAAGCCTGATGATGAGCTGATTGAGCAAATAATTAACGAGGTAACTGACAAACACGCCGCATTTGATTTGCTAGACGCTGCGGCAAAGTCGATGGATGAAGCCGCTATATTCACCATTCATGGTTTTTGTCAGCGAATGCTGAAACAACATGCTTTTGAATCAGGGGTGGCGTTTAACTTAGAGTTTATTTTAGATGAGCGTGAGCTTATTCAAGAAACCCTTAATGACTTTTGGCGTGCCTTTGTTTACCCACAATCAAAAGAGCGCACGCAAGCAATTACCGATATTTTCCCAGTGCCTGCGTCACTGTATTCACAGGTGGTGAGTTTACTCAATAAACAAGGGGCAACAATTACCCCTGAGTATGACCTTGATGAAATATGGCAAGCGCGCGACAACTTTGTGGCAAAAGTACCAGCATTTAAAAAGGCGTGCCGTGAGAGTGAATTTATTAATGCCGTAAAAGCGTCTGATTTAAGTGGCTCAAAAACTCCAGGTCGAAAAAACAGCCTTGCTGCGCTTGAAGAGTATATAAACAATGATGAGCTATTTTTTGTATTTGGTACCAGTAAATACTCGTTCGAAGTGTGGAGCACAGAGAATTTAAGCGACCCTGCGAATTATAAGAAAAACGGCAGCTTACTTAGTCATGCAATGCAGGCTCAGTTTGATGAAATGGCCACTCTCAGTAGCCTAATCAATAACGGTTTGAATATTGCGATAGTGCAATACGCTGCTAAATGGGTGGCAAATGCATTAGTTAAACGCAAGCAAGAGCAAGGCGTTATTACTCCAGATGATTTACTGAGTAACTTGCATCAAGCGCTTTTAAGTGAGCAAGGCCAAGCGTTAAGTGAAAAAATTGCCGCCTTGTTTCCGGTTGCCATGATTGACGAATTCCAAGATACCGACCCAGTTCAATATGGTATTTTTAGCCGCATTTATGGCAATAAAAACACCACGCTTGCCATGATAGGTGATCCAAAACAGGCTATTTATGGTTTCCGTGGTGCAGATATTTTTACTTATATTGGCGCAAAACAAGCTGTTTCAGATGATAAGCAATACACCCTAGATACCAACTACCGCTCAAGTGAAGGGGTTGTTGATAGCGTAAACCGTTTATTTGCTAAAAATGAAAATAGCTTTATTTACAACGACGCAATCCCATTTCAAAAGGTTAATGCGAAGGGAAAACAGCAAGACAAAGCGTTTTTAATAAACGGTGAAATGCCAAGTGCGTTTGAATTTTCGGTTTTTGTTGATGAATACGCCGAAGCGAACAACAAGCCAACCAGCAAAGGGGTGGCTCAACAGGCATTGGCTTTGCAGTATACGAAAAAAATTACTGAGCTACTCAAGCAAGCCGATGCAGGCGCTGCAACTATTGCAGGAAAGCCTCTCACGGCCGCCGATATCTGTGTGTTAGTGCGTGACCGAAACGAAGCACAGTTAATGAAAGCTGCACTGGCAGAAGCCGCTATTGCCAGCGTGTATTTATCCCGTGATAGTGTTTTTAACCAAGAGCTTAGTCATCATTTACTGAACTTTTTAACGGCCTTGCATGGACAGTATGATGAATCATTACTGCGTGGTGTGCTAGCCGGGCCATTGTTTTGCTTAAGTTACAACCACATTTATGAACTTCACGAAAATGAAAGTGCATGGCAAGAGCATTTAAACTTTTTTGCTCAGCTTGCTCACATTTGGCATAAACAAGGCGCTATGGCGATGCTCGAGCGTTTATTAAGCCATAATCAGCTTGCAGCGCGTTGGCAAGGTTTAGGTTACAACGTTGAACGCTGGCTCACCGATTTCCGTCATTTAGGGGAAATCTTGCAGCAAAAGCAAATTGAGCTTGAGGGAACCCATCGATTGCTGCGTTGGTTTGCGCAAAAAGTTAGTCAACAAGATGGTGAAGCGGTGCAAGTACGCCTAGAAAGCGATGCTAATTTGGTGAAAATTGTCACCATGCACGCTTCAAAAGGCTTAGAGTACCCGATTGTATTCATGCCGTTTGCCTGTGGCTATCGCGAAAGCAAAGAAGCCCTTTACCACAAAGACGGTAAGTTGATTTATGACCTTGCTAAAAGTGACGACGCAATGCAAAAAGCAGAGCAAGAGCGCTTGGCTGAAGATTTACGTTTACTTTATGTGGCACTGACTCGTGCCGTGCATTTTTGTTCTGTGGGTATGTATAACATTGCGCAAGGTCGCAGTGCTCGCCCTGGAATTCAAAGTACCAGCATTGGCCACGTATTATTTGCAGGGTTAGAGATTAAATCGGGCGATGAATGGCGCGCGTTGTTACAACAATTTTGTGAAGGCTCTGCGCACATGCACTATGAAGCGTTTAGCCAAGCGGATGAACTAGAAAAGTTAACATTTGCTGGTGCTGACAGTGAGCAAGCCTACCAAGTTAATACTGTTAAAGCAGACATTCAGCGTGATTGGCGCTCAACCAGCTTTAGTAGCTTAACGCTGAAAAAGCATACTGATCATATTGAACTTGGCCGCAGTGATGAAGACCACGAAAAAGATGAGTTTTTAGCCCAAAATGCCAATGCTCTAACACCTTACAGCTTCCCTAAAGGGGCAAAGCCGGGTAGTTGTTTGCATGAAATATTTGAGCAATTAGACTTTACCGACCCTTATGCGTTAACGCGCCCAGCCAGCGAGCAAGATGACCACGCCCTTGATAAAGTGATCAAAACGTTATTCGAAAAATACCATATTGACGATAGCTGGCAGGAAATGACCGAGCAGTGGATCCTTGCTGCACTGAATTGCCCACTAAACGATAAAGGGCTTAGTTTATCAGTACTTGAGCCCGATACCTGTTTGGTCGAAATGGAATTTAACTTACCGCTGTTATCACTCTCAAGTGATAAGCTTAACCAAGTGTTGGTAAAGCACTTTAATTTACCAGGGCAGCTTGATTTTAGTGAGGTGCAAGGCTTACTAAAAGGCTTTATAGATTTAATATTTTGCTGGCAGGGTAAGTATTATATTCTTGATTATAAATCGAACTTTTTAGGTAATAATGCGGCTGATTACCAACATGAGCAACTAGAGCAAGCCATGACCAGTCATCAGTATCATTTGCAGTATTTAATTTATACCGTGGCACTGCACCGTTTATTAAAACAACGTATTCAAGATTACGATAGCGATACGCATTTAGGGGGTGTTTACTACACCTTCTTACGTGGTATGAGCGAAGGACAAGGGGTGTATTTTAATCAGTTAACAAAACAGCAGATAACTGAGCTGGATAGCTTATTCGCACAAGGAGCCATGCTATGAGTCAACTGACATTCGGCTTTGATGACCATGAGCCAAACGAGCCAATGAATAAGCAGCCAGAACAACATGCCCAAAGCGATTTAGTGTTGCCTGCCACAGAACTTAAAACACAGCCGTTACTGAGTTATTTACTTGAGGCAAAACGTATTCGCTTAGTTGATGTTAAACTCGCAGAGCTATTGACTGGCACAGAAACACTGGTAGAGAATAACGAAGCAGCGCACAACGAAGTGTTTTACCTGATTTTATTACTTGCGGCCGCGCAGCAAAGTCAGCACAGCTGCTTAGAGCTCGTGAATATAAACTGGCAAAATCCGTTTGAAATTAGAGAGCAAAGCTTTGCTGATGCCAGCATTGCAGCCCCTGAGGTTTTAACCCCGTTTGCTATGGAATTTAGCCTTAATGAGGTTGTTAATAAACTAATGAATGCTGAGTGCGTAGGGGACGACAAGCCACTACTGTTGTTTGCGAATAAACTTTATTTTGCCCGCTTGGCAGAGTACGAAACCACACTGGCTTCGCGTTTACATCATTTAGCAACGAAAGAACTCACCCTTGATGAAGCCGAATTAACGGCATTACTTGAGGTGTATTTTCCTAGCAGTGACCATACAACCAACCTAAGCGATCCTATTAAAACATTAAACTGGCAAAAAGTAGCCTGTGCGATTGCTGCAACAAAAGGCTTTAGTGTGATCACTGGGGGCCCAGGTACAGGTAAAACTACCACAGTAACTAAGCTACTGGCCATTTTACAATCTTTGTATGCCAGTGCACCGCTAACAATAAAGCTGGTTGCACCGACAGGTAAAGCGGCAGCGCGTTTAACCGAGTCGATTTTAGGGGCAAAGCAAAAGCTTAATATGATCCCTGATAATATCGCGCCACTTATTCCTGACAGTGCGCAAACGATTCACCGTTTACTGGGCGTTATTCCTCATACCAATAAGTTTCGCCATAACAAGCGTAACCCACTGCATTTAGATGTACTGATCATTGATGAAGCATCGATGGTTGATTTGTCACTAATGGCAAAACTAATCGAGGCATTACCGAGCCATGCAAGGCTTATTTTACTGGGTGATAAAGACCAATTAGCCTCGGTTGATACGGGCAGTATTCTTAGCGACCTATGCCAAGGGTTAGAGCTTGGCAAAATGCCTGATTACAGCAGTGAAAGAGCAGCGCAGCTTAATCGCGTTTGTTTTAATAATCAGAGCGAAATACCCCCGGCGAGCAGTCATTTTGTACTTAACGATTGTATTGCGTTTTTACAGCAAAGTTATCGTTTTGATGGTAGCAGCGGCATTGGTCAATTAGCACAAGCTGTAAATACCAATAACAGTGGCTTACTGGGCTATGTTGAGCAAACGATTAATCAAGGTGGCTTTAAAGACCTTAAACTTAATTACAGCGTGATCAGTAAACCGATTGAGCAATTTGTGCAACAAGCGGCGTTGCAATATCACGATTATTTGCAGCTTATCCAGCAAGGGGCAAGTGTTGCCAGTGTGCATAAAGCCTTTGCGCATTATCAGTTGTTAGCTGCAGTCAGAGAGGGTGATTACGGTGTAAATAGCCTTAATCAGCGTATTGAAAAAGCACTGGCTCAACAAGGTTTAATCTCGCCATATCAAAGGCATTACGTGGGTATGCCAATTATGATCAGCCAAAACGACTACCAACTAAAACTGTTTAATGGCGACATAGGTATTTTAATGCACGATGAGCAAGGTCAGTTAAAAGCCATGTTTGTTGATGAACAAGAAAATATTCGTGCCTTTTCGCCCGCACGCTTACCTGCTCACGACAAAGTGTATGCCATGACAATTCATAAGTCGCAAGGCTCTGAATTTGCTTACACAGCGATGATTTTACCGCCAATAAAACAGGCTAATCAGGGCATTAACAGACAATTGGTTTACACGGGGATCACCCGCGCGAAAACCACATTTGAGCTGGTGGCCGATAAAAATGTATTGCTCATGGCAATGAATAAGTCTGTTACTCGTGCATCGGGTTTATACGATAGGTTAAAACATGAAGCTAGTTAAAGTAACGAGTGACCAACTCAACGAGTTAATGGGTTGGTTTAACTCAGAGGCTGAACTGCGTATTTGGTCTGGGCCATTTTTTAATTATCCATTTGATACGCAAAGCTTTAAGAATGATTTAAACCTAGATGCGCTGAATTCCTTCGCGTTGGTTAATGACGAAGGCTGCATGTTAGGGTTTGGTCAATACTATTTACGTGAAGGTCGTTGCCATTTAGGACGGCTAGTTATCGCGCCAAGTGAGCGAGGCAAAGGTCTTGCGAAAGTGTTGATAAATTTACTAGGAGAGCAGGGCAAACAGCAGTTGCAGTGTGATAGCTTGTCGTTGTTTGTATATACCCATAATACCCTTGCTAAAACAGCTTATGAAAAAATGGGGTTTATTCAAACCCAATACCCCGCTGACATGCCACTGGATGGCTGTATTTATATGACCTGCTAAGAACGTTTAAAGCTGCTTTTACGAAACAGGTTAGGTTGCCAGCCAAAGTGTAAGGCGCCTAATCTTAAACAGACCGTCACAGCAAATGCGCCAAGAATGCACCAAATATAACTCACCTCTAGGGTGAATAAAGCCGCGTAAGTTAACCCGCCAGATAAGCAAGCGGTTGAATAGAGTTCTTCACCCATTACTAAAGGCACTTCTCGGCAGATCACATCACGCATCAGGCCACCAAAAATACCTGTGGTCATACCCATGGTGATGGCAACAATCATATCTGCGCCGCCGATCAGCGCCTTTTCGATACCAATAATGTTGAAAATTGCCATCCCTACGGCATCCATTAATAGCATGGTGGTGTTACTTAAATCGGGTAAGTGACGAATAGATAAAATAGAGGCGAATATGGCTATGTAAGTTGCGTACAAATAATCGGGCTGAGCTATCCAAAATACTGGTTTGTTAAGCAATATGTCTCGAAGTGTGCCACCACCTAGAGCTGTGACTGTGGCAACAACCACCACACCAAAACCACCAACACTTTTTTCATGGCCCAGCAAGGTGCCAGAAATAGCAAAAAACGCTACACCGATAATGCTTAAAAAATGAAAGTATTCTGATGTCATGGGGCTTCCTTACCTGTTTATAGTAATCTAACCCTAGCAAAATGAACTTTATTGATGCTGAACAGCTAAGAAAATAGGGCGGGTAGTGATGTCACCCGCCGGTAAGAAAATAATTATTATTTTAGATAATCAACCACTAATTGCGTCATTGCATTTACGCCAAGCTGTAAAGCTTTTTCGTCTGCAAAAAAGTGTGGTGAATGGTTACTAGGTGCTGTAACTGCATCTTGACCTTTTGGTGTGACACCTAAGAAAAAGAACATGCCTGGTGTTTCTAAGGCGTAGTAACTAAAGTCTTCGGCACCTGTGATAAGTGGCGTTGTGATCAGGTTTTCTTTGCCAACCACACCAGCAAGAGTTGGTGTCATTTTCTTGGTTAATTCAACATCGTTTACTGTTACTGGGTAACCATGATCAATGTGAACATGGGCTTCTGCGCCACCTGATTCAGCTACCATCTCAGCGGTTTTAGCTAAACGTTTTTTAATGTCAGCACGCATTTCTTGGTCAAAGGTACGGATTGTGCCAACCATTTCAACTTGATCAGGGATGATGTTGTTACGCACACCGCCATTAATGGCACCAAATGAAACCACCGAAGGCGCTTTGGTCACATCAACTTGGCGAGAAGCGATGGTTTGTGTTGCCATAATAATTTGTGATGACGCCACAATTGGGTCAACACCATTCCAAGGGCGAGAACCGTGAGTTTGGCGACCTTTTACTGTGATAGTAAATTTGTCGGCGCTGGCCATTAGCGGCCCTTCACGAAAACCAATTTGTCCGGTATTAAGTGAGCTGGTTACGTGTAAACCAAATACGGCTTCTGGTTTTTCTTTAAATAAGCCTTCTTTAAGCATCAGCTCAGCACCACCTTCTTCGCCATCAGGAGCACCTTCTTCAGCAGGTTGGAAGACAAACAGAATATCACCCGCGAGCTCTTCTTTAATTTTTACTAAAGACTCAGCGGCTGCCATTAAAATAGCCACATGGTTATCATGACCACAGGCATGCATTACGCCAACGGTATTACCTTTGTACTCTGTTGTTTGAGTTGACGCGAAAGGTAAGTCTACTTGCTCTTTTACTGGGAGTGCATCCATATCAGCACGCAGCGCAATAAGCGGGCCTTTTTTGCCCCCTTTAAGTTTGGCAACCACACCGGTATGAGCCACACCTGTTTGAACCTCAAGGCCTAGAGAACGTAAATGCTTAGCCACGTATTTAGCTGTTTCAAACTCACGGTTACTAAGCTCTGGGTATTGGTGTAAATGACGGCGCCATTTAATGACTTTTTCGCTGACGCTTTTATTTGCAGATTTAAGTTCAGTATTAACATCACTCGCAAATGCAGGGGTAGAAATAGCACTGAGAAGTAGGCTGGTCGAAAGTAGTTTGTTTAACATCCCGTTTCCTTTTATTATTTAGATATCCAAACAATCTGTGAAACGCTGAATTCTGCATTTTGAGGTGGCTTGGATATATGCACACTACACCAATGTAAAGGATAAACACTTGAATGAACAAGACCTTTCGGTAATTAACCAAGACAAATGGTTTAAAAATCGCACACAATTATTTAGGGACAAGCTAGTAAAAAATGCTAAATTAATCACCTTAAATGCGGGTGATGCATTGTTTTTGCGTGGTGATGAAAATACCGGTCTGTATTGTGTTATTAATGGTGTGCTTAGAGTTTCTGGGGTCAATAGCCAAGGCAAAGAAGCCGTGCTCAGTTTTGTAACCGGTGCTATGTGGTTTGGTGAAGTGGCTTTGTTTGATGGTGGTAAACGCACCCACGATGTGTATGCTCAAACTGCGGTACGACTTTTACACGTACCTGAGCGGGCATTAACTCAGTTATTACAAGAGCATCCTGCTTATTGGCATGATTTTGGTCTGCTGCTTACCAATAAAGTGCGAAACCTGTTTGACTCATTAGAAGATCACGCACTCCTTACAGCAAAGCAAAAGGTGAGTAAGCGGTTGTGCATGCTTTTTCAATCGTCACACCAAAGCTGTTTGCCGCTTACCCAGCAACAACTTGCCGATATGACCTATTTAACACGGCAAACCATTAACCAAATATTACAATCCCTGCAAGCTGATTCAATTATTAACCTTAAATATCAAACGATTGAAATTATTGATATCGATAAATTGCAATCTCAATGCTAGCTTGGAACTAAAATTGCTACAAAGTCGTAATCAAGCTTAAATGGAAGACAACTTGTGGCAATTACATTTCATAATCAATATAACCCTTATCACGCTTCGGCTGCTGCTAAGCTGTCGCAAACGGCTCGCACTGAGGGTGTGAAAGCCATGCATACGCCAGCATCTTCAGCACAACAACTTTTACAAAGGCAGCCTGAGCCCAGCTCTTTTTTAGCACAAGCTCAAGAAGCTTTGGTTTATCAGCGGCTCGGGGTTGATAAAGAGAAAATTGATGAAATAAAAGCGCAAATAGAGAAGCTTGCTGAACAAATGCAACAACAAGGTGCCGATACTAAAGCACTGCAAGAAAAAATGAATGAGCTGCAAGCGATGCTCGATGAAGAGTATCAAAAAGGTCGCGAACGCATGGATATGCGACCAGAAGCTGAAAAAGGCAAAGTTATTGATGCGCTGGTTTAATGTGTGATTTTAAGCTAGCAACTTTAAATGTCGGCTAGTTGACATTCTTGTTGGTGAATTTTCTGCTAATCTGAATTTTGAACACAGTTTTGGCAGGAAAAACAATGAAAACATTAAAACAACAACTGACAAATTACGCCCTATATCACCGTTCTAAACGCAATATTGTCACTCACTTTATTGGCATTCCATTAATTGTGTTTGCAATTATTTGTTTATTACAACGCGTCACGCTTATCTCAGAGCCTGCCGTTATCTCCTTGGCAACCGTGGTGATTGCACTCACCTGTCTTTATTACTTAATGCTTAGCTTATCTATGGGGTTAATTATGGCTGTATGCTTAAGTTTGTTAAGCATTGCTGCTGAGCCTGTGGTGTCGCTTTCAACAGAGTTATGGCTAGCTGTGAGCATTGGCAGTTTCATTGTTGGTTGGGTGTTTCAGTTTATTGGTCACTATTTTGAAGGTAAAAAGCCTGCCTTTGTTGATGATTTAATTGGTTTGGTCATAGGCCCGTTATTTGTATTAGCAGAGTTCTTGATTATGCTTGGTTTTTATAAAGATATTGCTGATCATATCGAACAAAATGCAGGGCCTAACAAAGCATAACAACAATAATAAGGAACACACATGCAATTAAATGGTAAAACAGTTTGGGTAACTGGGGCATCATCTGGAATTGGTGAGGCACTTTGTGAGCAACTGGCAGCAAAAGGGGCAACGCTAGTATTGTCTGCCCGCAATGAGGAAAAACTCAACGCTCTTAATACAAGACTCGGCGGTAATCATCATGTGGTCGCTCTTGATTTGGCAAAGCCCGAAGCCTTACTTGAAGATATACCAGCAGTGATCGAGCGAATTGGCCGCATTGATGTGCTTATCAATAACGGTGGGGTGTCGCAGCGTAGTCTATTTTTAGAAAACGAATTTACGGTCTATCGCCAACTGATGGAAGTAAACTATTTTGGTTTAATTGCTTTAACTAAGGCGGTCGTACCACAGATGGTGAAGCAAGGTATGGGCATGGTGGTATCAATTAGCAGTGTAGCGGGTAAAGTCGGTTCAAAATTCAGAACTGGTTATTCGGGCTCTAAGTATGCAGTTGTGGGATTTATGGATTGCTTAAGAGCAGAACTAGCCGACAAAAATGTGAATTGCCTGACTATTTGCCCAGGTTCAATTAAAACAGCCATTGCGCATAATTCGTTAGATGGCCAAGGTAAACCGCAAAATAAACCAGAACAATCAATCGAAAACGGCATGGATGTGGCAAAAGCGGCTGCAAAAATGATTAAAGCCATTGAAGCAGAGAAAGATGAAGTTGTTATTGGTGAGGGAATAAGTGGTTTAGCACCGACTATCAAGCGTTTTTTCCCGGGCTTTTTTAATCGCCTCACAGCAAAAATGAATTACCGATAATCCATTGTCATTTGTTAGCGAATGATTCTCAGTAAACAATGCGCAACTTGGGTTGCGCATTTTTTGTACCAAATGGTCGGATTATTATCACTTTAATCGATAAAAGGCACTAGTTTGCTATGGTTAAACGGGGATGGATTAGCATACAATGGGGTAAAAGTAGTCCAAACAAGAGAGAACAACAATGGCCGCATTTGGTACTGTATTTATGCCACAAATGATCCAAGCACGTTTTGCTGATAACTCATGGAGTGAAAGCGCGCTGGTCCCATCTGATAAAATCGAATTACATGCGGGTGCTCACGTATTACATTATTCAAGCACCTGTTTTGAAGGATTAAAAGCATTTCGTCACGAAGATGGCTCGGTCTATATCTTTCGTATGGATGCTAACATTGCTCGTATGAAACAAAGCTCTAAGTTACTAAACTTACCTGACTTTGACGAAAGCATGCTTGAGCAAATGATCAAAGACATTGTAAAAGAGTACGCAGACGAAACACCAACACCGCCGGGTTCAATGTATATTCGCCCAACTCACATTGGTACAGAAGCGGCAATCGGTAAAGCGGCTGCACCGTCAATGAGTTCCTTGCTTTATGTATTGCTTTCGCCAGTAGGTGATTATTTCTCAGGCGGTGCTACAGCATTACGTGTATTACTTGAAGAAGACGGCATGCGCTGTGCACCACACATGGGTATGGTTAAAAGTGGTGGTAACTATGCAAGTGCATTAGGTCCAATCTTAGAAGCTCGCTCAGAGCATCAAGCAGACCAAATTTTATTCTGCCCTGGTGGTGATGTACAAGAAACGGGTGCTGCAAACTTCATTCTAATTGATGGTGATGAAATCATCACAAAAGCACTTGATAGCACATTCTTACACGGTGTAACACGTAATAGTATTTTAACGATTGCTAAAGATTTAGGTATGACAGTATCTGAGCGTAACTTTACTGTGTCTGAGTTACTAGAAAGAGCCGCTAAACCAGGTACTGAAGCTGCGTTATCAGGTACTGCTGCGGTACTTACTTCGGTTGGCACACTTATTCATAACAACCAAGAGTTTAAAGTGGGGTCGGGTGAGCCGGGTGAAAAAGTCGCAAAATTACGCCAAGCATTGAATGATATTCAATGGGGTAAATCAGCAGATACTCATGGCTGGTTAACAAAAGTATAATCGCTGAGCAAATACATGCTTTGAAGAGCCACGTTACTACGTGGCTTTTTTGTTTTTACATTGGTTTACAGCACTTCCGGTGTTTAACCGCAAATTACTAGACATTCTAATGCTTTAATTTTACTTTCATTTTATTAACAATAACTAAAAGTAAATTTATTATGATCAAGAAAACACTAGCATGTGCGATTGTTGTTGCATTGGCGGGCTGCGGTGAATCTACCCCAACAAAAACAGAACAAACAGTGAAAACTGCAGAGGTTAAAGCTGCTGTGAAATATCCAGAAACTAAAAAAGGCAATGTTGTTGACGAGTACTTCGGTGAAAAAGTAGCCGATCCATACCGTTGGTTAGAAGACGATATGAGCGACGAAACAGCCCAGTGGGTGAAAGCCGAAAATGACGTTACCTTTTCTTATCTAAAAAATATTCCGTATCGCGATGAGCTAAAAACTACGCTTGAAAAGTTGATGAACTACGAAAAAGTCACAGCGCCATTTAAAGAGGGTGAGTACACCTACTTTTATAAAAACGATGGTCTGCAAAATCAGTACGTAGTTTATCGTAAAAAAGGCGACTCTGAAGCTGAGGTATTCTTAGATCCAAATACTTTCAGTAGCGACGGCACAACCTCAATGTCGGGCTTAACATTCACAGAGGACGGCACGCTAGCGGCTTATCAAATCTCTGAAGGCGGCAGTGACTGGCGTAAAATTATCATTATTGATACTGCGACTAAACAACCAATTGAAGAAGCATTAGTCGATGTAAAATTCAGTGGTATCTCTTGGCTTGGCAACGAAGGTTTCTATTATTCGAGCTACGATAAGCCTAAGGGTAGTGAGCTGTCTGCAAAAACAGATCAACATAAAGTTTACTACCATAAGTTAGGTACATCACAAGCGGACGACCAATTAATTTATGGCGGCACAGAGGCACAGAAACATCGTTATATTGGTGCGGAAGTGACCCGTGATAATCGTTATTTAATTATTGCTGCAAGTACTTCAACTTCAGGTAATAAACTGTTTATCAAAGATTTAACTAAGCCTGACAGCGAGCTAGTGACGATTTTAGATAACACTGACTCAGATACCTCAATTATTGATAATGACGGCTCAAAACTGTATTTGGTGACTAACTTAAACGCACCCAATATGCGTGTAGTGACTGTTGATGCAACTGATCCAAGCCCTGAAAATTGGCAAGATTTAATCCCTGAAACTGACAATGTACTTAGCATTTCGAAAGGCGGTGACTACTTCTTTGCTAAGTATATGGTTGATGCGATTTCGCAAGTAAAACAATACGATAAATCAGGTAAATTGGTGCGTGACATTAGCCTGCCAGGTGTAGGTACTGCATATGGCTTTAGTGGCAAGCACGATGCACAAACACTGTATTACTCATTTACGAATTACACTACACCAGGCAATACCTATTCGTTTGATGTTGAATCAGGTAAGTCTGAAGTGTACCGCAAGTCGGGCGCTAAATTTAATAGCGAAGAATATATCTCTGAACAAGTGTTCTATACATCAAAAGATGGCACCAAAGTTCCGATGATTATTTCGTACAAAAAAGGCACTGAGCTTAACGGTAAAAATCCGACTATTTTATATGGCTATGGTGGCTTTAACGTAAGTCTAACACCAAGTTATAGCCCTACAGTAGCGGCGTGGCTTGAGCACGGTGGCATCTATGCTGTTGCTAATATTCGTGGTGGTGGCGAATACGGTAAAGAATGGCATGTAAATGGTACACAGCTTAAGAAACAAAATGTATTTGATGACTTTATTGCTGCGGCTGAGTACTTAAACAAAAAACAATACAGCTCACCTGATTACTTAGCGGTACGTGGTGGCTCAAATGGTGGCTTATTAGTTGGTGCGGTTATGACACAGCGCCCTGAGCTATTTAAAGTTGCGCTTCCTGCTGTAGGTGTTTTAGATATGCTGCGTTACCACACCTTTACAGCCGGTGCTGGTTGGGCGTATGACTACGGTACGAGTGAACAAAGTAAAGAAATGTTTGATTACTTAAAAGGCTACTCACCAGTTCACAATGTAAAAGAAGGTGTTAGCTACCCTGCAACCTTAGTGACAACAGGGGATCATGATGACCGTGTTGTGCCTGCGCATTCATTTAAGTTTGCAGCAGAGCTACAAGAAAAAGGTGCGAAACAAAATCCGTATCTTATTCGCATTGAAACAAATGCAGGTCATGGTGCAGGAACACCAACAAGTAAGATCATCGATCAATACGCTGATATTTATGGTTTTACCCTATACAACATGGGTGTTAAATCGCTATAAGGTAATGTATATATTACTTAACTAAAATTAAAAACGCCGAGCTTAGCTCGGCGTTTTTGTATCGATCAAGCGAATTGATATTATAAATCGATACCCAATGCGAAAATCATTTTGTAATCTTCTTTTTCTGGTACTACACCGTTTTCATCGGCAATCGGGTCGGCAAGGTAATCCCAAACTAATGACACATCAAAATCGATATCATCTGTGATTTCAAATTCAAACGCAGCCAAAGCATATTGTGAGTCACCGCCAGCATCACTGCTTGCAGTTAGGTAGCGATAATTTAATGAAAAATCGATTTTCTTAGTGATTTCTAACTCATAATTTGTAGAAATAAACCAAGACATTGATGAGTTACTCTTATCTTCTCCAGCTGCTACAGTGTCAAATTGGGTTTTTTGATAAGCAGGCCCCGCTGTAAAATCCCATTCTGTTTTGTCGGTATCTATCACATAATAACCAACACCGGCGCCGACAGTGTATTTATTGGCGATATTTTGGAACGGGTCACGATAGTATTCGAAGAAAATAGGGCGATAATACATTTTTTGTGTGTAAAACCAGTCAAATGTACCGTTAGCACGAATATTGTTTTTAGTAATTTGATCATCACTGGTAGTGCGATAGCCTAAAATCTCAGATAAAAATCGACTTGAAGCAGTACGGCGCTTTATGTCAGCTTTAATAGAATATTCAGTTTGGTCAGTATTTCCACGGGCCAAATCTGCACCCATGGATAACTTTACAGTCCATGCACTAAGTTCGCTTTCAACTGAGGGAGCAATTGAGACTAAATCGCGATAACGGTATTTAGCTTCTTGTTCGCCAACTTTTACATAACCGCCCGATATATTAAGTGTACCACTGAGCTCGTTGCCATCGTTAAAGCGAACCGTATGATGGCGATCTGAAATAATCATATAAATATCTTCGCGATCAATCATTAATGTATCAAGAATGTCGCTGTCAAACTCAACTTCTTTGTCGTACAAAGAGACAAGCTCGCCTTTGAGCCATTCGCCAGAATTAAGTCGCACCCAATCAAAGTGGGTTGCATCTTTAATTATTATGCCGCGCTCTTCGAGAAGCGGATCTGGAAGTGTTTCTGTGCTATAGCAAGCAAATGAACTTGCAACAGCTGCACTAATGAGCAGGTATTTTTTGAGCATTATTTCAATCCATGTTAAATAGAATGCATCTAAAGAAGTGCGATTATTTATTAATAACCTGCTTGATTTTAGAACACTATCAAATAGTGTTCAAAAATTACTTAAGCAGAGGGCAAAAACAAACGCTGATAGGTTTTGTAGGCGTATTCGTCACTCATTCCTGACAAATAATCACAGATTATGCGCATCGCATTATCGCCTTGTTGGTGCGCATTTAGCCACATTTCTTGCGTTGTTTCTGGTAATAAGCGCATTGGGTCGCTGGCAAAAGCACTAAATAATTCAATCAGCAGGTTTTGCCCTTTAAACTCCACTTGCTGCATCTTTGGCTCACGAATTAAGCGTTTAAAAACAAAATGTTTTAGCACGTTAAGAATTTCGGCAAATTCATCTGGAAGACTCACCGTGTATTGTAATATTTCAGATTCGAAATCTGCGTTTTGTACAACTAACTGAGCGTTAATAATAAAGGTGTTTACCAACTCACCAATGGCGTCTTTACGCTCATACTCGTGATGAGAAAAGAGTCTGGCGGTTATCGAGCTTAAATGAGTGGTTAGCCACGCAGAGTCAAGCTCTTGTAGTTGTACAAGGGCATGATTTTGCCAATCAGCCAACGTTAAAACCTCTGTTGCTATAGCGTCTTCTAAATCGTGAACGGCATACGCAATATCGTCAGCTAATTCCATAATTGCTGAGTCTATCGATTTATAGTGGGTTTTGGCTCTAAATTCATCAACCTTATAATGACTGCTCAGCAGTGCTTTATCGTTATTAGACAGTGGCTCCATGATCCAGTCGAAAATATCTTTATCGTCGGTGTATAACCCCTTAGCTGGTCGCCAATGGTCAGCTTTAATAAAGCTACGCTGCTCGCTCAAAGGTGGAATGCTGTGCCACAAATCATCAATGAAGGCTGGATATTTAATAAAACCTAACAAGGTGCGCCTGGTTAAGTTCATGCCATAGCCATTTGAATAGGGCTCAAGCTTAGAGACAATTCTAAGTGTTTGCGCGTTACCTTCAAAGCCACCATGATCGCGCATCATGTAATTTAATGCTATTTCACCACCATGACCAAAAGGAGGGTGGCCAATATCATGAGCAAGGCATAAGGTTTCGAGTAAACTACCGCTAGGAAAATTCGTAAATTCAGGGTGCTGCTTTTTCAAATGGCGTAATAAACCACTGCCAATTTGGGCAACTTCTAAAGAATGAGTAAGACGAGTTCTATAAAAATCATTTAAGCCAATACCCATAATCTGAGTTTTGGCCTGCAAACGCCTAAATGCTGCGGCGTGTATGATTCTAGAGCGGTCAACCTGCCAAGCTGAGCGGTTATCGTTTGGACGATATTTTTGTTGATTAATAATGCGAGCTTGCCAAGATTGGCACATAAAAATAACCTACCTATTCCTTGTTTGCTTACTTTTCAGTATACGCAAGCGCTTGAAAATTGCGAGCAAACTACACTGTTACGTCAATAGTTTGTCCCTTTTATGGGTGGTTTTATAGTGCTGAATTCGCTAAAAATCATCTGCTTTGGTATACTTCGCCTTTGTGTGTGCGTGAGTTAACCGCACATGAGTAGTAGTTTATTTGAGAGAATACATGCTTAAGTACGTTTTTCGAGCTTTATTAACCGCTTTTTTTGCATGGGCGTTATTTTCGCCATTTATCGAAAAAGAAGTGACAGTTGAAGAATCTGAACAAACTCAGAGCACGCCTACCGGAACCCAGCGCGTAATCAAAAAAGAAAAACCATTACATAATGTAAAACTGCCTGACTTTGCAGCATTTACTGATGTAAAAGAAAAGAAACATGCTTTTTTTGATTTTATTCGCCCACATGTTGAGGCCGAAAATAAAAAAATTTTACAGCAGCGAGCTAAACTAGAAATTGCGCGCATGATGCTTGAGTACAATGAGCCGCTTACGAGCAAGCAAAAGTCAGATATTAAAAAAATTCTTACCAGCTACAAGTTGCCTAATACTATTGATACTTTATCGCTAACCCAAGCACTACGTCGAGTTGATATCATTCCTAAAGAGCTTGCGCTAATGCAAGCAGCAAATGAATCAGCATGGGGCACGTCACGCTTTGCACGCATTGGTTTAAACTTTTTCGGTCAATGGTGTTACAAAAAGGGTTGTGGCATGGTTCCTCGTCGCCGTGCTAACGAAGCGGCCCATGAAGTGACAGCATTTAAATCGGTACGTGCTGCTGTAAGCTCATATTTTAAAAATATTAATACCCATGCTGCGTATAAAGATTTACGATTAATTCGTGCCGATTTACGTCGCCAGCAAAAACCTATAGAAGCAACCAAGTTAACACAAGGTTTGTTATCATACTCTGAGCGCCGTGAAGCATATATTGATGAATTAAACACTATGATAAATCAAAATAGAGCTTACTTTGATGAATAAACTCCTTCCATGGTTAAAAGTTGCAACTATTGCGGTTGCGCTAAGCGCGGTTTCCTCTAAAGCCGCAGCAACTGAATTTGTTATTGCTTATGATGGCTTTTATGATCGTTTAAAAGTCGTGAATAAAGGTGAGTTTCAATACGCTCAAGTTAACTTTTATTTGTCTGATATTGCTAGTAGCGAAGTATGCACTATTAAATCAGGTAAAATAATTACAGAAAAACAAGAGTTTGACCTAACTTATACAGATAAAGCTCAGTTACTTTTACCTTTTGATAAGCAATTAGATACAGATAAAGCTGTTATTGTTGTGCAACCAGAAAACCCTAAACATGAATGCCAATTAAAGTTACAGATTGAAGCGACTGATTTGGCAGATTTTGAACTCAGTAAAGCGAACTTATATACGTTAAATGAAGAATTTGACGAGCTGTTATCTGATTTGTCGGGCTTTTTTGTCAGCAAATTAATGTGGTTTTTGCTGCCTGAACAACAAGGTGTTGTACTTAAATTTAATGGCCAAGACGCTATCTCGGCAAATGGCGTTAGCTGTAAAGAGCTGCGTTGTTCAATAAAAGTAACAGACGACTGGAAAGACGATAACACAGTGTTAAGCAGTCATGCTGAGCTTATCAGCGCCACACCTTGGATTGTTAAATAGCGACTATATTTTGGCTAAAAGCGTTTAAACTTCGACAAAATGGACCTTAATTAGGTCCTTTTTTCGTTGTGAAGCAGATAGTTCTTATGTTTCTTTTTTCAAAAGTTTATCTCAGCATTTAGACGTATGAGCAAAATTGAAAATTCATCGTAGTTAGTACAATTACTATGACTGTTTCTTTGCTCTAAATTATTCCCTTGATTCATATTTTTCCTAACTATTTGTATTGCTGTGTATTTAAGGTTCAGTGTGTTTTGAAACATAGAAATAGTCGGAATGTATTAGTTTTCTCTGATTGTTTTTTATTATAGAAAAAAGACTTGATTGTATATTGCTAGCCTGATCTTTACTTAATTATTAAGTGCTAACTTTCTATTTTTAAATGAATTTTTAAGGAATGAAAATATAGATTTAGATCAAGTTACTTAGCTATAACTGGCTTAAAGTAAAACTATAAAGTTCTCAATATAGGTAGTTATAGTTTAATAGGAGTCGTTATGCAGACAGTCAATGTCGAACCTGTATCAGTAAAACAGCAGAATTTATCCGAACACAATGCTAAACAGGATGTGGTTTTTGATCTAGATGTTAAAAACCCAAGCTTAAAGTGGAATGCTGACGGTAAATACCCATATAAACGCAAAATGGACGTAGTTGAATACGAGCGCCATAAACACGAATTGCAAATCGAGCTTTTAAAAATGCAAGGCTGGGTAAAAGAGACCGAACAACAAATTGTGATTTTATTTGAAGGTCGAGATGCGGCAGCTAAAGGTGGCACTATAAAGCGTTTTATGGAGCATTTAAATCCTCGCGGGGCACACGTGGTAGCCTTAGAAAAGCCAACTACTAGAGAGCGAGATCAGTGGTACTTCCAGCGTTACATTAACCACTTACCTACTAAGGGTGAAATCATACTTTTCGATCGTTCTTGGTATAACCGAGCCGGTGTTGAGAAGGTAATGGGGTTTTGCGATGATCACGAATATTTGGAGTTTATGCGTCAAACACCTCAACTTGAGCGTATGTTGGTGAATAGCGGTATTAAGCTATTTAAATATTGGTTTTCGGTCAGTAGAGAAGAGCAATTTAGACGTTTTAAATCGCGCCAAAACGACCCACTCAAACAATGGAAGCTAAGCCCAGTTGATATGGCATCACTGGCTAAATGGCATGATTATAGTGATGCTAAAGATGCCATGATGTTCCATACCCACACTAAGGATGCACCTTGGACACAAATTCGTTCTGATGATAAAAAGCGCGGGCGTATCAACTGTATGCGCCACTTCTTAAGTTGTTTAGATTACCCGGAGAAAGATCACGATGTAGTAAATTGTGTCGACTCGCTTATTGTTACCGAACCTACCCGCATGTCTATACGCCAGTGAAGGAGAATACTATGCAAAATTCACAGTCAGTATTTGAGAAACGTCTTGCTAAGCTCGAAAAAATTCTTGAAAAGAGTAAAAAAGAAGTGGCAAGAACCACTGAACTTGCAAAAGATGCAGCACTAAAAGCACAAGCAGCTGTAGAGTGTGCCAGCGAAGCTGAGAACCTAGCTGAAAATGCTAAAAAGCGCTTTAAAGCAGCAAAAAAGCAATTAAAAGAGGCTAAAGTGTTAAAAATTGCGCAGAAAAATGCGTCGAAAAAATCGGCTATAAAACGTGCCAAACGATTGGCAAAGAATAAAAAAGCTAAAACTAAAAGCGCTTAAAGTTAACAAAGGGCACATGGCTATTGTGCCCTTTGTTTTTATTAAGCGTATCGCTGGACATTTTTACGATTCTCGATATGCTAAATGTCAATTTTTCAGGGACTTAAAAGCATCTTAATGAAACCTTTAGCGTCTATTTTTGTTATTTTACTGCTATGTTCAGCGTGTAGTAGTCATTCACTTATCAACCAAGAAATGCAAACTAAGTTGCAAGGCTCATGGCAGTCTACAAATAGCCCAGTTTGTGAAGCTAATTTTCATACCGTAGCTTTCAAAAACAACACATTAGAAATCTCATATGACGAACAGGGCTATATTTCTGAGTCTGAAGCGAGAAAAACCTTCGTTTATAATATTCTCTCAGCAGAGAAAAATTTAGTCCGTGTGCAGCTTGAAAATGAAACTCGTTTAGATAATAAGGGCAAGCCAGTAGTTTGGCATCTAAAACCACTTAGAAATGATAAGTATTGCTGGGGTAGAGATGACTGGCCTGATCTTGCTTGTACAGCTTCCCGTAATAAATGCACAGTAAGCAATTAAGATGATCTCAAAAGAAGTCGCTAGAATTGTGCGTGTTGATCATGCAGGTGAATTTGGGGCGATAAGCATTTATAAGGCTCAGTTATTTGTCGCTAAGTTTTTATATCAAGATATCTCTGTACAGCTTAAAGAAATGCTAAATCATGAAATCGAGCATTTCAAAACTTTTGATTGTTGGTTAAAGGAACATAAAGTACGGCATTGCCACGCAATCTGGTTTTGGTCTTTGGGTGGTTATTGTTTAGGTTTGATTACTGCTTTATTTGGCCGTAAAGCAATTTGGGTGTGTACAGAAGCCGTTGAATCAACGGTTCTTCATCATCTAGAATGGCAATTAAGCTATTTAGAGAAAAATAATAAAAGCGCATATCAAACGGTACTAAGCATTCAACAAGATGAAATTGAACACCAGAACCTAGGCAAAGTGAATGGTTCAAGTTCACTTTATTATTCACCAATCAGATTAGTCGTTAAGCACTCCACTAAATTTGCTATTTGGCTTTCGACTAAGTTGTAAAACTAAAAAATAAGGATAATTAAATGAGAGTTTGTTTGCTGATTTTGTTTTCGTTGCCATTTATCGTGTGTTCGGCTCAGTCTGAGCCAAATGCAGAATTAGAATTTGAACGGTTCTATAATGCATTGAAAATGGATGAAATCTTCAATGGCCTTGGTGGTATTATAGAGGTCGATACAAAGCAAATATTAGCAGATACACTAAAAGATTTACCTGAAAGTCAAAAGCAATTGTTGATAAATGCGATGGGGACATCGGTATTGGCAGAGCCAACAGACATGAGTGCCGCCAAGATGGCTTTTAAGCTTAAAATTCTTAGTTTATTATCACCACAAGAGCTTAAAATAGCAGCAGATTTTTATTCAACAAATATTGGTTTAAAAGCGCATAGAGCCATAATCGAGGCGGAAGTAGCTGCTTCGAACGTTTTAGATTAATTGTTGTTTCATATAAATTATTTAGTAAATCCAGAAAACACCACTTAACCTGTTTTAAATATAAATAACCTGAATCCTTAACCTTCATTCCGAAAGCGCTGTGCTGTACGTGGTATCTCAACGAGAGAAGCGTTTTAATTATCCCACGCTAATCATTTCAACTCGCTCAAAAAGTCCGTATAATCCACGCCGAACTTTTTACTATGAAACATGGCTTAGTAAAGCCTGTATGAGCAGAGCAAATGAATCAAACTGATACTAGAAAAGAAACTCTTGAATTTAATAAACTTCAAAAGCGTCTAAGAAGGCATGTTGGTACCGCAATTACTGATTATAACATGATCGAAGACGGTGATGTTGTTATGGCATGTATCAGTGGTGGTAAAGATTCTTTTGCAATGCTAGATATTTTGCTTAATTTACAAAAAGCAGCGCCAATTAAATTTGAAGTGATTGCGGTAAACCTTGATCAGAAGCAACCTGGTTTTCCTGAGCACATTTTGCCTGATTACTTTGAAACGCTAAATATTCCATATTACATCGTCGATAAAGATACTTACTCAGTAGTAAAAGAAAAAGTACCAGAGGGAAAAACTACCTGTGGTCTGTGTTCACGACTTCGTCGCGGCACACTTTATTCATTTGCAGAAAAAATTGGTGCAACCAAACTAGCGCTTGGTCATCACATGGATGATATCGTTGAGACAATGTTCTTAAATATGTTCCATGGTTCACGACTAAAAGCGATGCCACCAAAATTGCGCTCTGATGATGAACGTAACGTGGTAATCCGTCCGTTGTCATATTGCCGTGAAAAAGATTTAATTAAATACGCTGAGCACAAAGACTTCCCGATCATTCCTTGTAATCTATGTGGCTCACAAGAAAACTTGCAGCGTCAATCAATCAAAGCGATGCTGACAGAGTGGGATAAGAAAACTCCAGGTCGTGTTGAGAGTATCTTTAAGTCTTTACAAAATGTTAGCCCAAGCCAGCTTGCAGACAGAAACTTATTTGATTTTGAAAATTTACCACTTGATAGAGAAGGCAATCGTGAAAGCTATGACTTTAGCGAGGCGGTGGTCTCATCAACAAACATTGATGAATCATTATTTATTGATGTAACAAATATATAAAACTCTTAAACTGTATATATAAAAAAGCCCCAAACAGGGGCTTTTTTAATATCTATTCAATAGCTTATTTAGCAAGTGGGCTTACATAGCCGTCTGGTTTTAGGGCTAATACATCGCAGTCAAGGCTATCAATAACATGCTCTGCTGTGTTACCGACAAGCGCTGCACTTAAGCCAGTACGTCCAACTGTACCAATCACTACTAATTCGCTGTTGAGGCGTGCAGCCACATCAGGAATAACATCTTCAGGTAAACCTTCTTCAATATGGCAATGAGCTTGGTCAATATCAAAGCCTTCAGCTAATGAAAGCGTTGATTCAAAGTGATGTTTTTTAACTGATTCGTTGTAAACACCAGGGTTAAACTCAGGAATTTCAATAGCGATATTAACTGGCGTTGCTGGGTAGGCATTCACAAGGTTAAGCGTTGCGTTGGCTAAATCACAAATGAAACGAGCGTCATTAATAATACGTTTATTAAGTTCAAGGTGTTGTTCATTCTCACTCACGGCGTTTACAGCAGCTAAAATATTGCCTTTTGCCGGCCACTCTTTTTCTTTAACAAGCAATACTGGAGCAGGGCACTTACGAATGAGGTGCCAGTCAGTTGGGGTGAAAATAACAGACTTAAGTGTGTCGTGTTGATGGGTGCCTTTGACAACAAGGTCAAAACCATCGTTGATCACGGTATTGATAATGGCTTCGTAAGGGCGGTTATGCCAAACCACACAGCTATCAATGGTAAGCTCTGGGTAAAGGGCAATCTGCTCGTTTAACCATTCTTGGCGGTCTTTTATTACGGCTTCGCGCATTGCTTCACGCTCATCAGCAGAAAGCATAGTGGTCATTTCATAAGAGAAGTCGTAGATACTGAGGAAAGCGGTGATGGTCGCGCCAGATTTTTTGGCTAGATCAATTGAGCGGCTTAAACTATGTTGCTGCTCTTTGGTTGGGTCTATAACTGCTAAAATTCGTTTAATTGCGTCCATGTGCTGCTCCTTAACTGTTCCGCAAAAAGTAGTACTTTGAGTGTAACCTAAATTTAGAACAGTTAAAGGGGCAAACAATATAAAGTTGCGTTAAATCAAACTCTATTTACATTTAATCGCTGCTGTTGCTGCAAGCGCTTGCTGGTCCAAAATGGTGATAAATTTGCCTTCAACTTTAATAAAGCCCGCTTTTTGGAAGCGGCTTAAAAGGCGGCTAATTGTTTCAACAGTAAGGCCTAAATAATTACCGATTTCACCACGTGTCATGGTTAAACGGAATTCTTTACGTGAGAAACCACGTTCACCAAAACGCTCTGCAAGATTATAAATAAAACTTGCTAGACGCTCTTCAGCTGACTTTTTATTGAGTAACAATAACATTTCTTGGTCGTAGTTAATCTCATTACTCATTAAACGCATAATTTGTTGGCGTAGCTTAGGTAATTTACCTGCTAATTCGTCTAGAGTATCGAATGGAATTTCACATACCATTGAAGTTTCAAGGGCTTGCGAAAAGCTTTGATGAGCCATTTTGTTGATTGCATCGAAACCGACTAAATCACCAGCCAAGTGAAAGCCAGTAATTTGCTCATCACCTTGCTCAGACAAGGTATACGATTTAAATGAACCAGAGCGTACCGCATAAATAGCATTTAAGCTTTCGCCAGACTCAAATAAATAATCACCTTTGTGTAGAGGCTTTTTACGTTCGATGATTTCATCGAGACGATCCATTTCTTGACCGTTTAATGAAAATGGCAAACATAGCTGGCTGATACTGCAATTATTACAGCTAATTGTGCATAAGCCTTTTGACTTGTTTTGTGAGAAGTCCATACATCAAATCCATTCAAATAGGTTAACAACTTTAGGTTAATGAACTAACTTATCGGTTGCTATAATTAATAAGTATATACCGTACCATATTATTACGCTGCCTAGAATAACCCTTATCCAAACATGGTTAAAAAGAGTATTTATTTTTTGACTAACAAGACCAACACTGATCATTGCTGGAAAAGTTCCCAAAGCAAAAAATAACATTACGCCTGCACCGTGAAGAGCTGATGGGCTTGTGAGTGCCCAGGTTAACGCAGAATAAACTAGGCCACAGGGTAACCAACCCCACAAAGCGCCATAAAGCAAGGCTTTAGGGGTTGTATCGACCGGTAATAAAAAACGATTGAGTTTAGCTAAATGCTGCCATATTAGCGCCTTGCCTAGTTTTTCTAGCCACTGTAGGGTTGCCGCTAAGCGCATTATGTAAACCCCAACTAGTAGCATAAAAATACCACTCAAAAACGACAACGCTATCGATATAGAAGTATTTTGCGCTGCAAAGCGACTACTAATTCCTGCTACAAGAGCACCGGCAAGCATATAACTGAGTGCGCGGCCTAGGTTATAAGCAACCGAAAAGCTCACTGCACGGTTTTTGTTGGCAGCAAGTTGTAAACTACTGGCAATGCCGCCACACATAGCTAGGCAGTGACCACTGCCTAACAAGCCCATTATAAATGCACTAATAAACAGCGGATCAATCATTACTTTTGTTATGCTGCTCTTTATCGTCTTCGAACAGAATACTGTGACCCTGTTTATTTAAATCAGAAAACTGCTCGCTTTTTACAGCCCAAAAGAATACCCCAATTGCAATTAGCACAAATAAAATGGCAATTGGGATAAGCATATAGATGATACTCATAGTTTTAATAACCTTAATGAGTTGGTAATAACCAAAATGGAGCTTGCAGACATACCGATGACGGCCATCCAAGGAGCTACGAGCCCAAGGGCTGCCAATGGTAAAACCGAACCATTGTAAATAAGTGATAATGCCAAGTTTTGCTTAACAATACGGCGCGTCTTTTTCGAGACAGTAAGCAAATGTTCTATAGCCGTTAGATCACTATTGAGTAATACCACATCAGCACTATTTTTGGAAATATCAGCGCCGGTTTCCATTGCGATAGATAAATGGGCACTGGCAAATACCGGGCTGTCATTCACGCCATCACCCACCATAGCAACAATGGCACCTTTAGCTGCCAATGTTTCAACATGGGCTTGTTTATCGCGAGGGCTGCATGCTGCATGCACGGTATCTAAATTTAGCTGTTTTGCAATTCGCTCACCACTGTTAGAGGCATCGCCCGTTAACATATGGCATTTGAGCTGTTGTGAATGAAGTGTAGTAACCAGTTTTTCTGCGTTATCACGTAAGCTGTCTGCTAAGTAAAAGCGCGCAATGACTTGTTTATCGATATACAAGGTTGCTTGAGCATCAGCTTTTTCGGTATCAAACCAACCGCTTTTACCTATCGCAAGGTGTTGATCATTGAGTAAAGCGGTAATGCCTTTACCCGGTTCGATAGTCACATTCTCAATTGGGTTTATTGAGTCGTTGAAACCAGCAAATGCATTAGCTATAGGGTGCTCAGAGAAGCTTTCAAGTTGGGCAGATAAGCGTAATGCATCAGCTTCACTGTACTGGCTGTTTACTAGCTCAACGCGTTCAATGGTAAAGCGACCTTGCGTTAAGGTACCTGTTTTATCAAAGGCGATATCAGTTAATTGTGGTAGCGTTTCTAATACGTGGGCTTGCTTAATTAAAATCCCACGCTTTGTTAAGCTTGCAACTGCACAAGTTAGGGCTGTTGGAATCGCTAAACTAAGCGCACAAGGGCAGGTTGCAACAAGTACAGAAATAGTCACCCAAAAGGCATGCTCGGGGTCTATTTGATACCAACCAATCGCTGTTATTGAGGCAAATACTAATAAGCAGGCAACAAACCACTGTGCTACTTTATCTGTGATCTCAACTAATCGCGGGCGTTTGGTTAACGCTGTGTGTTGCAACTTAATAATTTGATTAAGCAAGGTATTTTGACCGATTTTGTTGATCTCAATACTGATCACGCCATCGTGGTTAATCGTTCCTGCGTAAACTTGATGGCTGACAAACTTATTAACGGGTTGATGCTCGCCCGTCATCATGGCTTCATCAACGGTTGTTTGACCTTTTGTAACAATACCATCAGCAGGAATAGTCTCGCCTGCTTTGATTAATACAACATCACCCAGTTTTAGTTTTTTGGCCGCAATTATCGATTCTTGGTTATTCTCATCGATGATACGAGCTGTAAGAGGCAGTAACTTTTGCAAGTTAGCGGTAAATTCACTGGCTTTTAAACGGGCTCTAAATTCTAAATATTTACCTAATAATAATAAGAAGGTAAACATACAGATAGATTCAAAATAAACTTCGCCAACCGACATTAATGTGGCATAACAGCTTGCCCCATAAGCACCAAAAATAGCTAATGAGACTGGTAAGTCCATATTCAGCTGTTTGGCTTTTAAACCATTAATGGCATTGGTTAAGAATGGTAGGGCACTGTAAAGAATAACTGGAGATGCAAGTACTAAGCTTATCCAGCGAAAATACTGCTCGAAGTTCTCTTCCATACCAGAGAACATGCCAAAATACATGGCAAAAGCAAACATCATTACTTGCATGGTCATCAGACCGGCAACCCCTAAACGGCGGATATAAGCTTTCGCGGCTTGCTGTTTTTGGCTTGCTTCAAGGTCTGCCTGAAACGGATAGGCTTTATAGCCGATTTCATGTAATGAGGTGATAATTTGGCTAAGCGGTGTAACCGATTTATCCCATTGGATCATGGCACGGTTGGTCGAAGTATTTACATCAACACGTTTGATTGCTTTTAAGTTAAGTAGTTGTTTTTCGATTAACCAAGCACAGGCAGCACAGGTGATGCCTTCAACCGTTAATAGTACTTCTGATAAATCATTAGTGGCTGAAATAAACTCGTCTTGAATATCTTCGTTATCGTAACTTTTAATCAACTCGAGTTGCTCTGGAACAAGCTGTTCAACTTTACCAGAGCGTACAGTTCTAAATTTATAATAATCGGTCATGCCTTGGGCGACGATATTCTCAGCAACCGTTTGGCAACCAATACAACACATAGGTTGTGCCTTACCGTCTATTTCGACAGTCGCATTAAAGCCTTTTGGCACACTTTCAAGACAATGAAAGCAATTATCGGACATTAGAGTTTACTACTTATATTCAGGGCTAATCGAAATCGTTTTATCAGTTGGCAAAATGACATCTTCTTTAAGTTTCCAACTGTTATCGATTGGTTCAATAAACACTGTGTATGCACCGTCAACATGGGTGTCGAGTAGGGCAGTAAAATCGCCATGGGCGTTTTTCATTAAGCTTACATCAAAGTCATTGGCTTTAATGGTGCGATGATAAAAAGACATTTTTAAAGAGTGAACATTGCTTGCATCACCCTTGGTGAAAGTGAATGTTACTTTGTCGTCTGCAACATTTAAATTGCCATGTAAGTAAAGTGCTTTTGCTTTATTAAATTTGCTGAGTTCAAGGTTAATTGCCTTGCCTTTTTTATAATAATCGTCAACAACCATATCTGGGCCGTTGCCAATTGCCATATAAATAAGACCAGCACAGCCGATGATAGCTGCAAGAGGAAAAGAGATTAAAAACCATGGCCAAAAGTTTTTATACCAAGGAGTGGGTTTCATAGTACTTATACCTTTAAAAACGTTGTACGCATTTTATCGGATTTAAAAGCAAAAGACTAAAAAAAAGCCTCCAGATGGAGGCTTTTTTGATCTTAATTAATCTATTGAATTAAAAGATTAATTGTTTATACATTTTATTAACCGCGTGGTTATTTATCTTGCGATAAGCTGTAAACGTACGCTGTTAATAAGTGAACTTTATCTTCACCTAAAATGTCTTTCCATGCTGGCATTACACCGGCGCGGCCATTGATTAGTGTTTCTTCAACAGCACGTTTAGAACCACCGTATAACCAGATGTTATCTGTTAGGTTAGGTGCACCAAATGGTAAATTGTGTGCAACTGAACCTTTACCGTCAGCACCGTGACACGCAGCACACATTGCAAACTTAGCAGCACCTGCAGCAGCGTCTTTTTGGTTAACAGTACGGCCAGAAAGGCTAAGTACGTGAGCAGTCATTTCTTTAATGCCTTGCTCGCCAAGCGCATCACCCCAAGGTGGCATCGCAGCAACACGACCGTAAAGAAGTGTTTCTTTGATCTTGTCTGGTGAACCGCCGTATAACCAATCGTTATCTGTTAGGTTAGGGAAGCCTTGACCACCACGTGCATCTGAACCATGACATTGTGCACAGTTTTGAGAGAATAAACGTTGACCAATCTCAAGCGCTTTTTCGTCTTTAACTAGTGTTTCAATATCTTGTTTTGCGAATGACTCAAAGATTGGGCCAAAACGCTCATCAGCAGCGATAAATTCTTGGTCTAATTGAACGTTCTCACCGTTAGCTAATGCTTGTTCAGTCGCTTCTTTAGACTCAGCTAAAGAGGTAATACCTTGGTTAGAACTTGTCCATTTACCTAAACCTTCCCAGTTACCTAAACCTGGGTAAGCAGCAAGGTAGTATACAGACCAAATAAATGTCGCGAAGAACATATAAGTCCACCATTTTGGTAGTGGGTTGTTAAGTTCTTCAATGCCGTCAAATTCGTGACCACAGCTTTCGCCTTCTTTCACACCTGCGTAGTTTTTTAAGTTCCACAGAAGTAGGCCGAAGATGATAGCAAGACACGCTAGGGTTAATACAATAACCCATATACTCCAAAAGCTAGTCATTTCTCAGACTCCTTTTCCTCATTAGAGATTGTGTTGTTGTGTTTTTTTTCATCTTCAAATATGGCATTAGCAGCATCGTCAAAACGGCGTTTGCTACGCTTGCTGTATGCCCATACAACAATCACAATAAACAGTACTAAAATTACCAGAGTCAAAATGCCTCTGTATGTTCCGTAATCCATAATAATTACTTCAAGTGTGTGCCAAGCTGTTGTAAGTAAGCGATTAGAGCTTGCATTTCAGTTGCACCTTGACCACCGTTCATGGCTTCGATTTTCGCAATGTCAGCTTGTAGCTCTTCGTCACTTCCGTAACCTTTACCGTCGTAACGGTCGCTCGCTTTATCAATTCCGAAGCTATCACGGAATATTTGAAGCTTTTTAAGTGTATGGGTCGTATCGACTCTGTTTTCGTCTAACCAAGGAAACGCTGGCATGTTTGACTCAGGAACCACTGCACGTGGATCCATTAAGTGAGCATGGTGCCAATCGTCTGAGTAACGCTCACCAACACGCGC
Organism: Pseudoalteromonas sp. MB47; assembly: GCF_011319765.1. NCBI lineage: Bacteria > Pseudomonadati > Pseudomonadota > Gammaproteobacteria > Alteromonadales > Pseudoalteromonadaceae > Pseudoalteromonas > Pseudoalteromonas sp. MB47. Next base: position 87,355 of record NZ_VFBD01000009.1, on the reverse strand, counting down.
TAAGTCAGGACCAGTACGCTTAGAACCCCATTGGAATGGGTGATCCCATACTGACTCACCAGCTACAGAGTAGTGACCGTAACGCTCAACCTCGTCACGGAAAGGACGAATCATTTGTGAGTGACAGTTGTAACAACCTTCACGCACGTAGATATCACGGCCTTCCATTTCTAACGCTGTAAGAGGGCGTAAGCCATCAACAGGTTTAGTCGTATCGTCTTGGAACATGAGTGGAGTAATCTCAACTAATGCACCAAAGCTGATTGCAAAGACAGTCAAGATAGCCATTAGGCCAACGTTCTTTTCGACTATTTCGTGTTTGTTTTGTGAATTATTATTGCTCATCGTGCTACTCCATTATGCCAATTGTGCGTCAGCGTCTAGTTGAAGCGAATCTTTCTTCGCTGCAATAGTACGATAAACGTTGTAAGCCATAATTAGCATACCTGTTACGATGAATACACCGCCTAGGAAACGCATGATATAGAACGGATACGAAGCTTCTAATGACTGTACAAAGCTGTACATTAACGTACCGTCTGAGTTTACTGCACGCCACATTAGACCTTGCATTACACCAGAGATCCACATTGCTACGATGTATAGAACAACACCCACAGTGTGTAACCAGAAGTGCGTGTTAACTAGTTTAACACTGTACATACGGCCTTGTGAGAATAGTGCAGGGATTAGGTGATAGATAGCACCGATAGAAATCATTGCAACCCAACCTAGTGCACCTGAGTGTACGTGACCTACAGTCCAGTCAGTGTAGTGAGAAAGCGCGTTAACTGACTTAATAGCCATCATTGGGCCTTCGAACGTAGACATACCGTAGAAAGATAGAGAAACAACTAAGAAACGAAGTACTGGGTCAGTACGTAGTTTATGCCATGCACCTGATAACGTCATGATACCGTTGATCATACCACCCCAAGATGGAACGAATAGGATAACTGACATAACCATACCTAAGCTTTGCGTCCAGTCTGGAAGCGCAGTGTAATGTAGGTGGTGAGGACCTGCCCAGATGTATAAAGAAACAAGAGCCCAGAAGTGAACAACCGATAAACGGTAAGAATAAACAGGGCGGCCTGCTTGTTTTGGTACGAAATAGTACATCATACCTAAGAAACCAGCAGTTAATAAGAAACCAACAGCGTTGTGACCGTACCACCACTGAACCATTGCATCTACAGCACCTGCGTAGATAGAGTATGATTTAGTAAGTGAAACTGGAATTGCCATGCTGTTTACGATGTGTAAAACGGCAACAGTAATGATGAAACCAGCGTAGAACCAGTTCGCAACATAGATGTGCGATACTTTACGCTTGATTAACGTACCAAAGAATACCACTGCGTAAGTTACCCAAACAACGGCGATAAGAATATCGATTGGCCATTCAAGTTCTGCGTATTCTTTTGAGCTTGTGATACCTAATGGTAAGGTAATCGCTGCTAGTACGATAACAAGTTGCCAACCCCAGAAGGTGAAGGCTGCTAATTTATCTGAGAAAAGGCGCGTTTGACATGTACGTTGTACGACGTAATAAGACGTCGCAAAAAGTGCACTTGTACCAAATGCGAAAATTACTGCGTTCGTGTGTAACGGACGTAGTCGAGAGTAAGTTAACCATGGTGTATCAAAGTTAAGTGCTGGCCAAGCTAATTGGGCAGCAATCAGAACCCCAACACTCATGCCAACGATGCCCCAAATCACTGTCATAATAGCGAATTGGCGTACAACTTTATAATTGTACTCAGTTTGTGATGCTACTGTTTGGCTCATTTTCTGGCTTCCGCTGCAATAAATGCGTTTTAGAAATGAATTACCCACTTTTATTCAAAGTGGGGCCTACTATTACTTCACAAGCATGTTACCTAAAGCCAACTTAGCGGTGCTAGCTTCAGAAAACAAACTCGAGAAACCCTTATTTTTGCGATGGAAATGATAAAATTTTTGACCTTAAAAAGATAGGTCAATTGCATAAAATTATGACATCAATCAAATTTTAGCGCTTTGTTGGTTATTTTTTGTCAGAGATTGTATTTTTATTGACTTATTATTAGGTGCCTGTTGTCTTTTTTGGGCATTCTAATTAGTATCTGACTTTATTTTTATACAGGCAAATAGAGTGCGAATAAGCTTATTTCCCGTGTTCCTTTTTAGTCTTTTTTTAGCTGCATGTGATAGCCAAAGTATAGATAAGGGCAGCACAAGTACAAGTTGTCAGAACAATAGTCATTGCAATTACCCTAATAATGTAGAAGTTTGGCTAAGTAACCCAGATATCAGTCCAGAAACACCGTTTACGATTAACCTAAAGTTACCAAAGGAGGCTAAAAACCTTTCAGCAAAACTCGAAGGTGTCACCATGTATATGGGTTTTATTCCACTGCAGTTTAAACAGACAGGGCAAGTTTGGGTTGCTGATACTATGGTTGGCGCATGCTCTGAACCTGTTATGACTTGGAAAATGATGCTCACTTATACTTCTGGCGATAATCAACCTCAAACATTGCTTTATTATTTCGATTCACTTCAAACTCGATAACATCTTCCTTCATTATTGTTGATCGCAGTTTTTAATTATCTAAAAGCTGTGATTAGCGCAATTTCTGCTTCACCTTTTTTTACTTGATGTTCTTTATTAGTCGTATTTTTATACGGTATTACAAACTGACGGAACAAAAACAAAAAATCATCCTCTAATACACTGTTTATCAGACTAACTTTGTCTATTTAGTTAATTTAAGTGAATAACTATGGTTAGCAGTCTTACCAAGCTTTTACGGTTTTTATAACGTTGTGTGATCAACTTGTAAAAATTTCATTTGTAGCATTAATTGGGCTCTGATTACACTTGATTACAAAGTGCGTGCAATTGATTTCAATCGTGTTTTTTTTGCTACTTAATAATGTTATTTTCCTGATGTGTAAGTGTTTTTTTCTATTAACATTGATACATCGTGAAACCTTATTACCTAAAGTTGGTACGTCATTTTTGGGTTGTTTTTTATTTGGTCTTTCATTCAGTTTTCGTTCAGTTAACTGCGCCTAAGTTGCCCTCCGCTGACTCGTGATTCTAATAATAACGAGCGCTACCTGACTAAAGGTAAATTTCCAACAAGTAGGGTTTTCACATGAAAAAATCAATTCTTGGTTTAGCTGTTGTTTCAGCAATCCCAATGTTCTCAAGCATGCAAGTTTTAGCTGCTGATGATGCAGCAGAGTCTATTGAAAAAATTCAAGTTACAGGTTCTCGCATTAAGCGTACCGATATGGAGACGTCTAGTCCTGTAACTTTAATCGGCGCAGATGACATCAAAGCAATGGGTGCATCAAGCATCGATGGCGTTCTACAAAAAATGACTGCAGCAAGTGGTGCGATGACTAACCCTGCTGTTAACAATGGTTCAGGCGGTAACGCACGTGTTGACCTACGTGGTTTAGGCGCGCAACGTACTTTAGTACTAGTAAATGGTCGTCGTATGATCAACTCTGGTACTGGCGCAGCATCTACTGTTGACTTAAACACAATCCCAGTATCAATGATCAAGCAAGTTGAAGTACTAAAAGACGGCGCATCTGCTGTATATGGTACTGACGCGGTAGCTGGTGTTGTTAACATTATCTTAAAAGACGACTTCGAAGGTCTAGACATGAACCTTAACGGTGCTATCACTGGTGAAGGCGATGCAGACGAAACGTCTTTCGATATCACAATGGGTTCAAGCTTTGACCGTGGTAACGTTGTAATTGGTTTACAATACACAGACCGTGGCGACGCTTCTCAAGCAGACCGTGACTTCTCTGATTGTCCAATCGAAGAAGATTACGAAAACGGTAGCTTCTACTGTGGTGGATCTTCTTACACACCTTTCGGCCACGTTTGGGCTGAAAATGCAGACCTTCAAGGTCAAGCAGATGGTGAATGGCACGATTACACTGCTGCTGGAGATGCATATAACTATTCAGCAACAAGCTACCTTTACACGCCAATGCGCCGTTTAAACCTTACAGGTATCGGCCACTTTGACGTAACTGATGAAACGCGTTTAGTTTCTGAGTTCACTTACTCTAAGCGTTGGTCAACTCAACAAATGGCTCCACAGCCTGTATGGTTCGACTTCACGTACGATGCAGCAACTATGGGTGATTCACTTCTTTCTCACGGTGTAGCTGACGGTGAAGACATCTCTTACGGTCGTCGTATGACAGATGTAGGCCCTCGAGGTTACGAGCAAGTTGTTGATACTGTTCGTGCCGTAATCGGTCTTGATGGTGCATTTGACAACGGTTGGGGATGGGATACTTCAGTAGTATTCGGTCGTAACGACTCAGTTGACCGCGCAACTAACCTACTTAACATGGGTTCAATCCAAGATGCAATTGAAGAGGGTAATTTCAACCCACTTAACCAAGCAGATTGGTCAGGTAGCAACCTTGCACAGTACAACTACACTGAAAACAACTCAGGTGGTAGCCAATTATTAGTTCTTTCTGCTGGCCTTAACGGTGAAGTAATGGAACTTCCTGCAGGTTACGTTGGTTTCGCAGCAGGTATCGAGCGTCGTGAAGAAAAAGCATGGTACGTTCCAGATTCACTAACTTCACAAGGTCTTGCAAATGACCCACGTGTTGAACCAACTGGTGGTCGTTTTGACGTAAACGAAGCTTACGTAGAATTCGCTGTTCCACTTCTAGCTGACGCACCATTTGCACAAATGGTTGACTTAAGCGCTGCTGTTCGTGCATTCGACTACAGCACATTTGGTTCTGATGAGACTTGGAAACTAGGTCTAACTTGGCGTGTAAACGACGAACTAATGCTACGTGCTGTTCGTTCAACTGCATTCCGTGCTCCTACAGTTTCTGAGCTTTACCAAGGTAAATCACCTTCATTCGAACAAGTTAACTTCCCTGGTGCACAAGACCAAGCTGAAGTAACTGTTGGTGGTAACGACCAATTAACGCCAGAGCTTGCTGATACAGTAACTGCTGGTTTCGTATACGCTCCAGAATGGTTCGACGGTTTCTCAATGACTGTTGACTACTACGAAATCGAAATTGAAAACTCAATTTCAAGCGTAAACAACCAGTACATCGTTGAAAACTGTCTTGATGCTTCTACTGGCGCATACAAGAACCAAGATACTGCACTATGTCAGTCTTCTGCAATCAATTTCAATCAAAGCACTGGCCGTATTAGCTTCAACAACCAATTACAAAACATTGGTAATGAATCTACTAAAGGTTACGACGTAAACTTCAAGTACGCATTTGAAGCTGCAGGTCTTAACTGGCGCACAGGTCTTGATGTAACTATCCTTGATGAGTACATCGTTGATTCAGGCACAAGCACAATCGATTACACAGGTCTTGTAACTTCAGGTATCGGTAGCTACGCAAAAGTTAAGTCTAACTTCACTCTTAACGCGTCTGGCGACAACTGGGATGCACAATACCAAGCACGTATGATCGACGGCCTAGACAGCTACGCATGTCTTGCTGACGACAGCGAGTGTCTAGTACCAAGCGTTGGTACTGTTGTATACCACGACATCAGTGGTTCATACATCCTGAACGACACAGTGTCATTCTCTGCAGGTGTTAACAACTTATTCGATAAGCAAGCACCTTACTACTCAGGTAACAATGACTCAAACACTGACCCGTACACATACGATGTACTAGGTCGTCGTTTCTTCGCTGGTATGAACATCAAGTTCTAATCTAGTTTGAAATGATTACTAAGGCCCCGTTTTTACTGGGCCTTTTTTATTGTCTGAAAGCCTATCAACGCGTAAACTAAGGGAGCATTATTAAAAAACGAGGTGATATTGCTTAAACAAGACGAAAACTTATCTTTTATTATTGAGCCTGAGCTTAAACCACGCACAGAGCAACGACTCGACCTGTATTTCTCCATTCCGAATGAAATGAGTGTTAACCCGCAAACACTGAGCGAAGAATCATTCTTTAATAATAACTTTAAATCGCACCTTGCGTATAACGCTAACAACATTCACTTACCCTTAGTGAGAAGCCGCTTTGTTAGTAAAAACAAAGGTGAACAACAGGATTATCGACAAAACTTAAACTTATATTGTTATCAAGTTCGACTCGCGCTGAATGCAGATATTAAAGACACCCTAAAACACCAAGAAGCCGAAGAGTTTTACCCTGCAGCCATTGAGTTGTGCCAGCAAACCAAAGGCTTGTTGAAAAAGCTAAGACGCTATACCCCAGATGATGAAAAGCTGCTGCCATTTTATAAAAACGCTGATAACTACTTAAGTTGGCATGTAGAGCAGTCATTTTTGAAACTATTGGATGAAGGGCCGCGCAGTAGTGATTTTGCAAAAGAGCGCAGTGATTTATTAGAGTTCTGCAAAGCTGAAAACAGTTATCGTGATGAGCAAGAATATAATTCGCAATCAACACTCGAAGATGCCAACCGTATCACTAATAAAATGCGCCTATTACAACGTTTGATTGAGCATGGAGTGGTGCTTACACGTAGCACGCGTCACTTAAACAGTTATTTAAAACGCATGGTAAAGGGCACGGTGACCGCAGTGATCATGGCCTTTGTGATGTTGGTTGTGTTAAATGCTCGCTCAAACTTTACCGAAGTAACAGCAACCTTGATTTTGATCTTGGGTGTTATTTATGGTCTTCGCGAAATATTTAAAGAAGACATCACACGGGTGATCTGGCGAGCTATCGTAAGAGGGCGACCAAAATGGCGGTTTCAATTTAAAAACAGCATTACTAAAGACAAAATTGCCAGCCAATACATTTGGCTTGAATACACCAGTTTTAAACGCCTGCCGAAAACGGTAAGAAGAATTTTTTCGAAGCGACGTCATCAAAATAAACAGGCTGCTCAGTGGCTGCATTTTGCAAGCGAAACACAAGTTAACGCTAAAGAGTTTTTACCTGGCTACGATACCTTGCAACAAACCATGCAATTTAGCTTGGCACCGTTTGCTCGCTATTTAAAGCGGGGTGAAGGTAAGCTCTATCATCTAGATAGTAATAAAATCTCTAAGAAAGCCGTAGAGAGGCGTTATCAGTTAAATGTGGTATTAGTCTTTACACAAAGCGAAGATGAAACTTTGTATCAGCGCTACAAGATTACGTTAAATCGCAGCAAAATTGTTAATATTGAGCGTATTTACTCACAAACTGACATTCTGAAAGATGAAAGATGAAAGATGAAAGGGTGGCCTTGGCCACCCAATTGGGTTTATTTAGCGTCTAAACCAGTTTTGCTATAAAGCGATACTTTGTCTGACACTAGGGTAATTTCGATATTTTTATCTTTGTTACCCCAAATGCAGTTAGTGTGTAGTGTCTTTTCTTCACACTTATCTGCTGAACCTAAGATAGCTTCAACCTCAGTTTTATCCATGCCAATTTTAATTTTTTCGTAGTTCTCTAAGTTTACTTTTGAGCAACCCGCTAAAGTAAGTGTTGCAGCCGCTGCTGCAATTGCCATATATTTTTTCATAATTGTATCCATTAATGGTTGTAGCGTCTTATTTGCACGATCATACCCATACGTGGGTGATCAAAATAATGTATCTCGTTACTTATCACACGTTTAAATTGTGAAAAACGTGCTTTTTCGTAATCACCGTTTTCTAGGCGCTGACTAATATCAAAATCTGCGTTTATAAATAGGTAGTGACGAACATAAATTTTCATTAAACCATCAAATTCCCACTTTGGCACATTTTGCAACTGGTCGGGAATATAGCGCTCAGTAGGGCCCACTAGGCTTATAAAGTCGTTATTTTCATTCTCTACTGGGGTTGAGTGTTTTGCTAAGTGTTCACCGGAAAATAAACGGATACTGGGTGCGTTTCTTTCACTCATTTCAGGAAAACGCCAGCCAGTGTGCAAAATAGGGGTTAAGCCTTTTCTATCAAGCTGATTTTTTTGCTCAACAAATTGTAATTGTTCTGGCGCCATTAAGTAAATGTCGTCAGTGTCTTCACGGGGCTCAACAACGGGTGTAACAGGCAGTTGATTATAGCTTGCTAAAAAATCAACACTGTCGTCACATACATTAGAGTGAGGGTTGCTATTCACTAAAGAGTCGGTAAACGAATTTGAGCGAAAGCGGCTATCACCTTCAATACACGCTTGCTTCGCTTGTGCTGTGTATGCAGGAGATAATAAATCTTTGCTACGCTTTGCCTTGATCTCATCGTGTTTTAAACTGAAATCTTCCTGTAAATAAGGGGCTGGGCGCTGTTTATAAATAAGAACTTCTATTTCGAACCAACGTGCTGCAAATGACGAGCTTGTATATAAGCAACAAAGCAGTAGTAAACTATTTCTAAACAACATTAATGGCTAACCTTTTTTTCGAAATCTGCAATCATTGCAGTGACCATTTTTAAGCGTTCGCGAGCGTTGGCTTCGCTAATTGCAAAGCGCAGTTTATTTGCGCCATCCATTTTATACACCTGCGGTGCACTTTGTATCAAACCTATAATGAAGCTAGGGTTAACCTTTGTATGCTGGCTAAACTCAAAATAGCCGCCTTTCGGGTTTGCTTCAATCTTCTTAATGCCGATATTACTTGCTTGCAGTTTTAATTGCTGCAAACTGAATAAGTTTTTAGTGGCGTCAGGCAGCAGACCAAAACGGTCAATCAGCTCTACCTGTAACTCGTCCATATCATTGAGGTTAGCACAGCTTGCAATGCGTTTATAGATTCCTAAACGTACGTTTACATCATGAATATAATCATCAGGTAATAACGCTGGCAGCTTTAAGTCAACCTCAGTTTGTTGACCTAATAAGTTCTCAAGGGTTGGCTCTTTACCTTCTTTGAGGGAGTTAACCGCTTGCTCAAGCATTTCCATATACAAACTAAAACCAATGGTTTGCATTTGACCCGATTGATCATCACCAAGCAGCTCACCAGCACCACGAATTTCTAAGTCATGGGTTGCGAGCGCAAAGCCTGCACCCAGGTCTTCCAGTGATTCAATCGCTTCGAGGCGTTTAACCGCATCTTTACTCAGTGATTTAGGGTTACCAGTCAGTAGGTAGGCATACGCTTGGTGATGGCTTCGGCCTACACGACCACGCAACTGATGCAGTTGTGCCAGACCCAGCTTATCTGCTCTATCCATAATAATGGTGTTGGCAGTGGGTACATCGATACCGGTTTCGATAATAGTGGTACACACAATCACGTTATATTTTTGGTGATAAAAATCACTCATGATTTGTTCAAGCTCGCGTTCTCGCATTTGACCATGTGCGGTTGTTACGCTGGCTTCAGGTACCCATTCACTGATTTCTTCTGCAACTCGGTCTATGGTTTCAACATTATTATGTAAGAAATACACCTGACCACCGCGTTTAATCTCACGCAGAATTGCTTCGCGAATTAGTTCTGCATCTCTTTGTCTAACAAAGGTTTTAACTGCTAAACGTTTCGCAGGTGGTGTGGCTATGATTGATAAGTCACGCATGCCACTCATTGCCATGTTTAATGTACGTGGGATAGGGGTCGCAGTGAGCGTTAAAATATCGACATCGGCACGTAATGCTTTGATTTTTTCTTTTTGGCGCACCCCAAAACGGTGCTCTTCATCAACAATCAATAAGCCCAAATCTTTAAATTGAATATCTTGTTGAATAAGCTTGTGAGTACCAATCACGATATCTAATTTACCCTCAGCCATTTTATCGAGGGTGTCTTTTTGTTCTTTGGTTGAGTTAAAGCGCGATAAAACACCCACCTCAATTGGTAAATCGGCAAAACGGTCTTTAAAGTTTTCATAATGCTGCTGTGCAAGCAGTGTGGTTGGTACCAGTACCGCAACTTGCTTGTTATCATTTACGGCTACAAAGGCTGCGCGCATTGCCACTTCAGTTTTACCAAAGCCAACGTCACCACATACTAAACGATCCATCGCTTGCTTACTTTGCATATCACCGAGCACAGACTCAATGGCGTTGCGTTGATCATCAGTTTCTTCAAATGGGAAGCTGTCGCTAAACTGACGATAAGCACTGCCATCAAGCTTAAATTTATTGCCAGGCTTTGCTTGGCGTTTAGCGTAAATATCTAAAAGCTCAGCAGCCACATCACGAACTTTTTCGGCGGCACGTTTTTTTGCTTTTTCCCACGCATCGGAGCCTAACTTATGAAGCGGGGCAGAGGCTTCTTCACCACCTGAATAGCGGCTCAGCATATGTAACGCAGAAACGGGCACGTAAAGCTTTGCCTCGTTGGCGTAGATGATTGTAACAAACTCAGTGATCACACCAGCAGCATCAATGGTTTCAAGGCCTTGATAGCGGCCTACACCGTGATCAAGGTGCACAATCGGTTGACCTTCACGTAGCTCAGCAAGGTTACGAATAAGCGCATCTTGGCTGGCTTCGTATTTGTGTTTACGGCGTCGACGTTGCGAGACCTTAATGCCTAGTAATTCTTGCTCTGTGATAATGGTTAAACGCAGCTTACCGTCTAACACCACACTTTGCTGAAGTGGCGAAACAATTAGGCCAACATCACTCGAACTATTGGTAAAATCGCTAAACGATTCAAATTCTTTAAGCTTTAAACCACTTGGCTTTAATAAGGTGAGTAATGATTCGCGGCGGCCATCAGATTCAACCGAGAGCAGCACGCGGCCTTTTTGTTTTTTCTCACTGGCAACATAGTCAATTAAACCTTGATACGGTTCATGTAACTTATGATCAATACGAACATTTGGCAGCTCTTTACTAGCAAGGTTGGTGTGACCCGCTTTGGTACCTAATTTTGCTTGCGATAAACGAATACGCGCGTATTTACCAAATTCACCAAACAGCTCATTAACGCTTTGATACAGTTTTACAGGTTCAAGTAAAGGTCTGAGCGGATCAACACGGCGGTTTTCATAGCGTACATTCACATCATGCCAAAATTGATCAGCAGCATGCTCAATATCGCCAAAATGCATAAATGTTGTATTGCTTGGTAAGTAATCGAAGATAGTTGCCAATCCATCAAAAAACAGTGGCATATAATATTCGATACCGGCAGGCCAGGTTCCTTTAGTCACCTGCATATAAATTGAGTCTTGTTCAGAGCTTGCGCCAAATTGTTCACGATAGTTGATACGAAAACGCTCAATGTCTGAGTCGTTAGTTGGGAATTCGTGGGCTGGCAGTAACTCAATTTTGTCGACCTTTTCATCTGAGCGCTGGCTTTCAACATCAAATAAGCGAATGCTGTCGAGCTCATCATCAAAAAAGTCTAAACGGAATGGGTGTGGGCTACCCATAGGGTATAAGTCAACGATAGAGCCACGAATCGCGTATTCACCATGCTCCATCACTTGTTGTACATGTAAATAGCCCGCTTGTTCTAAGTTTTCACGCAGTGTGTGGGTATCTAGGGTATCACCCACTTTAAAGTTAAGAGTTGAACCATAAATAAACGAAGCAGGGGCAGTACGCAGCATCAAGGTCGACACTGGCACGATTAATACGCTTTGTTGTTCTTTTTTTAAGGTATTTAACGTGGCTAAGCGCGCTGAAATAATATCTTGATGCGGCGAAAAATGATCATAAGGGAGTGTTTCCCAGTCAGGGAAGACCATGACTGGGTTTTCAGGCAACAGAAATTCGAGTTCAGTTTCAAGGCGTAGGGCGCTTGGCGTATCTGGGGTGACAATCACAACCAGCTCGTTGTGTTGTTTTACACCTTCTGCGATGGCGATGCTAAGCCCGCTACCGGTAAGTTGTCCCCATTGAATTTTATCTTTTTCAGATTTTACCCAAGGCAATGCTGCCCATTGCGCAAACGCCATTTACTACTCCTTTAAACTGTTTTTACTGCTTAGTCTCGATAAATCTTGGTTAAGTCCTGATAGTGATCGATACGACGATCACGAAGGTAAGGCCAAATTCGACGTATGTTTTCACTACGTGCTTGGTCTAATTCAACAACTAATAATTGCTCATCGCTGTTGTTCGCTTCGGCTAAAATTTCACCTTGAGGGCCCGCGATAAATGAGTTACCCCAGAACTGAATACCTTCACTTTGGCCGCTTGGATCACTTTCGTGGCCAACACGGTTACAGCTGATCACAGGTACGCCGTTGGCAACAGCATGAGCACGTTGTGAAATAACCCAGGCGTCTTTTTGACGTGTTTGCTCGTCTTTTTCATCACGTGGGTCCCAGCCAATGGCTGTTGGGTAAATTAAAATTTCAGCACCGGCCATTGCCATTAAGCGTGCAGCCTCTGGGAACCATTGATCCCAACACACTAATACGCCTAATTTACCGACAGAGGTTTGAATAGGCTCAAAACCTAAATCACCCGGTGTGAAGTAAAACTTCTCGTAAAAACCTGGGTCATCAGGAATATGCATTTTACGGTATTTACCGGCAATGCTGCCGTCAGTTTCAAGTACCACAGCAGTATTGTGATAAAGACCCGTAGCGCGCTTTTCGAATAATGATGACACGATCACCACATTGAGTTCTTTGGCAAGTGCACCTAAGGCGTCTGTACTTGGGCCCGGAATGGTTTCTGCTAAATCAAAAACGTCTACATCTTCGGTTTGGCAAAAATACAAGCTACGGTGTAGCTCTTGAAGAACAATAAGCTTAGCGCCTTGGCTTGCTGCATCACGAATACCGGCAATTGATTTTGCCATATTGTCCTGAGCATTATCGGTGTTTGATTGCTGAACAAGAGCAACCTTTAAATGCGTTGGTTTAGTCATTGTTTGTTCCTGCTAAAAAGCCGCGCGGTAATTGCATTGTAATACAGTGTAAGCTGCCAAATTGGTGAATAATTGGCACACAATTAATACCCACCACAGTGTGCTCTGGGTATGCTTTGGCAACCTGACCAAGCGCCAGTTGGTCGTTTTCGTCACCATAAATTGGTACTAAAACGGTTTTATTGATAATTAAATAATTAGCGTATGTGGCAGGTAGTCTGTCACCATCTTCATCGAACACTGCTTTTGGCCAAGGTAAGGCAATCAGCGTGTAGTTTTCACCCTCTGCTGTTTTAAATGATTGCAGTTGTTTTTCCATTGCATCAAGGGCTGCAAAGTGCTCATCACTTTTATCGTCGCACTTAACATAAACAAGGGTGTTGTTCGGGGCAAAACGTACCAGCGTATCAATATGGCTGTCGGTATCATCACCTGCAAGGTAACCGTGATCAACCCAAAGAAACGACGTAGCACCTAGTTGCTCAACAAGCGTTTGTTCTATATCTGCTTTTGTGAGTTCAGGGTTACGATTTGGGTTTAATAAGCACTCGCTGGTTGTGAGTAGCACGCCGTGTTCATTGATTTCGACGCCACCGCCTTCAAGAACCAGATCACTTTGCTGATAACCATTTTTAGGGCTCGCGACTTGCTTTACAAGTACTTGATTAATTTGATTATCAAGATCACTTGCAAACTTATTGCCCCAACCATTAAAAATAAAATCCATTACTTTCAACTCTGTTGCGTCATCAATATTTGCACAGGTCAATGGGCCATGGTCACGTGCCCAAGTATCGTTACACGGTGTCACCACAAAGTGAATGCGATTAGCATCGACATCCGCATTTGCAAGTGAAGCTGCAATATGTGCTTTGAGGGTATTATCATGAGCTACAATCACAACATCTTGTTGTTGGCTTATTGCTTGGCAAAGTGCTACATACACAGGCTCAACAGCGGTTAAATTTGCTGCCCAATCTGTGTCTTGATGAGGCCAAGTGAGCATAACGGCATCTTGCTCAGCCCATTCAGGTAAAAGTCTAAATTTCATGAAGGTATTAAACAAACTAAGGTGGGGCTAGTTTAGCATTTTAGCCATAGATGTCAGCTTTTTGTGCGCGATAAAGCGTGATTTTTAACTGTCTTGCTGATTGTTTTCTTGCTGACGTTTTTTTAGTTGGCGTGTTTGTGCGTGCAGGGCTGCTCTTACGACTAAATCTTGGTCAGCATCGCGAATGGCAGTAAACAATAATGTGTATTGGTATTTATCATCATCGCATTTTTCAATGGCCACTAATTCGGTATAGCAATAAATGGCAGATGCTTCGTGCTGCAAGAACAACTTAGTACGAAATGTTTGCCCTAATTCATACACATCAGCTGAGGTAAGTTTTACACCACCACCGCCATAACTATCGCAATAGTTTGCGTTATCGTCAGGCTGCTCTGAGGCTAAGATGTGACTCATGATTAAATCAATTTTACGGGACTGTGCCTGTAAAAAGGCTGCCAGTTCTTGCGCAACATCACCCAGATTACGCAGTGGTCTTAAGCTTGTTTGTTCAAGTTCGTTTACTTCGTTGGCAAGTTTAAATAGGGCAGGGATATCTGCTTCGAGCTCAGCATTGGTTTTTGGCACAGCACTTGGTTCAACCGCATATAAATTGACACGGTTGCTCTCGTTGATTTGAAAATATTGTTCAAATTCGGCTAATTTTTGATTATTCATGCTGTACTCCACACATCTTTCCTTAATACTAGCGTTCGAAGCAGTAAATTGCTAGTAATCAAATAATCAAAAAAAAGGGCAAACTCATTGTTTGCCCTTCATTTTTTACAGGTTACCCTCTTGGGTTTTAACATGTTCTTGTTGATGATGTGCTGCTATCTCATCAGCAAGCTCTTGTCTTGAACGTTTTTCAGTTAACTTACGCGCCGTTAACCAATAAAAGAACAGCGGCACAAAGAATACAGCAAGGAATGTCGCTGCCATCATACCGCCCATGACACCGGTACCAACACTGTGACGGGCACCTGCACCTGCTCCAGAGCTAAGTACTAGAGGCACTACGCCTAAAATGAATGCAAGCGAAGTCATAATGATTGGTCGAAAACGTAAACGTGCAGCCTCAAGCGCAGCCGTACTTGCGCTCCAGCCTTGTTGATGTTTCATCAAGGCGTATTCAACAATAAGAATCGCGTTCTTACTGGCAAGACCAAGTAGTGTTACCAGACCAATTTGGAAGTACACATCGTTTGTCATGCCAACAACCCAAACTGCTATAAGCGCACCAAAGGTACCAAATGGCAGGGCAAGCATCACAGACAGTGGTAGTGACCAACGCTCATATAGCGCTGCTAGAATCAAAAATACCATGATCACAGCAAGGCCTAAGGCAATTCCTGTGGTGCCTGAACTGCGTTTCTCTTGGAATGCAGAGCCTGTCCACTCGTAGGTCATATTAGGTGGTAAAACGGCTTGTGCAATACGCTCAACTTCAGCAATAGCTTGACCCGAACTGTAACCCGGCGCTGCATTACCCATCAGTTTAACAGCAGGTAAGTTGTTATAACGATTTAGGTTTTCTGGGCCACGGCTATACTCGATAGTGGTAAAGGCTGAAAGCGGCACCATAGTACCTTGGTTGTTTTTAACATAGATACGGCCAATGTCATCAGGCTTCATTCTAAATTCAGCGTCTGCAGACATTAGTACTTGCCATGCGCGACCAAATTTATTGAAGTCGTTAACATAATAAGTCCCCAAGTTACCGGCAAGGGCAGTGAACGCATCATCAATTTCTACACCCATGGCACGGGCTTGTTCACGGTCAACATCAACACGTAGCTGTGGTGCGTCAGGGCGCCAAAGTGTTTGCAGGCCACTGATAATAGGGCTCTTTTGTGCTTCAGCTGTCATCAACTGCATTGCATGTTGAAGTTTGTCTGGGTCGCTATCACCTTTGTTTTGAATGTAAAACTCAAAACCACCTGTGTTACCTAAACCAAAAATAGCCGGAGGATTAAAGGCAAGAACGAGCGCCTCTTTAATACCTGCTGTTTTCATGAAGAGCTCTTGCACCAGCGCCTTGGTATCAACTTCGCGCTCATCCCAATGTTTTTGTGTCACGAATAAGGTTGCAGCGCTGTTTTTGTAACCACCGCCAATAAAGTCAAAACCGGTAAACGCTACCACGTTTTCGTTCGCTGGGTTTGATTGCACGGCCTCAACAACTTGCTGCGTGACTTGCTCTGTGCGTTCAAGTGATGAACCGTCAGGTAAGAAGATTGCAGAGATGTAATAACCTTGGTCTTCATCTGGCACAAGCGAACCTGGGGTGTTTTGCCAAAGGCCAATCGTTGCGGCAATCATACCTGTCATTAAGATCAGACCTAACAGACCACGGCGCACCATAAATCCAACAGCACCAACGTAACGGCCGGTGATCTTGGTAAACATGTCGTTAAACCATAAGAAGAAGCGGGCAGTTTGCTTGTGTTCTTGTTTTAAAATAAGCACACAAAGCGCTGGCGTCATCGTTAAAGCAACGACACCCGATAAACTTACAGCAATCGAAATAGTAATAGCGAACTGGCGGAATAACTCACCGGTTAAGCCACCTAAAAACGCAATTGGCACAAACACTGAGCAAAGTACTAAAACAATTGCCACCACCGGGCCGCTTACTTCGCCCATCGCTTTAACAGCGGCTTCTCTAGCACCGAGCCCTTCTTCGTGCATGATACGCTCAACGTTTTCAAGCACCACGATGGCATCATCAACAACAATACCAATCGACAGCACCATACCGAATAAGGTGAGTGAGTTAATTGAGTAACCCAGCATATACATACCGGCAAATGTGCCCAGTAGTGATACTGGCACTGCAAGAGTTGGAATAAGCGTGGCGCGCCAGTTTTGTAAAAATAAGTACACCACTAAGAATACT
The DNA here is from genome assembly GCF_011319765.1 of Pseudoalteromonas sp. MB47. Taxonomy (NCBI): domain Bacteria; kingdom Pseudomonadati; phylum Pseudomonadota; class Gammaproteobacteria; order Alteromonadales; family Pseudoalteromonadaceae; genus Pseudoalteromonas; species Pseudoalteromonas sp. MB47. Next base: position 70,642 of record NZ_VFBD01000009.1, on the reverse strand, counting down.
AATACCATGGCTTCAAGCAGTGTTTTTACAACTTCACGAATCGATACTTCAACAAAGCGGGTTGTGTCGTATGACGTTAAATGTGCAAGTCCGGTAGGGAACTGGCTTTTCATTTCTTCAATAACACTGTTTACTTCTTCAGCTACATCAAGAGCGTTAGCACCCGGTTGCAAGAAGATACCTAACAGTACTGCTTCTTTACCGTTAATCGTCCCTTTGAAGTTATAGTCTTTTGAGCCAAGCTCAACGCGGGCAACGTCTTTTAAGCGTAAGCTACTGCCGTCAGTGTTTGAACGAATAATGATATTTTCAAACTGCTCAGGCTCAGACAAACGCCCTTGTGCAGTTACACTGTAAACCAGCTCTTGTGGAGATTGTGTAGTTGGTGTTGCACCAATTTTACCTGCCGCATATTGTGAATTTTGTACGCGAATTGCCCCTGCAATTTCTTCAACAGTAACACCTAACTGGCTCATTACATCAGGGCGCAGCCAAATACGCATTGCGTAATCTTTGGCACCAAAAATTTGTACACTGGTAGTGCCTGGAATACGTTTAACACGGTCTAGCACGTTCATAGTGACATAGTTTGATGTCCATAAACTTGAACGTGTTCCATCTGGTGAGTAGAAGGCATGAACTTGTAAAAAGCTAGAAGAACCTTTTTGAACCACCACACCTTGGCGGCGTGTTTCTTCAGGTAAACGCGCTTCAACCTGCTTAACACGGTTGTTTACGTTAACGGCTGCTTGGTCAACATCAGTACCAATTTCAAAAGTAACTTCGATGGTCGTTGAACCTGCACTGGTTGACGTTGATGACATATACATCATGCCTTCAACACCGGTAATGGCATTTTCAATCGGTGTCGCTACCGTTTGCTCAAGCACATCGGCAGATGCACCGGGGTAGGCTGCGGTTACTTGTACAACCGGTGGGGCTATTTCAGGATATTGCGCCACAGGTAAGCTGCGCATCGCAGCAAGGCCCGCAAGCACAATAACAATAGAGATAACAAACGCAAAAATGGGTCTGTCTATAAAGTAACGAGAAAACATAAGACTCCCTGTGCTTATTCTGCGTGGCTTGGGTTAGCGGCTGGTTTGCCAACATTGACTGGCATACCCGGGAAGAAAATACGTGCCATGCCATCAACAATAACTTGGTCACCTTCTTTTAACCCACTGCGAATTAACCAAAAATTTTGGTATTGCTCGTTTTCTGGTTTTTTGATCCATTCACCTACAGTAACAGGGGCAGGTAAAGCGACATCCATACCTTGCTCGTTTTTACTTACTACATAAACAAACTTACCGGTGCCGTTATCAAGCACTGCACGTTGCGGAACAATGAAAGCGTTTTTGCGTACTGCACCACTTAACTCAACGCGAACGAATTGGCCCGGGCGAAGTTGAAAATCAGGGTTAGGAATAATTGCCTGAAACTCACTGGTACCTGTGTTTGGATTAATACGCACATCAGAGAAGTTAACTTCACCGGTTTGTCCGTATAACGAGCCATCTTGCAGTTTAATTTGTGTTTTCCAATGGCCTTGCTCAGGTAACGTCAGTGAGCCATTTTTAACATCTTGACGCATTTGCAGTTGTTCACGCTCAGATAAGCCAAAACGAATACGAATAGGGTCAAACTGAGTCATTTGAGTCAGTAATAAATCTGGACCAGAAACATAAGTGCCTTCAGAAACAAACTCACGTCCCATTACACCTGCAACAGGGGCTTTCACTTGCGCATATTCAAGGTTTAGTTGCGCTTCTTTTAAGGCAACTTTTGCAGCTGCTAAATCAGTTTTAGCAATATCATTGGTTGAACTAGCGTTATCGTAGTCACGTTGTGAAACGGACTTTTCGGCACGTAGTTTAGCTAATCGTTTAACATCACGATCAGCTTGAACAAGCGCTGCTTTTGCACCATCAAGTGCTGCTTGCGCACGATCAACCGCAAGTTGATAAGGTTCAAGGTCAATTGTAAACAGTGATTGGCCTTGCTCTACACGCTGACCTTCTTCAAAGTTGCGTGATTCAAGAATACCGGTGACACGGGCACGAACTTCAACTTCTTTTGAACCAGACAGCGTAGCTGGCAGCTCAATAGTAAAAGGTGCATCGTGAGTTTCCATTGTCATAGTCGCGACAGCAGCGGGGTGCATTTGACCCTGTTGTTGCTGTGGCGCTTCAGAACAACCTTGCAGTAGCAAAGGAGCAGAAACTAATAACAACGCAGATAATGATAATTTGGCAGGTGCGAAAGGCAGACGCATGTTTACTCCACAGTCCAATTGTTAAGTAGGTATACATAAAAAGTAGTCTATCAGGATGAAAGACGTCACTATGCATTTTAAATTAGCGTTTAGTTTATACCCAAAAAAGAGAAAGGTACACCCTGTAGTTTACTTTTTTATTAGGCACAAAAAAACGCAAAGCATTTTCGCTTTGCGTTAATTTAAGGGTTTAAATCGTTTTTTACTTTTTCGTTAGTAAAGAGGCTAACTCTTCAAGGTTTTTAACAATGTAATCTGGTTGCTTTGCCAGTGGGTAAAGCGCTTTACCGGGCCTTGCGATAAACGCTGTTTGCATACCCGCTTCTTTAGCGCCTGCTACATCCCAGCCGTGAGCAGCAACCATCAAGGCTTCGTGAGGCGCTACATTTAATTGTTCAAGCAACCACTTGTAAGCGCGCAGATCGGGTTTATACACTTTAATATCTTCAACACTGTAACGGTGAGTAAAGTAATCTGTTAAACCAGCATGTTGGAACTGTGCTTTTACACCGTTATTTGACGAATTTGTAAAGCTGACTAGTTTATAGTCTTGCTTTAATTTCGCTAAAGCTGGCTTAACATCGCTATGCGCAGGCAAAGAGAGAAGCGGTGGCACAATCGCTTGTTTTGCTTGCTCGTTGGTTAACGAAATTTGATTATTACTTGCCACCATCATCAGTGCTGCAACACCGATTTCACCAAAGTCATGATAATCATTCGATACCGTACTTACTAAAGAGTGGTGAAGCATTGTCGAAAACCAAAGTGGCAATAGCTGGGTATTGCCATCAAGCGCTTTAGCGACTGAGGTTTGCATTTGTTCAAGATCAAGCAAGGTTTCGTTGACATCAAACACAATTACTTTTGGTTTTGCTTGGTGTTGAGACTCTGCCATTGTGCATCCCGAGTAAGTTAGGGTTACCAATAAAACTAGACTAAAAAATACTTTTTTAAACATGATTTAGTGCCTTAACTGCGTTAAGTACATCTAAAGGCTCTGCTCTTAGAGTGTAATCTTCATGAGCAAATGCAAATTGAATCACCCCTTGGCTATCAATAACGTAAGTTGCTGGTAGTGGTAATTCGTAGCTTTCGTCACCATTGGCTTTTGGAATATCTAAACCAAGTTGATCGTAAACAGGGATCAAACGTTCATCCAAAGTGAATACCAAACCACACTTTTTAGCCAAAGAGTTAGACACATCAGAAAGCACCGTATAAGCCAGCTCGTTTTGCTGTTGGGTAGACAGTGATTCATCAGGTAACTGAGGCGAAACAGCAACTAACTGGGCATTTTGATCAGCAAATGCTTGTTGCATATTGTTAAGTGCACGTAGCTCTAAATTACAATACGGGCACCAGCCACCACGGTAAAAACTCAGCACAAGCGGGCCTTTAGTTAGCAATTCAGTCGAGCTGATTTGTTTGCCCTTGCTGTCGGGTAATTCAAATGCTGGAAACTTATCACCGACTTTTAAAGCATGCTCACTTAATTGTTCAGCAATTAGTTTTTCAGTCGTTACATCCATCAAATTTAAGATATCAGCAGGGACATTGGCTTTCTTTTGCACTTCAAAGGCGTCGATTTGGGTTTTTAAAGACATACATGCTCCAATCATTTTTTACAATTAGTAGCAAGTATAGAGTTTTAAATATTTATATATACAATACAAAACTGAAACCTAAATTCGAAAACATTGAATCAAAGCCATGTACAGTTTATGTGATTTAGAAACCTTTATTGCCATAGTTGAAAACCAAGGTGTAGTTGCCGCCGCTAAAGCTCAGGGCCTCTCACCAGCTACGGTAAGTCATCGCTTAAGTAAGTTAGAAAAAGCCTTAAGTACTGTATTGTTGTTTCGTGATAGTCGGCGAATACGCTTATCACCAGCAGGAGAGCTGTTTTATCAACGTGCTGGTGCCATTTTAGAAGCCTTGTATGATGCTGAACATCAAATTGGCGCACGGGGCTCAGCAGTGACAGGGCTTTTAAGAGTTACTATGCCGCCTTGGGTCTTCTCAAAATTTGTGATGCCTGAGCTTAGCCACTTTGAACAGCAATATCCCGACTTAAAGCTCGATTTTATGATCACAGATCAATTCGTGAATATTGTGGATGATGCCCAAGATGTGGCTATTCGAGTTGGTCAGTTAGCAGATTCAAACCTGCTTTCTCGTAAGCTGGTTAGTAACTCTCGTATTTTGTGCGCAGCACCGAGCTATATTGAAAAATATGGGCAACCTAAGTCGGTGGCTGATCTTAAAGACCATTACTGGGTGTGTTTGCCATGGCAGCGACAGCTTAAATTTAGCGAAGGCGGACAAGTCATTAATTATAATGCGAGAACGCGTTTTACTGTCTCTAATTCAGATAACATGACACAGGCTGCGATTGCAGGTCATGGCATAGCGATTAAATCTTATATTGCAATTAAAGACGATTTAGCCGAAGGGCGGTTAATTGAAGTACTCCCTAATAGCCTAGTTGATGCTGATGCACCAGTGTGGTTTTTAAAACCACAAAACAGCCTAGTGACGCGCAAAACAGAGGTTTTTTATGAGTTTATGAAATCTTTGTTTACTTAAGGTACAAAAACTTAACAAATGGCTTGTAATTAAACTGAAATCTCGTACCCTAAAGCAATAAAAATATAATAAAGGTGAGTTAAGGATGACAGAACAAACTGGGGTTATCACCGCTTTTACCGAGATATCGAGCAAGCTTAGGCGCTTTGTATCGCGAATTGTCAGCCCTGATGATGTAGAAGATATTGTACAAGAAACGTTTATAAAAAGTTATGAAGCTGATCTTAAGCAAAATATCGAATATACTCACAGTTACATGCTAAAAACAGCTAAACATTTAGCGCTGAATCACATCGCTAAATGGGACAATAAATACAAAGAATCGTTAGATGAACAAGAACAGGTTGAGCATCATATGCGTTCAATGGCACTTGAAGATGAAGTGACTTCTAAAGAACGTTTTTTGTTTTTTTGCCGAGTAACTAACGAATTAAGCCCTCAGGTTAAAAAATGTTTTATCTTAAAAAAAGTCTATGGCTTAAGCCAAAAGGAAATTGCAGCTAAAATGGATCTCAGCGAGAGTACTGTTGAAAAACATATAGCCAAAGGCTTATTACATGTTCACCGAGCAATGAAATCACACGATGTACAACCCCAGGCATTTACCCCTACCACAGAGTTCACTGCAAAAGAGGTGAGCAAATGAGTAATGTTCATCCATTTTCATCAAAAGACATGATTCAAGAGCAGGCGAGTCATTGGATCAGTGCAATTGATCGTGGCTTATCTAAAGATGAAGTAAGCCAATTACATATCTGGGCTCATCAAAGTATGGCTCATCAAGAGGCACTGTTTGAACTTGCGACCTTGTGGGATGAAATGAGTGTGCTTAATGAGTTAAGTAGCTTATTTCCTTATAAAGCACCGCAAAAACAACCTGCTGTATTTGGTATGTCAACCGCAGCCAGCTTTTTAGTGGTGATGTTGCTTGGTTGTATCATGCTTATCTATTCAAGCTATTGGCAAAGTGAAGAAAATGACTACGCCAAATTTAGCAAAATTTACCGCACTAAAGTGGGTGAGCAAGCTGAATTTGTGTTACCAGACAGCACTATTGTGCAGCTTAATACCAATACTAAACTCGAAGTTGCCTACTCAGGCGATCGTCGTCAATTAATTTTGAGTCGCGGTGAAGGGCGCTTTAATGTTGCCAAAGATCCGAGCCGTCCGTTTACGGTTATTGCTGGTGATAAATCATTTACTGCACTTGGTACGGTGTTTAATGTTCAGCGAAATACAGCTTCAGACTTAGAGCTAGTGGTGACCGAGGGCAAGGTGATGATTGCTGATCCTGGTACGCAGGTTGATGCTAGCGACTTTAATCGTTTAAAAGACGCCTCAGATAACAGTGAAGATATAAAAGCGCTTCGCGCTAATGTTGTTGTATCTGGTGAGAAAGCACTGATAAAACAAAGTAAAACAGAACCAATTAAGCAGTTATCTGTTGATGACGTACAACGTGATTTGGCATGGCAACAAGAAATGCTGATTTTTAATGGCGAGTCTTTAGACGAAGCTCTGCAAGAGGTGAGTCGTTATACCGCCACACGTTTTGAATTAAATGATCCAGAACTTGCCTCTTTAAAAGTGGCTGGCGTGTTTAAAACTGGTGACATTAAAGGTTTGCTTGATTCTTTACAGGTCAACTTAGGTGTAGAACATCAACGTTTAGGTGAACATCGTGTTAGCTTAACTATCGCTGCAAAAGGTTAGTTCTGTCTATGAGAATACGCCAATCTAATGATGTTAATTGTGCGCCACTTTCTCGTCACAAAAAATTAATTAAAAAAAAGTTAAATTTACATAGCGGATTTTTCTTCCTCACTTGTTTGTTTAAATTGCGCAGTAAGCAATTGCCGTTGTTACCTGCCTCTTTTGTTATTTATGGCCTTACAGCAGGCCAAGTAGCAATAGCGGCTGAAAAACAAATGCTGCAATTTGACATCAAAGCGCAACGAGCTGATTTGGCGTTAATCGAATTTGCAAAGCAAACCAAACAAACAGTCATTTTTTCTTTCGAATTAGCAAAGCAATATCAAGCGCAATCAGTGTTTGGTTTTTACACCAAACTTGATGCACTGAATGCGATGCTAGAAGGCACTGAGCTCGATGCGGTTGTTGATCAACAAGGCTTGCTGAGTATAAAACTCAAACAAGTAGATAGGATAGATAATAACATGATCAAAGTATCAGGGGTCAGCGCTGCAGTCGTGCCATTACTGCTTGCCGCCAATACGCAAGCGTTAGCAGAAGATCAATCAGCAGAACAAAACATCGAAAAAATTGCCGTTGTCGGTAGCCGTGTAGCAGGACGCTCGGTTGAAGATTTACCGGTTCCGGTTGATATTTTAAGTGCCGAAGCACTCGAGAATACAGGTCAAACAGAAGTTGGCCGTATGCTTCAGGCTATTGCACCGTCTTTTAACTTTTCAAGCTCGTCTATCAGTGATGGTACTGATGCACTTCGCCCTGCAACATTACGTGGCTTAGGGCCAGATCAAACCTTAGTTCTTATCAATGGTAAACGCCGCCACCAAGCGAGCCTTATTCACATTAATACGTCAGTAGGTCGTGGTACGGCGGGTACCGACATGAATGCTATTCCTGCTGCTGCAATCAAACGTATTGAAGTATTACGTGATGGTGCTGCTGCGCAATATGGTTCAGATGCCATCGCAGGCGTTATTAATATCGTATTAAAAGACGCTGAAGAGGGCGGTAAAGCGGCTATTAATTACGGTGAGTACTCAGAGGGTGATGGCGAAACTGTAACTGTTGATTTCAACAAAGGTTTTGCTTTAGGTGATGAAGGTTATTTAAATACCACAATCAACTACCGTGACCGTGCGCCGACAAACCGTGCTGGCCTTCATGGCTCATGTCAATTTTACGGCTGTACTGAACTTGATGACGGTACGCTTTTAGCAGGCGACCCTCGTGAGTTAACGGCACCTCGTGATACGTTTAGAATTGGTGATGCAGATTCACAGCAATTTGCTCTAACCGTTAACACTGGCTACGAGCTTGCCGGTGGTGAGCTATATGGCTTTATCACTTATTCAAATCGTGAAAACGAATCAGCTGCGTTTTTCCGTCATAACGCAAATGCTAATGGTAACCCTGTATTACAAGATGGTGATGCAACCATTCCTATGGGTTTTTTACCGAAAATTAATACTGTCATTGATGACGTGTCTTATAACTTTGGTTATAAAAAATCGTTCGATAATGACTCAAGCATTGATTTATCGTACACCTACGGTGAAAACAGCATTGATTACACCACAAGCGACACTATCAACGGCTCTTATGCTAACTACCTTCGTTATGACCAAGGTTTAACGGCTGATGAAATTCGTGCCACTATCCCGCGTTCAGCGTATGCATATGGGCTTGAATTATCACTGCAAACTCTAAACCTTGATTACACCAAAGATTACGACAACTTCTCATTAGCACTAGGTGCTGAGCTTCGTACCGATGAGTTCCGTATTCTTGAAGGTAGCGAATACGCATACCGTGATTACGATACATTTGATGGTGTGAGCATCTATTCTGGCTTAAATGGCGGGGTAGGTAGTGTTGACGCTGCAAGCGGTACGCAAGGTTTTGGTGGTTCAGATCCGGCATCATCAGTTGATGAGTCGCGCGATGTGATCTCATTCTATATGGATGCAGAAACCTATGTTATCGATGATGTAATCATTTCAGGTGCGGTACGTTACGATAACTACAAAGGCTTTGGTGACACAGTTAACTTTAAGTTAGCGGGTAACTGGTCTGTCACTGAAGATGTGTCTTTGCGTGGTGCATTAAGCACAGGTTTTAGAGCACCTTCTATGCAACAACTTTACTTTAATAACGTAAGTACTCAGTTTGTTGTAGGTGATGATGGCAGCTTAGTGGCTGAGCAAGTAGGTACGTTTAGAAACGACAGTACCTTAGCGCAATCAATTGGTATTCCTAAGTTAAAAGAAGAAAAATCACAAAACCGTAGTTTAGGTATTGTGTATAACGTGACCGACAATATCAATTTAACCATTGACTACTACTCGATTGATATCGACGACCGTATCGTTATTTCTAACCGTTTAGGTAAAGGTTTATCAGATACGCTCGATGCTGCACTTGAAAGTTCAGGCGCAGGTGCGGGTCAGTTCTTCTTAAATGGTGCAGACACAGAAACAGAAGGTGTTGATTTAGTTGCCACATGGAACACAGAAGGTCTTGGCGGCACGCTAGATTTCACCTTTGCTGCTAACTTTACTAAAACAGATGTAGTTGATTTATTCACGCCATCAGGCAGTGGTCTTGAAACTATTCCGGTAGAAGATGTGTTTTCTGCCCAAGAAACGTCAATTATCGAAGAATGGCAACCTGAAGACCGCATTAACTTAAGCGCGCTTTACCGCTTAGAAGATTGGACTGTAAACCTATCTCTAAACCGTTACGGCGAATACACAGTTGAAGATGGTGGCCGTCAAACATACGGTGCTGAAATCTTAACTGATGTTAAAGTTAACTACTTCTTTAACGAAAACCTGTCATTTAACATTGGTGCAAATAACTTATTTGATGTTTACCCAGATAAGAACACCATTGGTAATTCGCGCTCGGGTACGATTGTTGATGCTAGCGGCAACACAATTGTTTCAAGCCCTGGTGTATTCACTTACTCACGTCGTTCAGCACCATTTGGTTTTAACGGTGCGTACTACTACGTAGGTGCAGAGTACAAGTTCTAAACTCCCTTTAGATTCCTTTATTATTTAACTTGCAAAGGGCCGTTAGGCCCTTTTTTAATGCAGTCATAAAAACTTCACTTTTTTTATCAACATAAATCCCTAATAATATCTGGACTAGACCAGATTTTAGGCGATATTAAAAATGAATGAATATTTACTGTTAACTCCTGGCCCATTAACAACATCGGACAGTGTAAAACAAGCGATGTTAAAGGATTGGTGTACATGGGATGACGATTATAACTTAGGTGTTGTACAGGCTATTCGCAGCAAACTTGTAACTTTGGCCACTAAAAGTTCTGACTATACGTGCACATTAATGCAGGGCAGTGGCACTGCGAGTGTAGAAAGTGCTTTAGGTAGTTTAGTCGCAAATGAACATAAGTTATTAATAATAAACAATGGCGCATATGGTAAACGGATGGCAGAAATTGCCAAGTATTTAGGTGTTGACCACTGTGTTTTAAATTACACTGAAACTCAGCTACCAAGCTGTGACGAAATTGAAAAAACACTCTTGAGTGATGAAAACATTAGTCATGTTGCAATGGTGCACTGCGAAACGACGACCGGCATGCTAAACCCAGCAAAGCAAGTGGGCGAACTATTATCACGCCATAACAAAGTGTATATTTTAGACGCAATGAGCAGCTTTGGTGGCGTACCGTTTGACTTAGCAGATTGGCACATTGATGTAATGATTAGCTCATCTAATAAGTGTATTCAAGGTGTTCCAGGTTTTGGTTTTGTAATTTGCAAACGTGACTTAATTGAAGAATCACAGGGGGTTGCACGTTCGTTGTCACTTGATTTACATGCACAGTGGCAGTGTATGGAGAATAATCAAGGTAAATGGCGTTTCACATCTCCTACACATGTTGTACGCGCATTTCATCAAGCTCTAATTGAATTAGAACAAGAGGGTGGTATTGCAGCACGTCATAAGCGTTATAAAGACAATCAGCAACTTTTAGTCACTGCGATGAGAGAGTTAGGTTTTCAAACGCTCTTAGATGAGAGCTTACATTCACCGATTATCACCTCATTTTATTCTCCAACAGCGAATGGGTATGACTTTAAAGAGTTTTACTTGTTGCTTAAAAACCAAGGGTTTGTGATTTACCCAGGTAAGGTGTCAGATGCTGACTGCTTCAGAATTGGCAATATTGGTCATGTGTTCGAAAACGATATTACACGTTTAATTGAGGCAATATCAAACAGCAGATATTGGTTATAAAGAATGTTCACCCGTGTAAAGGCTTTGTTTAACAAAGCCTTTTTTCATTTATTGCCTTAGTGACCTTCTACAGTCATTTCAATGGCATTATGCAACCAATACTCAACATTGTAATCCACTAAACTGCCTAGTTCATCAAAGCGTTTACGAATAACTTTTAAACAAGGTGTGCCACTATTTTTTTGCAATACCTGTGCTACATCGTCAGGAAGGACAGTCACACTAATCGCGCACTGCTCATTGACTACATTTGTTGCGTATTGATTTGCCATTATTTGTGTTATCGAGCCATTTAGGTTGTGCTCAGCAAGTCCATCAAAACGCGCAGCATCACAAAAAATATCTTCAAACATCACTAAGCGCTCATCAAGGCTGCGGGCACGTTGCAAATGGTGCAAAGTTGATGCAGAAAATTCTGCTTTTAAATCATGATTGCTAATTTCTTGATGGCTAATCACTTGGGTATCAGCAACAAAGCCTTGTTGTTTTGCAAGTTCATAAAAGTTTACTTTAGTGGCAGGGTTCCACTTAAGTTTTGTTGGTGTTACAAACCAACCACGGCGCGTTTGGCTATAGATCAATCCTTCAGCTTCTAAACGAAGTAGTGCCTCACGGACTGTAATACGGGTCGAGTTAAATTGTTCTTGTAACAAACGCTCAGAAGGGAGTTTGTCACCCGTGTTCAGAGTCCCTTCGCTTAGTAATTGATGTATGTAATTTCTGATTTGTTGATATAAAAGCATACGGTGCCTTTTTGCTAAATACAGCTTTAGCTTAACTGATAATAAAGGGATTTATAACGTTTGATTATGAAATTAAATAGTTATCTAAGTAATCTAGCCAAAAAGAAAGTGGTTCAATATGCATATTTGGATCTTTTGCACAGTCGTCAAGTTCTCTTAATTGTAAAATTTCTTCAAAAAATGGCTGGGCTGAAAATTGATTAGCTTGTTGTAACGACAAAGGGCCACCTTGTTGTTGCAAGGTGAGTGTACTGGCAGGCGAAAGTGTTTGCTCATAACCTGCATTCTTTGCGACTAAATAGCGTTTAGCTTGAACATGTTGAGAAACCATGGCAACGACAGCATCATTAAAGTTATTTTCTTTTAAAAAAATAGCGCCAAGCTCACAGTGATTTACATATCCTTGCTTGGTCATAGTGAGATTTTGCTGCTGTGCGATTAAATGTCCAATATCATGTAAAAATGCAGCAACGACAGTATCAGCGCTTAATTTTTGCTGCAATGCAAGCCCAGCGCACTGGGCTGCATGAGAATACTGAGTACAAATTTCGTCATAGTGTTGATAGCCAAACTGCTCAAATAAATAACGGATCTGTGTAATTGTTTGTTGGTGTGTAATGGTCATCTTAAAAAAGCTCTACGATTTCATATCAACTTTTCCTGCGCTGCCTATAAAGCTGGCAAGATACGCATCTATTGGATTTACATGGGTGTTATTGTCTTCTGCTCGTTCTTTACGACGAATTGCATTACGAATTAGGTAAGCGCCGACAGTTCGAAAGGGCTCAACTACAAAGTTGTCTAATGCTTGATTTACAAGGCCACAGTGTTGCCAAACAGGTGCATTTTTTAAAATTAAAGCACACAGAATATTTGCCCCTAAAAAAGACTGTACGACGCCATTACCAGAATAACCCCCGGCGTAGATAACGTTTGCTTGATTATTCAAATGTCCAAAAAACGGAAAGCCTGTGACACTTCGGTCAGAAGGGCCTGTCCAAGTTCGATCAATTTCAAAATTATGGTTAGGGAAAAAGTGTGATAAAGAGTTATTTAATAGCATTTGATAGCGACTCGGCTGCTCAAATTTATCACTCATTCTGTTTGCGAAGCTAAAATAATTTCCGCCTTTGCCAAGCATTAATCGACCATCAGTAGTGGTTCGGTAATAGTTTACAAAAATGCGGGAATCTATTATTGCAGCGCCATGATTGAGGCTTAAATGCTTTAGCGTTTCAGGCATCGGTTTAGTAATTGCCATATCGCTTGAAACCAGCACGATATTACGTTGAAACTGCGGCTTTAGGGTAGGGAGCCACGCATTAACGGCAAATACAAGATGATTAGCACAAATATTACCTTGGTTTGTTTCAACATTTAGAGGGGATTGTCCGCTATGTGCTGTGTACTGGCACTGTTCAATAATTTTAACGCCTAAACTTTCAGCGACCTGTTTTAAACCACGAACTAATTTTGCCGGCTGAATACTTCCACCATGAGGTGAATAATGACCGCTAATATTGGCGGCTGATCCTGTATTGATAAGAGCTTGAGTATCACAGTGTTGCCACGCATTAAGATTGTTATCCTCAAGCATTTTTATTGCGGGGGCTAACAAGTGCTTTTGTGCTTCATTTGAGGCGGTGTAATAACAGCCATCAATTCGACAATCGCAGTCGATACCATTCTGACGAACAAACTCTGCAATTTGATGAACCGCTGACTCAGACTCTTTGACTAAAAACAGTGCCTTTTCGAGACCGACTAACTTACTTAAACTGGGCAGCTTAGTTGACCAAGTTAACATTGCACCGCCATTTCGCCCTGATGCACCTTGCCCGCAATAGCCTTTTTCAATGATGGTAACTTTTAAATTAGCTTGTTGCTGCTTAAGTTTGATAGCGGTCCAAAGGCCTGTAAAACCACCACCTATGATACATACATCGCAATGGTGCTTTGTAGGTAATGAAAGAGGAAGCGCATTGGCTTCCTCTTGCATTGCGTTATCAAACCAAAAAGGTTGAAACTGCATTATGGGCGCTCCCCTCGGCTTAGTTTTGCATCAATTTCCATCAAAATAGTTTCAATATCGGCCAGCGAGTCAACTACGAAATGCGCACCTGCAGAGTACAAGCTTTGGTAAGCCTGGCGTGTCAGTTGTTGCTTCTGTTCAGCACTACAAGCTTGCCACTCTTGCTCTGTTAAGCCAACCGCATTACCGCTTAATGCGAGGCCAATTGTCCACATGCCGGCATTCAAACCTTCTTCGATGCCGGGGGCTGAATCATCAATTTTGATACAGTTAGCAACTTTTTTAATGCCTAAAGCATTTACATTTTCAAGAGCCATCCAAGGGCCAGGGCGAGAACCGGCTTTAAGGTCGTCACTTGCTATCCAATGATCCGGTTGATAGCCATAGTCTGCAGCGGCACTGACTAACACTTCCATAACTTGGCGAGGGTAGCCCGAACAACTGCCTACTTTGATGTTTTGCTGTTTCAAGCGATTGATCACTTCAAGCGCACCAGGAATAGGCATTGCTCTGTCTGCTACTTTTGCCTTTTGCAATGGCATGAAAGTTTGATAGATGTGATCAATATCTGAGTCTGACATTGCTCGGCCAAACTGTGAGTGCCAGCGTGAAGCAACTGACTCCAATTTTCCAAGTGTGGCAATGTGATCCCATTTTCCCATACCCATTGGAATACGCGCTTCAGCAAGTGAAATCTCAAAGTCATAAGCTTGTTTAAATGCTTCAACAAAAATGGTAGTGGGGGCAACTGAGCCATAATCCACGACAGTTCCAGCCCAATCTAAAATGATAGCTTCTATGTTTTTCATAAGATTCTCTTTTAATTGTTTCAGGTCACAACCTGTTTTGAGTGATGAGTTCGAATAGGGGATAAACGTACTGTGAAATAACACAGTGAACATGCAACTAAAGCGGCGGCAACAATGCCAACTAAGTAACAAGCGTTAATAAAGAAGTTAAGCCAACTGAGTTCAGGCATAGCAAATGTTCTGTACAGTAAAATACTGACAGAGCCAAGATAGCCTGCAGAATCAGCAAGATAAATTAAAAAACCAGCATTAGCGACAGAGCCAACGGCAGAAATCATTCGGTCAAATAGAAAACAGTTATACGGGATGTAACTGATATAGAGACCTGAGCCAAGTAAGACCATCCACGCTTTTGCGGATATCAAGTTAGCTTCAAAAGCAAAGGTACTCGACAATAACAAAGCGGCACCGAATAAAATAAAGCCGTGATTGACATAAAATGCGGTTTTGTTGTTTTTTACCAAAACCATCGCGCCTAATGCGATAAGGACAATAAATGACATTCTGATCCCCGCGTAGGCGAAAATGGCAGGTTCTTCACCATGGCCAAGAGCTTGCCAAATTTCAGCTGCAAAATTGTCACGGAAATCACGAAAACCAGTAAACAGCATGAAGCTTAAAATGAGGCTGCTAATACCAAACCAATACTGTTTAAAAAATTGCCAACGAGCTTTGCCATCCATAGGTAAGCGTTTTTGTCTTGCTTGTTCGTCCTCTGTTGTAGGTTCTGGAATGAGGGTTAAGCATTTAACACTAAACAATAGCAGCGGGAAAAATAGCGCACCTGTTGCTGCAGGCATCCAAAGTTCAGGTACATTTAGTGTATCAATAAGCCATTTGCCTACACTGCGAACAAGCCCTGATGCCAATATAAAAGTGACACTCAAAATAGCGCCTAGAATTTCACTGGTTTTTCTTCCTTCAAGAAAGCTAAAAACAAGTCCCCAAATCATGCCTAGTGAGAGGCCATTAAAAAATAGCCAAATAACATTTAACCCAATCGGAGTGATAGCAAATAACACCAGCGATATTTCTGCAGCGGCAATAAGGCCAATAATTGTTAAACCTCGTTGCTGATGCTGCATCTCTGAAATAACTTTTATGCCAATAAATTTAGCGCATAAATAGCCAAAAACTTGCGCCAAAATCAGTGCAATCTTAAAGCTTATCTGCCAACTCGGATCGTCGAATTCAGTGTAACTATTTGCAGTGAATGGCTTACGAAATGCGTACATAGAAAAGTAAGTGAGAAATGCAGCACTGGCTGCAAATAACACAAAACCGGTTCCTTGCGCACGTTTAAGCCAATTAGGGTGTGAAAACATTAGGTATCCTTTGCGGGGCAATGGCCCCGCATACAACTCAAAAACTGATTAGAACTGATAATTAATGCCAACCATGCCGCGTACACCGTAGTACTCTACTTGTAGAGGACGGCTTTCATCGCCTAGGTAGTATTTAAGAGGCTCGTTGGTTAAGTTATTCAGTTCGAGGTAGACTAATGCGTTTTTGTTAAGCTGATATGACGTGGTAAAGTCAACGCTTGTATTGTCGCCATAATAGCTATCAAATTGTTTGCTGCTGCCATGCTCTTCAATGTATTCACCTTTGAAGTTAACGGCTAATCGAGCTGCAAAATGCGTATTATCGTAATACACCGTAAAGTTGTAGAGACTATCTGCTTGGCGAGGAATGGAGACTTTGTCTGCGCGATCTGGAATTGTCATTTCTGAATCCATGAAGGTCGCATTAGCCATGATGCCAAAGTTATTTAGTTCAGGTGTAATAAACCCTAAATCACGATTGAACGCGACCTCGAGACCTGCAAGCCATGCGCTATCGCCATTTTCAGGGCGAATAATATTAACCCCAGTGTTATTGCCGAACTCTCCTATAGAGCTACTTTGAAAAATAGGATCGGTAATATCTTTATAAAATACCCCCAGAGAAACTAACCCTAAGCGGTCAAAGAAGTATTCAGCCATTAAGTCGACATTATTTGAATAAGTCGGCTCTAAATTTGGGTTACCAGAAGTTAATTCGTTGTCTGCTTCTAAGTAAGTTGCGCCTGGCGTTAATGAGCCAAAGTCAGGACGAGCAAAAGAGCGAGTTAATGCAAGTCGATAATTGGTTTGACTGTTAGGGTGATAGGTTAAATGCAATGCAGGTAACACAGACAAGTAGTCATTGTTTGCTTTAACGCTTTCGACTTTATCTTCATCTGCAAGGTAAATATAACCGTCAACCTCGGTGTCTGTTTGAGTTAAACGAAGACCTGTTAGCATTTCCCAATTAGCATTAATGGTATATGTTGCCATACCATATAAAGATGTATGTTGTTCATTAACATCAAAGTTTCTGCCAAGTGCTCCACCATTTTCGATTAAAGCAGATTCACTCTTATCAAGGACAAACTTGTCTTTATTGTTATTCCAAAAATTCGCTAAGTCATCAGTACTAGCAACTTGCGAAAACTGACTTTGATAATCGTAAGAAAGCTCGCTTAAATAGTCACTTCGCCCAGGTTGGTCGGCTAATGCAAAATCACTCAGAGTAGGGGCTGCGCCATAGTTTTCAGTATCCCATGCATAAAATTCATCACTGAACCTAGCAACGCGTTCTTTATCGCGGTATTTTGCACCTACTTTAACAATAAGATCATTATTGAGTTGCCACTCAAAGTCTAAAGCGGCAACAATTTTATCTTTTTCATTCACCTTAATTTTATAAAGTTCGACCCACGATAAGCCCATTTGGCTTGGATCAAACGAAAAACCACTTGGTAGATGAGTACTGATTTGATCCCATGGATCTGAACCACCATCAATCGTGTTATAAGCGTAGTTTTTGCCTGTATCTCTGTCTTCAAGGCCTTCGTAACCGACATTTTTTTGGTCAAATCGAACTACAAAATAACTGTTATCTTCACTGTTAGGCGTGTTGCCATACCTAAATTCGTTTTCATAGCTAGATAAAGACCAATTTAATGTTTTGTCGTAGCCAAAAAAATGCTCACCAGCAAACTCAAAGCCCGTCATTTCTGTTATGAGCTCATTTCTAATATGTTGTAGCTCTGCTCTGTCTTTATCAAAACGCATACGATGCTTATAATGCGTTTCATCGTCGATTAGTGTGCCGTACATTGCACTAGCACTAACATTGCCTTGTTCTAGCTGGTATTCAACAGAACCATTTAAACCGTAAGTTTCACGAGTTCCGGTGTAATCTCTTAGCTCTAAACGATAAATTCCTAAACCATCATTTCCTCGACGTGGTTCAAAGTTATCTGTTGCCCAGTCGCGTTGCCACGCTGTTGCGTTAATTAAAAAACCTAACTTGTCATCTAAGATGCGATCGCCATAAAGTAAGTTGGCAGAGTAGTTATTGCCATCAGCTAGTTCGTTTTGACCGAGTGCTAAATTGGCATTAAATACAAAATCATCGGGTGCTTTTTTGGTTATAAAGTTAACGTTACCACCAATAGCATCTCCCTCCATCTCTGGCGTTAATGCTTTTGATACCTCTACAAATTCAATAAGCTCACTCGGGAAAAAGTCAAACGCAGTGGCGCGGCTGGTGGTTTCTTCTTCTGCAGTTGGTAATCGGTTGCCATTGATAGTTGCAGAGCTCCACTGGGCAGGTAAGCCGCGAACAGCAACAAATCGGCCTTCGCCTTGGTCGCGTTCTATAGAAACACCAGGGATGCGTTGAACTGCTTCAGCTGCGTTACGGTCTGGCAACTTACCGATGCCATCAGCCGAAATAACATTTTTAATATTTTTAGCATTCTTTTGGCTATTGGCCGCAGCCATTTCACCACGTTGAATTTGACCAACAGCAACGACTTCTTCAATGGTGTTAGCTGAATTATCCATCACAATAGGATTCAGTAATTTAACCTCATTGTTGCTTATCTCAACATCAACAATCTGGCTGCTATAACCCATATACGAAACTTCAAGTTGGTAGTGGCCTGCATCTAATTTAGCAAGCTCAAACTTACCATCATAATCAGTCACCGTTGATTGATTTGTGCCAACGACTTTAACCAAAGCACCTGGCAAGCGATTACTATGATCTGTGATAGAGCCTTGAATTTTTGCATCAGTGGCAAAAGCGCTATGCGCTGATAAAAATGGGTAGCTGCACAAAAAAGCAGCTGTGCTGAGTGTACGTCGTTTAATCATCTGTTGAGCCTCTTATTTTTAAATTCAATCTGGACTAGACCAGATTTGTTGCAGACAATAATAGAGAGGCTTTTTTACAAAGATGTGACGGTTTTTTATTTTTAATATTAAAAAAGGGTCAAATGACCCTTTGAGATAAGTTATAAAGACGTGCTGATAGCAATTGGTACATCTTGATATTGTTTTATTTTATCAAGCAAGGTGACCAAGGTTTTATGGCTGCTTTGCTCACTTGCTGTTACTTGCACATTGGTCATTTCAAACTGTGCGGCAAATAACGCAAGGTTAGCGATTATCTGCTCTGGTGTGACAAGCCTATTTGCAAAATAAATACTGTCGTTTTCAGTGATAGTAAATTGTGCTTGTTTTTTAGGGCTTTCAAGACTTGGTTTTGCTAAAGGGCGGTTCACTTCAATAGCTCGCTCTTTAACAAATGAGGTTGTGACGATAAAAAATATCAGCAAGATAAACACAATATCGAGCATAGGGGTCATATCTGCATCAGCGTTTGCAGTGGTTTTTTTATGTTGTTTCACCATAATTAGGTCCTTGTTGTTTTTGACCAAGCCACAAAATTTACGATTAAGTGGACTAGCCATAGTCGTGATTAATACCACGGATTATTTTTAAAATGCTGGGCGCCACAGCAGTTTTTCGGATCCTAAATTTAAAGTTAGCAGCTTTTAAAAAAATGGTAGTTAAATAAATATTCTAAGTTTATTAAATGTTTGTAGCGTTTTTGTTGGTAAAAAATATTTATTAGCTTTGATGAAATCATTTTGAAGTTTATCTGGTCATTTTTGTCGGAACTAAGTTTAAAGGATGGATAAATGAAAAAAATTACGTCTTTAGTTTGTGCAATGTGTCTTGTTTTACCGACAGCAAGTTTTGCTGAGCAATCAGTAAACGGGCAAGATTTTATTAATTTATTTGAAAAGCTTTCAGGTAAGCAACCCGGAATCAGAAAAGGTCACGCCAAAGGGGTGTGCGCTGTCGGCACATTTACACCTAATCAAGCTGCAAAGCAGTATTCAATCAGCCCTTTATTTAATGCGCCATCAAAAGCAAATATTCGCTTTTCTATGGGCGGTGGTAACCCTCATGCTGATGAAACATCACGCTCGCCGCGAGGAGTGGGGGTGCAGTTTGTACTAGAAAATGGTGATGTACACAATATTGCAGGGCTAACTACGCCGGTATTTGCAGGCAACAGCCCAGAAGCGTTTTTTGGCTTGCTAAGTACCTTAGTACCTGACGAAAAAACAGGGCAAATTGATTTTGCAAAAGTAAAAGCATACAGAGAGCAGAACCCGAGTACTTTAGGACAATTTAATTGGCTACAAAGCCATAACCCGCCAGCATCGTATGTGTTTTCGCGTTATTTTGGTGTGCATACCTTTTACATGGTTGATGAAAAAGGCGCTAAGCATGCCTTTAGATGGACCATGGTGCCAGAAGAGCCAGAACTGGTGCTAACAGAAGAGCAAATGAAAACCTTCCCTAAATCATTTCTGGCTAAGCGACTTGAAGAGGATTTAACGAAAGGAAAGGTTCATTATCGTTTTCAAGCACAATTAGCCGAGCCCGGTGATGCATTAAATGACCCTTCAGTTCGTTGGCCTGCTGATCGCAAAACAATTAATTTAGGAAAGCTCACCATAGAATCGACAGGTGAATCAGGTTGCGACCTCACTAATTATGACCCAAACCTGTTATCTAAAGGCTTTATGCCAAGTGATGACAAAGTACTTAAATTACGCTCAACAGCTTATGCAATTTCATTTGCGAAGCGTTTAACGGGTCAATAAATAAAACTAAATCGCTTGGCGGTGCTCCCGATTATTTGATTACCAAATAAACTTGGTGGTTTAACGACCAAGCGATTTTAGTGTAAAAGTTGTCGTATATAGTTAAAGTCATATTTTTCAATTATGTATTGTTTTTATTCACTTTACCCATATCTATACATTTACTGAAAAAATAAAGGGAATTTTATGAATGTAACTTTGCGTGATGTTACGAAGGATAATTGGCTAGATGTAATTCACTTAGAAATAACTAAAGAGCAAGAGGATTACGTAGCGTTAAATTCAGAGTCTATCGCTGAATCAAGCTTTTATTCCCATTATGTTAATCGAGCAATATATCGTGAAGATGAGGTTGTCGGTTTTATTCAATATTACCAAGAGCTTGAAGAAGGGCTACCTGATGAGTTTTACATTGCTCAGTTTATGGTTGATGTAAAATATCAAGGCCAAGGTATAGGTAAAATCGCAACAGAATTAGTAATTAACGAGATGAAAGAAATTCCAGAATGTAAAAAAATAACCATACTCTACATGCCTGGCCACCATATGATGCGCAAATTTTATTCTCAGTTTGGTTTTGTGGTCACCGAAGAGGACGATGAAGACGGTGTTGTAATGGAACTTGATGTTAAATAGCTGGAACGCTCTTTTTGGGGAGCTTAATTATCATCAACCTAAATTATACCTTGTCAGGTTTTATTGGTGGGCTTTGATAAAATCTGACAGTCTTATATACGCGACAAGCAGGCTGTTGGATGAACTCGTTTTTGGACAAAAACGTGTTAGAGAGAAATACGGCTTTGTGCCATCAACTGACCTTCAGTTGCCAAAAAATTTAATTGTGGTAACAGGCAATAAACCAAAACAACTCTTAGCCAATAGGAAGTCTAGAAGATGCTTTGAGTTCTCGTAGTGATAAATTTGAGCGAATAGCTGTAACGCCAGGTAATTTACGCAAAGTGTTATCGATGAATTGGCTATAATCATCTAAGTTTTTTGCGACAACCTGTAATAAAAAATCAGCGTCACCTGTTGTATTGTGGCAAGAAAGTACCTGATCGCAATTTTTGATAACACCTTCAAAAATAGCGGTTGTCTTACTATCGTGTTCTATGAAAGTTAATTGTACAAAAGCTAGTACACCAAAGCCGAGTTTACGTCTGTCTAAATTGGCTTGGTAACTTTCGATATAACCTTCCTCCTCTAAACGCCTTAATCTACGCCAACAGGGGGACTCACTCATCGCTAACTTGCTGGCTAACTTTGCATTCGTCAGGCGTCCATCTCTCTGCATATAATTTAAAATATCAGTATCTATCTTAGTTAGCGTGCTCATTGTTATATTCTTTCAATTTTTAACGATTAAAGAAAAGAATATTTCTTTAATTGGCAACTTTCAAGTCAAACATAACAAGAAGCAATGCGAAAGACTATTATTAGATTTTGGGAGAAGAAGAACTACAATATTAATGACTAACTCGTAATTTCTGGAGATGGAATGAAGCTGCTGCTTGCTCTATTTGCGCTCATGACAGTTTTGAACTGCCATGCCAGTGCAATTAATAACGACATCCCCAAACTCAATGTTGTTACTGAGGATTGGCCGCCATATAACTAACTAGATAAAAATGAAGAAATTGTAGGTATTGCTACAAAGAGAGTTAAAAGTATTCTTAGGGAAGCCGACATTCATTACGAAATCACACTACAGCCTTGGGCTAGAGCCTATGATACAGCAGCTAAAGAAAAAAATACGCTCATTTATTCAATCATTCGAAATGAAAAAAGGGAGTCTCTTTTTCACTGGTTTTGCCCATTATCTCCGGTTGAGAACTTTTATTTTTTCGCCTTCGCAGATAAGCCCATTGACATCAAAAGCTTAACTGATTTAAAAAAATATACTATTGCAGTGTCTCGTGATGAGTTTGAATACAATTATCTGAAGAGCATAGGGCTTAGAGAAGCGGTAAACCTTTACGTAACACCCAATGACGGCATTAGTTTCAATCAATTGCTTAACAAAAGGTCGACCTAATGGTTGAAACAATCAATAGCATTGAAAACAGATTAAGAAGCTTGGGCCTCCCCAGTAATTTGTTGATTCCAGTATTTAAGCTAGAGCCAGAAGCAGGTATCAAACAGTGTTTTGCAATTTCGAAGGGCACTAACTCTGAAATTATTAAACGGATAACAGAAGCTTTTGAAAAGTCTCTTATAGAAAAGAACTGACTTAAACCAGTCGTAATTATTTCTCAAATAAAGGGATATCAAAACTCACCAATAGCAGTAAAAACAGGTTTCCAACATTTGCAATGCTATGACTGTCATAATCCTTCGCTCCTCTCCCTTTAAAAGACAGATAATTTCTTTAAGTGATGAATTTCAAGCTGATTTAGCAAGGTAATTCCAGTCGTAATTAGTAACATATTGATGAGTTGATAATACTTATTTGAATGGTGGTTAGGTTATGAAAGCTGTTGTTTATGAAAAGTTTGGTCAAATACCAAAGGTTATGAATGTTAAGGAGCCAGACTTGTCGGATGATGGCGTAATTGTCAGTGTGCGAGCTACTGGAGTATGCCGCAGTGATTGGCATGGCTGGAAAGGACACGACGCAGATATCGAGTTGCCCCATGTACCAGGGCATGAATTTGCTGGCGTGATAGAAGCCGTAGGCAAAAATGTTCGTCATTATAAGGTGGGTGAACGCGTTACGGTGCCGTTTGTAAATGGCTGTGGTAGTTGCTCTGATTGTCATTCTGGCAACCAACAAGTTTGTTCAACCCAAACGCAACCAGGATTTACACATTGGGGCTCTTTTGCCGAATATGTAGCGATTAATAATGCCGACACGAATCTAGTTCATTTACCTAGTGATATGGATTTCGCTACAGCAGCAAGCCTTGGCTGTCGCTTTGTAACGTCATTTAGAGCGGTGGTCGATCAAGGTAAAGTGAAAGCTGGGCAGTGGGTTGCTGTTCATGGCTGTGGGGGCATTGGACTGTCTGCTATCATGATAGCCAGTGCTGTTGGTGCACATGTAATTGCTGTTGATATTGCTGAAGATAAACTCGAGCTTGCTCGCTCTTTAGGAGCCGTTGCCGTAATCAACGCCAGCAAGGTTGCCGATGTAGCTGAAGCGATTATGTCACTTACCCAAGGCGGTGCACATGTTTCACTAGATGCACTTGGGCACAGTGTGACTTGTGTCAATTCAATTAAATGCCTACGCAGTTTAGGTAAACACGTCCAAGTAGGGTTACTTCTGGGGGATCAAGCTGCTCCTAATATCCCGATGGGCAAAGTCATAGCACAAGAGCTAGAAATCATTGGCAGTCATGGTATGCAAGCTTTCCGCTACCAAGACATGCTGGCTATGATGCTTTCAGGAAAGTTAGCACCTGAAAAACTAATTGGTCAGAGCATTAATCTTGAGCAATCGATAGATGCCTTAACCACAATGGATACATCAACAGTTCCTGGTGTAACTATTGTTACTGACTTTTAAGCACTGCATAGCCATCAATATTGTTTTCGATTTAGCGAAAGTAATATTGATGGCTAACTGTATAATTAGTTGAGAATCGAGCAATGTGACTGTCAGCTTTTCGCTCAAAGCCACCTTTAGAGTAATACGTTAACTCATTGTGGGGCAGTAACGAGTCAAGCTTGATTTACGCTATTGAAACTCTCAGAATTTCGGGAAAGAGCGAACAATAAACGATGGCAAAACAACATGAATTACTCGTTAGTTAATTTGATGCTTAAAATCAATGCTTTATCTTGCTTCTATATTAAGGCTAAAAGTATTTTAGCGTGAAAATATAATTGTTAATCTAGTCAAATTTATGTGTAATGGATACATTATAAGCGCTGAGCATTACAGGGAGCTGTAGTATAAACAACACCCACTTAACTAACCGAGCATGTAGCAACTCAGCTCAACAAACTATTATGCAACGCAAACAACGTGTCGTATAAATACCATAATGTTAGGCATACAAGGAAAGTTCGTGAAAAAATCTATATTAGTGTTAATTTGTTTTCTCTTTTCTTTTACCAGTAATGCAAATGACCAATTCACTTCAGAGCAATTAATTGAGAAAGCTAAAGCATTTGTAGCGGCAATAAATGCACGTCAACAGCCAAACACAACCACTCAAGAAATAGACTACTTTATTTCGTTACTAGCTGATGATTTCATTGATGAACACGTCAAATTTAAATTTGTTTATTCAGATAAATCAAAACTCCGTAAGGATTTGATAAGTAAGCTAAATGATGAAGTTATCTATAGTTCAATAGAAATAAATGAGATTATGGTTGGCGCTGACGTAGTTTTTGTAAAAATGACTGAATCAGGTAAAGTTAAGCCTGCTCATTTAGACAAAACTATCGAGTACAATAAAACCAATATTGTTTCACTTGAATTTAACCAATTAGGTTTAATCAAACATATCCGGCGTCATCACGGGTAATTGGAAACTAGCAAAGTGAAAAAGAATTAGGGCGTCTAAATGTTGGCTAGATGTTCGTCCCTCAGTGATTTTAGCTAACATTATTACATTTCTATGATGTAGTTATGTCTTAAGTGATTAGTATAGAAATCTCTAAAATATGTTTCTTATATAGCTTTCAATGAGTATTACAGCACTGTGTATAGGCTAACGGAGCAAGGTTTGGCTAAAGTCAAAACATAAAAATTTATTTAAAGGTATTAAAGTGAACATCAAATATATGTTATTGCTCGTTATAGTTTTCTTTAGCTTAGGCTGTACTACTTCAGGTCAGCTTAATTATGTTGATACTGAAGGTAATGAAAAGCTTGCTTGTGACGTAGAGTTTATTGGTATGCCAAGTGTCGATAAATTTGCTGTTGAATATGCTTTAAGCCTTTGTGCTAAAAGTATTGTCAAAAAAGGCGGAGCGATAAAAGAAGAATATCTTTTATCAATTGATACAGCTATTCCCTTAGCTCCGTGTGAAAAGGCTTGGACACACGAACTAGCTAAGCAGCAATATAAGTCTAACAATTTAACGAAGAAAGAGTATGGGTATATAGTTGCAAATATAGATCTAGGTTTAGCTACAGTAAATAAGTGCACATCATTGTTACTCGAAAGGACGTGAAATGGTTAGCATGAACTCCTTCGTTGCTCATATAAGCCTTTTAATTTAGACCCGGTTATTAGTTCGTTGTATTGGTGAGAATCGTGCATATTGCTATAAGTTTTAAAAGTACAAAGTTTGACGTTTCAAAAGAGCGAACAAATCCAATTAATCCGATTTTTGGTGAATCACTTTTAAAGTGGTTTAAATCTGAAATTGAACCTGACTTTGACGTTACTGAACCAGATGCAGAGGATTGGGGTTGGTATAGCTATATTGATTGGAAGGGACGTCAATACATGCTTGGTGCATCTACTTATTTTGAAGAAGGGAATGATCCAAAGTCAGAACTCGAGTGGGTTTTACAAATAGATAAAAGCCGTACTTTCATTGAGAAGCTCTTTGGAAAAGCAAAAATATCTCAGACTGATGAATGTGTATTGTATTTAAAATCGAAACTAGAGTCAGAGCCTAAAATTAGCTCAGTAAGTTTTGAGTAATCGCACATAACAACCGTTGCAGTAAGATATTTTTAACGGTTGGCGTCATGTTTTCACGGAGTAGTGGTGAATTAAGGAAACTGGGATGGCGCAATTTTTAAAGCTTGCCATTGGTAGGCTTTGGAGTGAGTGTTATAACTCTGGTGATGGGTCGCTCAGCTTCACATATAAGCCAAACATCAAGCAGTCGCTGAATAGAGTATTATGAAGAAATTGTTATGGATTATATTGTTCTTTTAGGCTTTGGAATTGGCGGATTGTATATTTACTTTGCTCCAACAAAGAAGTTGTTAAAAATTGATTTTGGTTTAGCCAAAATATATTACAGGAGAGCCAAGGACAAAGGTGTTGGTTTAAATACAGCACGCGCGTATTACAACAAGCTAGGTGAAGCTTTTGTTTTTGTGTCGATAACGGGGATTTTAATAAAGCTATTCTTTGTTTTATTATCGTCAGTAACATAACAAGCTACCTAAAGAGGTAGTAAAAACTTTGCCTACGCTCCTTTATTGAGTATTTTAGCGAAGCATTTTTTGCCCCATTTAGGTGAGAATTATAAATCATGGAAGGTTTTGTGAAATTAAAAAGTTTTGACGTTTTCTTAATAATTCTTTCTTCTAACGTCTTGGCTTGAATCTCGATGGAGAGTTTAAGTTTTTATTAAAGTAAGCTTATAGCTATATGTAATCTAAAGAAATTTATGTTGGTATCCCCAACAAATTGTATGATAAATAGTGTTTACCAAATTCTTGCAATGGCGTTTTACTTTCAGGAGATACAGTGAGATTTCTAGTACTTTTACTTTCATTAACTCCCTTGTTTAGCCTTGCTTGTTCGATTGAAAATACGAGTGGGTTATCAGCTTTTAAAACTCAAAGTATTTACCGTGAGATATAGCATATAGAAGTTTACTACCCTTTGGATTACGGCGACGCTCAAGCTTTTCGAGCTGAAATTTCGTTTGAAAGCAATTTTGATCAACCTGTATTAACTGTTCCCACATTTGTTAATGAACCATTAGATCTAGAACACAGTCCAGAATTGAGACCTTATAGAGTTTCAACTTTCCAGCTTGCTACTAATATGCTAGATAAAGCTTCTATAGCCATTTATTATAAGTTTCCGAAAAGAGATGATGGTTTAATAACATTTTGTATGGGACCAAGAGTGATATACATAATAAGTGACTTACCTGAAAAGTCTCTATAACAAACACATTAATAAATGAATGTTTATAGGCTAGCTTATGTTTACAGAACGTTAACTTTAGCCAGTCATAGAGCATAAAGTGTTTTATAATTTTGATGGCATTAAATGATCTAACAGTAATTTTTCTCACCTTGAGCGAGATTATTTTTCTGATTAGGGCTAGTTATAGGTTTTCGAACACTTACCGATTTTACTTTTAGTTTAGTTGATTGATTCGTTTAAAATGAAAATTACGCAATGATGAACACCCCATCAACTTGAGCCCTTGTCGATGGGATGTTTAGTTTTATTACTCAATGAGTGAATTGGCGTACATTAAACTTTTAGGTTATTGCTAGATTAAGGTTGTTGACGGGTAGGAGCAATCTGTAATTCACGAACACACACATGTTGTGGTTGCTCTTGAATAAATAGCGCAGCACGAGCGATATCATCAGCAATTAGTACTCCACCCATAGCTTTTTTCCATTCGTTGTAACCTGCTTTAATATCGTCAGATGTTGTGTGGCCAAGCAATTCTGTCTCAACGGCACCAGGGCAAATACTTGTTACGCGTACCCCAAAGTCGGCCACTTCTTCTCGAACATTTTCTGTAATTGCTGATACGGCGAACTTTGAGCCGCAATAAGCTGCATGATTAGCAAATGTCTTTTTACCAGCTATTGAACTAACGTTAATTATGGTGCCACTATTACGTTTTTTCATAGCAGGTAAAACAGCTTGCATACCATTTAGTAATGCTAAAACATTAACATCGAACATTTTTTGCCATTCAGTAGACTCTTGTGTATCTATTTGGCCTAATAACATGACACCTGCATTATTAATTAAGCACTCAACAGGGCCGTATTGTGCCTCAGCTTTTTCTATAGAATTAGAAAACGCTTCTTTATCAGTAACATCTACCTGTTCACAGATGCAATTTTGAAGATTCAAAGCCTTTAATTTTTCAACTCGTCTTGCAACAAGTAAGAGTGGGTAACCGGCTTCGCTAAAGTGCTTAGCAATAGCTTCACCAATGCCTGAACTTGCTCCAGTAATCACTACTAACTTTTTCATTTATTACTCCTCTAGGTGAATTTAAGTTTTAACTATCTATTTCTAATGATGTTTTTCTGAAGCTTATTTTATTTATTAAAGATTTGATGATATATAGTCATTAATTCACAATACTGTTTACAGATTTGAGCGAATCTATGTGGTTAAGTTGATTTTAATGGGTATAAAACATGAAAAAAGACATCAATTATGCTGATATCAATAGCTTTCTTATTTTGGTCGAAGAGGGAAGCTTTACAAAAGCAGCCAATAAATTAATGTGCTCTCGCTCACAAATTTCTAAACAACTATCTCAATTAGAGGCTGGTCTAGGTGTCAGTTTGTTAGTTAGAACGACGCGTACGCAACATTTAACACCATCTGGTGAGCTTTTTTACGATAAATGTAAAAAAGCTTTTGAGCGCATTGAACATGCTATAGATATAACATCAGATACTGCGTCACATACATCAGGTGAAATTAGAATAAATTGTGTCGGGGGGTACATTGGTGAAAATGTTATTGGCCCAATGGTTACTGATTTTATGCAGAAGTACCCACAAATTAATGTTGTGTTAGATTTTAGTAGTCGAAGAGTCGACTTAGTAGCAGGCGAATTTGATTTTGTATTCAGAATGGGAGACTTAACAGATTCATCATTAATCGCAAGAAAGTTAACTGAGCTTACAATAGGCATTTATGCGAGCCCAGAGTACATTAAAAAGCATGGAGAACCATTAAACCCAAAAGATTTAATTAATCACAAGTGTATAGCAGGTTCATTGAATACATGGACTCTATTAAGTGAGCATACAAATGAGAAGCAAGAGGTCATCGTCCAAGGTGATCTTGAGTGCAAAAATGGCAAAGTAATGGTGTATTCTGCATTGCGTGGTAATGGCATAATTCGAGTTCCAGAAGTTTACTGTAATTCGGAGTTAAATGACGGCACCTTGATCCCTGTTTTTAAGCATTGGCACCCTAAGGCAACGCCATTCTATTTGGTCTTTTTACGAGATAAACATCAACCAATGAGAATAAAAGTATTTAAAGAGTTTGTTTATAAAAACTTTATGCATTATCTAAATGGTGGCTCTGGCTCAAATTGCTAGCTCAGCTATTTTTAAGTGACATAGTTTACTGAATTTAGCAAAAGGGCTAATTGACAAGAAACTTTGGGCAACAAGACTGGTAGCTGTCAAGAATAAGGAAAGAGTTGTTTATGTCACTTTATGTAAATCATCCCCGTTATGGGTGTAAGCCGATTCGATCTGGATACCAATACTCTGTAACAGAAATAAATAATTCTTATTGGCGATATAAACACGTTAAGTTTCTCGTTGGGACAGCTATACCTGCTAATACAGAGAAACAGAATTATGGGGTTTATCCGAGGGAGAAATACATTGATATAGAAGAGTTGTGTGAGGTATGTAATAGACCTTTTATTTTCTTTGCCTTGGAGCAAAAGTATTGGTTTGAGGTACTCAGATTTTATATTGATGCGCACTGCACAAAGTGTATTGATTGCCGTAAAGGTGAACAAAAAATAAACAGGTTACAAAAGTCTTATTGTGATTTAGTTACAAATAAAAACAGGACTTCAAAACAAAATGAAACATTAAAAAAATTGTTTGTAGAGTTAACTAGGCTCGGAATAATCAAACATAAAAATAACCCTAGTTTTCGAGATAAACTTTAACAATCAATTACGGAAACATTGCTACCTGGTAGATTAGACTTACGCTTAATATGGCAATTATAGGGATTTAGTTACAGAGTCTAGGGGTGATATTTAACTATTCTAACAATATAAAAGCCCAGCTTAACTGGGCTTTGCACTCTCACAATTTAATGCTTTTTCATTTTACTCATTTCAGCATGACAACTTTGAATTGTCAGCAGAGTTTTAGATAGCGCGGCTTCACAATCATGTGGTTGTGGCTTTTTAAGCGCGTGTTTTATCTCTGCTAGTGTTTTATCTTCAACTTCTTCAAGCTCGCTAACATAGGTGGCGTTTTTGTCGGCACCAAGTTTGGTGATTACTGATGTATAGGCTTTACGCGCTTCTACAGCAAAGTCAGAGCCGTTTTCGCGCTCTCCATTTTCGTTAATAGCATAAGGTTGTAAGCGTTCAACACTTACTTTACGCGCATCTATCATGCGTTGAAATAAGGCAATAATGCTTGGGTCGGTTACTTTTTCCTGAGCTTTTTCATAAAAATCGATACCGCTATTCATAACTTGGATGATATCTGCAATATGATGAACGTCTTGTCCTTGATGAGTATTCATAATGACCTCTTTTTGAATATTAAAAACAATGCAATTAGATACTTGCAAAGCATATTCCAGTTCATTACTTAAATATAAAGTTATTGTATTTCAGATGGTTATTGGTTTTTTAAGAGAAGGGGGACTGCTGATAAGTTAAGCTAACACTTTGCTTATCAGCAATAATTACAATCTGGTTGGTAAAATCTTACTTAAGCTCATCGGCTACTTCTGCAACCTTTTGGCGTAACCAAATATGGCTTGCATCACGGTGTAATAACGGGCTCCAAATCATATCGAGCTCAAACGGCGGAATAGGGAATGGCGGCTCAAGAATTTTCAGGCCCGGATCGTCTAAATAAATATTTGCGGCTTTTGATGGTAATGTAGCAACCAAGTTTTGTTCTTTCGCTAAGTGGATGGCAACGTGGTAGTTACGGGTAAAGGTGGCAATATTACGGTGTTTACCAAAGTGAGCGAGCGCTTCATCAACCCAACCTAGTTTTTGCACATCTTTAGGGTCCATACCAACACCGACACCAAAGCCTGTTTTACTTACCCAAATATGGCGGGCTTTTAAATAGCTGTCGAGGCTGAAGTCTTTGATAATTGGGTTATCTGCTTTTACTAAGCAACAAAAGCTGTCTTTCCATATTTGTTTGTAGTGAAACGATTGCGGTAAGTTTTCAAAGCGGTTGATAGCCATATCTACCTTACCGTTTTCAACATCGTGGAAGGTAACATCACTTGGGGTCAAAATATCGAGTGTGGTATCAGGCGCTTCTTCGTGTAATTTACTTAATAAGCGAGGAGCAAGGGTACTTGCTGCGTAGTCACTGGCCATGATACGAAAAACACGTTTACTTTGTGATGCTTCAAATTCGCGATTTGGTGCAAGTGTTTCTTCAAGGGTCATTAAAATGCCGCGGATCACGGGCTGTAGCTCTTTTGCGCGCTCTGTGGGTACCATACCTTCGCTGGTACGTACTAAAATAGGGTCGTTGAATAAATTACGGAGTCTTTTTAGGCCATTACTCATGGCAGGTTGCGTAATGCTTAGCTGGTTAGCAGCTTTAGTTACATTACACTCCCTTAGTAAAGTATCTAGGTAAACAAGTAAGTTTAAATCTATTTTACTTATATTCATTGTGTGTCCTTGGTGTTTACCAATAATGGATAAAACGTTGTGCAGCAGGGTATGGATAAATGTGGCTAACTACACCTTGCTTATAATTGTATTGTGCTTGTCGCCAATAGGCTGGATCTTCAAGCTCTGGGTGTGTACTCAATAAATATTGCTTATACACCGGGTTTGCTGTCACAAAGGTACATAATTGCTCTGGAAACACATCTTGCGGTGCTACAGAGTAGCTTTGCTCATTGGTTAAGTAATCATCGTACGACTTTGCTTTTGGTAAGGCGCGAAAGTTCATGTCTGTTAGGTACTGAACTTCATCATAGTCGTAAAAAATAATGCGATTATGTTTACTCACCCCAAAGTTTTTCAACAGCATGTCGCCAGGGAAAATATTTACGGCAATCATTTCTTTTAAAGCTTGGCCGTATTCTTCTATTGCTTCAAACGCTTGTTGTTCACTGGCATTGTCAAGATACAGATTTAACGGTGTCATCCGTCTTTCAATATACAAATGCTTGATGATTAGCCATTCGCCTTCAATAATCATCGAAGAGCCAATCGTTTTATGTAACTCTGCAAGTAATTTACTATCAAATCGAGCTAGTGGAAATACGACGTTCGAATACTCTATGGTATCGGCCATGCGGCCAACACGGTCATGGCTTTTTACTAATTGATAGCGTTTTAGTACGGTATCGCGGCCAAAGGGTTTGCTTTCACCAAAGGTGTCTTTAATGACTTTAAACACATAACCAAACGAAGGCAGGGTAAATACCATCATTACCATCCCGGGTGTACCAGGGGCAATTACAAGCTGATCGTTTGAATGATCTAAATGACTTAAAAACTCTCGGTAAAACTCGGTCTTACCTTGTTTATGAAAACCTATGGCGTTGTATAGCTCTGCCAGGGTTTTGTTTGGCATAAGTTGATTTAAAAAGCGTACTAACGCTGATGGCGCATGGGTTTCAACCATAAAATAAGCACGGGCAAAACCAAAGATAACCCGCATTTGCGATGATTTGGTAAGTAGGGCATCAAGGTATAGCCCTTTGTCTTCATGGTGTAACACCGCAATAATAAATGGCTGTACGCCACTTTCTGATACCACGCGGCCAACAATATAAGCCGCTTTGTTTCGGTAAAACGGGGCTTGCAGTATATCAAAGCGCATTTGCCATGCTTGGTGATGTGTATCGGGCGCTTGTTTATAAAAGGCTTTTACCAGCAAGCGAATATCGCGTTCTAAATCAACAAAGGGCGCTTTAAAATCAAACTGATTAATAATTTTGCGTATCGTGGGTCTTAAGCCATCAACAACAGGGTGATAACTGCGGTATTCAACTTCCATTGGTAGTGCGGGGGCATCCGCAAGCGTCGCTTTTACAAAGATAAAGTCATTATTAAAATAACGACGATGAAATAAACGACAAAAAACTGAGTTGTAAAAAGTTTCGGCGAGTTCTGCCTGAGGGTGAAAGCACAAAAATTGCTGATAAAGCTGTTTGGTTTCGAGCCAGCAGGTTTGATCTAAGGTAATAATTTGCTGTTCGTTGAGCGACTTGAGTTTAGCAATGGTTTCGTTAACCCGATCATCATAATGGCTAATTCTGAGTTTGCTTATCTCATTTATTTTTTGCCAATCTCGATGTGCAAACGCGAGTGGTGCTTTGGCTGTAATTGCTTGAAAGAGTTTATAATGATTGCGAAACCCAGATAAAATTAACTCTGCAATGTGTTGTGGCTGCATATAAACTCCTTACTTATACCAACATAGAGCAATAACTCTATTGGTGTTAAGAATATGTTATTTATTCTTCAAACCCAATAGTAAAGTGTATTTAATTATAGCGAGCGAGTTTTTTCTCTAGATTTGCGAGTTTTTTATTAACGCTTTTTACGTCGCGCCCGTATTGCTTGTTAATTGCTTTTAGCTGCTTTTTAATGTCTTTATTAATTTGTTTAGCTTCTTTATCAGACAAAATTCGGTTTAAGCGCTGTTCTTGCTGGTACTGAGCTCGGTCTCGATCACGGCTTAAAATATCTAAACGGTGTTTATAGCTGCGAATTTCAGCTTCGAGGTTTCTGATAATTTGCTGGCGCTCAAGCTCGTTGAGCTCTTTAACAAAGTTTTGCGGTGCTTGTAAGTCTGGATCGGTTACTTGAATTTTATGCTTGGTTGCGCGGCTACCACAGGGGAACTCACTAAATACAGTGCCTCTGTCTGTGACACATTTATAGTATTCTGTGGTTGCAGCAAGTGAGGTATTAGTAAAACAAAGTAGAGTAAGTGATATTAGATAAATGATTATGGCTTTCATGACGTCCGTGTCTCCTAATCAAATAAGGTGTCTAATATCTAAAGCTAGCTCGAAATATTGATTTATCAATAAGCGCTAGGGCGTATATCGTTTCAGCTTTTTAATGCTTTGAACTAAGAACGGAATATCGAGCCCTTGTTCAATGGCAAAGCCTTGTGCTGCCGAAATGTTTTTAAAATTACCGTCTGAATCAATCAGGGTAATTCTGTCTTTCTTGAATGCGATAAATACATTTTGCGAGTAATTAACACCCGTGTCGTCATGGCGCTTGTATAAGTTACTGCCCAACATGCTTTGTTTTGCGAGTGTTTTACAACCAAGGTAATGCCCCACGCTGGTGGCGATAATATCACTTGGTTGAATAAGGCCTTCGGTTTGTACAACTTTTTTATCTGAGCTGTATAAACGAGAGGCTGTAACAATACCATTGCTCTGCTGTGCAAGACTAAAGGCAAACACGGCATTAGCAGATTCACGTGCTTGTGTTGTAGCGTCTGCACGTACAAGGCGAACCGCTGGGTTTTGGTCGTCGTTATTAATAAATTCGAATTGCTCAAAACCATTAATTTGAATTGAGCGATTATCAGCAAGCCACGCAGGCAGTTGCTGTTTGTCTAGAATAGGGGCTTTGTAAAATGCTGGCAGGCCATACACTAAACTAAATAACGTATCTTCGGTTTCTACAGGTTGTAAGAACAAGTCTGTTTTACGTAATGCTGGCTCAGTGGCAACAAATTGCTCAAGGTCAGCATTATTTTCAAATACTAAAATATCGATAGTCGCACTCGACTCAGCTTTACACTCGGCAAGTGGAGTAGGTGCTAAGTAATCGATATTATGTGGGTCAAGCCTCACATCGTGCGCTTCTTTGTAGCTTTCTAAATCAAGCAAATCGTTTTTAGCTAATAAGCTTTTTGCTGTTGTAGGGTAAGACAACGGCAATACATTATCTTGTTTAGTGATATCAAATTTTAAATTGGCATCTGCCCAAATATGAATACTGTGGCTAAGTGCAAAGCACACTAAAATAGTGCTGGTTGCATAGCGCGGGAACTTATATTGCTTTAAACGCGCTAGGTGGTGCCACGTATAGTTACTGACTAATAACTGGAACGCTAAAATTAGCAGCACAATGCCGCCCGCAAGAATCGTTGTTAATGCCGGTGAGTTTGTTAAGCGGTGCCACAACAAAGAAACGATTTCAGGTAGCGCAGACGTGTTTAAGTGATAACCCAAGTTAAAATAAACATAGGCATCAAGCGTTAAGAATGACGCGCCGAGGGTTGCAATAATGGCTGCCATCCCTCGGATATGCCGAGGGTATGGAAACACTAAACTTAATGGAAATATCGTTAAAACAAAGGCAATAAAAGTAATAAAGCTGGTGTGGCTTAACCAGGTCACGAGCATGTATAAATAGCCCATGAAGGTTGTCGGTGCACTGTCTGCAACTAAGTAGCTTAAGCTAATAAATAGCACTAAACCTATATTTGCAAAGGTGAACCAATGGCCCCAACTTAAAAGCTGACTTACTTTTGAAGAAAACTGACTTTGTTGCGATAAATTCATAAATCTTATTTAACCGACTGCGCTAATGCTTTGGCAAAGTTGTCGGCAACAGCTTGTCTTTTCTCTGATGGTACATGCTCTTTTAAAATATGCGTGATAGAATTTCCTAAACACATAAGGCTTAAATCAACAGGCGCTTTGTGCTCTGTTAGTACATCAATCAGCTGATCAACGATTTGTTCTACTTGCTCATTAGAATATTTTGATATGATAGGCATCAGTTGGTTCGATAAAAAGAGTTATATTCCCGTATTTTAACACCAGAGGCGTGAAAAACAAAGATGACAATAGATGTTAAAAAATTAGTCGTTCATTATGTAGACAAAAAAGATGACGATACAGATATTCATTTACGCAATGATGAGATGGTTGTTAACG
Source organism: Pseudoalteromonas sp. MB47 (assembly GCF_011319765.1). Classification (NCBI taxonomy): domain Bacteria; kingdom Pseudomonadati; phylum Pseudomonadota; class Gammaproteobacteria; order Alteromonadales; family Pseudoalteromonadaceae; genus Pseudoalteromonas; species Pseudoalteromonas sp. MB47. The sequence goes on along the minus strand of NZ_VFBD01000009.1, from coordinate 34,681 downwards.
ATAAAGTAGCCGTTTTTATAGAGCAGCTACACCATGCATATAATGGTAAGCCTGGTAAAGGCTACTGTGCATTCAGCGGCGAGAAAAACAGTATTGTTGCTTCGGCAATGCAAAGTTACCGTAACGACGAACTTGGCTTTTGGCACATGACAGAGCAAGCAACGAATGTGCTAAAAGAAGAGTTAAATAAGTATGCCTTTAACGAAACGGGTTATTTAGTTTTTTGCCATTATCAATATGTTGCAAGTGACTTCTTGTTAATTGCGATGATCAATATTAAAGAGCATTACTCAATTACTTCTGAGCTTGATTTAGCTTCATCTCGTCACTTAGATATTTCGCGTATGCAACTAGCTGCACGTGTCGATTTAACTGCGTGGGATACGCAACCAGAAGATAATCGCTATGTGTCGTTTATTAAAGGTCGTGCAGGTCGTAAAGTAGCTGATTTCTTTTTAGACTTTTTAGGCTGCGAAGAGGGCATTGATCCTAAACAGCAAAGCCAAGTTATGCTTAGTGCTGTAGAAGATTATTTATCTGAGCAACAATACGACAAGTCAGAAAAAGATGAGCTACGTAAGCAAGTTTTTGATTACTGTAATGATTGCGTAACCACAGGTGAAGATGCCAGCGTTAAAGAGCTTTCTGCAACCTTATCGAAAAATGACGACAGTCCATTTGAAAGCTTCTGCCAGGAGCAAAGTTATGACTTAGAAGAGTCGTTCCCTGTTGATAAGAAAACAGTCACTAGCATGGTGAAGTTCTCTGGCATGGGCGGCGGTGTTAGCGTGAGCTTTGAACGTAAGCATTTAGGTGAGCGCGTAATGTATAACGAAGCAACCGATACACTGGTGATTAAAGGTATTCCACCTAATCTTAAAGACCAGCTTCAGCGCTTTATGGAGCAAGACGAAAGTTAATTTGGCTCAAGCTTAAAGCTCTAAGTTTTAAGCGATAAGATTATAAATACTCGTTTTATAGCCCAGCACTTGCTGGGCTTTTTTATTTATAAGCAATTGTGCAAGGTGAATTTAACTAATATCAATGACGTTGCTATTGCTATATCGCTTAGTTTTAATACACTCAAGGTACACACTTCCCCGATGGCTAAGGAGAGTCATAAATGAAACTTGCCCAACTAAATATTGCTCTTGCTAAATATCCATTGGATGCCCCTGAAATAAAAGATTTTGTTGATAATCTCGATTTAATTAATGGCGTTGCTGAAAACAGTGTTGGTTTTGTATGGCGATTAAAAGACGAATCAGGCGATGCCACCAATATTAAATTGTTTGATGATCCGAATATGATAATCAATATGTCTGTGTGGGAAAGCGTTGAAGATCTCAAAAACTTTATGTTTCGCACCCACCACAGAGATTTCATGCGCAGAAAAGGTGAATGGTTTCACCGCTTAGCAGAGGATAGCTATGTTTTATGGTGGATTGAAGGTAACCATATTCCAACCCCTCAAGAGGCATTAGAAAGGTTGCAATATCTTCGTGAAAATGGCGACACTCCTCATGCTTTTACATTTAAAAGTAATTTTACGGCTGAAGATCTAAGAGGTTAGATGGCTATTTCATTTAATACACCGAGACTAAACGTCATTGAAATAGACTCTAATGCAGCAAAGTCAGAGCAAACTGCTTTAGTTAACGCTTTACCAGCGATTTTAACTCCCGCTGTAGTTGCAAATTTACCGGGTTATTTTCAAGGAATTGATTCTATAGCTGCTGCCGAAAAGTGGTTGGCTAACATGCTTAATGAATGCTTCTTATTAATGGTGCAATCTCAACATCAAGAAATTGTTGGGCTTTTATTTATCTATACCGAAAACCATGATGCTCATATCGGTTATTTGTTAGCTGAGCAGTACTGGGGGCAGGGCCTTGCATTTGAATTATTGCAGGGATTTATAAACCTCGCTGATACTCAGTCACAATGGCATAAGCTCATTGCTGGTGTTGATGAATCAAATACACCATCAATTAAGCTTTTAAAAAAGTTGGCTTTTGAAGAGCAAGCATCTAAGGAAAATGGCATGTTGTTTTATGAATTTAACTTAAACCAAGGCATACAATAATGACAATAACCGCATTTTTAGTTAACTCCTTTAGTGCAAATAATACAGGCGGGAACCCAGCAGGTGTTGTGTTGAATGCAGATACACTCACCAGCGCTGAAAAACTGACGATTGCAAAAGAAATAGGTTTTTCAGAAACCGCATTTGTGGCGCAAGATCATGAAGTTGACTTTGCTGTATCATTTTTTACGACAACTGAAGAAGTTGATTTTTGTGGCCACGCAACCCTAGCTGTGTTTGCTACGCTCTTCGAACAAGGGTTATTAAAACCTGGCTATTACACTCAACGAACAAAAGTGGGCTTGTTAGGTGTAACAATTGCCGAAGATGGGCAAATTACCATGGAGCAAGCCTTGCCAAAATACCTAGGCAACTTTGCTTATGACGACCTTGCAGGCTTATTAGGGCTTGATGAAACGACTCTTGCAGAAACTGGCTTGCCGATCGATGTAATAACTACAGGATTGCCGGATATTATAGTCGCTGTGCCGAATGGCTACTTAGATAAAATTGTTATTGATGAGGCAGCGCTTAGCGAGTTCTGCCAACAGCATAATGTGATTGGTGTGCATGCCTTTGAATTATGTGAAGAGCAAAGTGAGCTGACCGCAAGTTGTCGTAACTTTGCGCCTTTGGTTGGTATACCTGAAGAGTCAGCAACCGATAGCGCCAGTGGCGCGCTTGCATGCTACTTATCAAAACACGTATTTGTACAGCAAGAAAACCATTTCAAGTTTGAACAAGGCCGAGCAATGGGGTGCAGTTCACATATTTCTGCCAGTGTTTATTCGGATGAGCAGGGGGTTTATAAGGTTCTTGTAGGTGGCTATGCAAATCACCTAGGTATACAAAATATTGCTTTATAAGAAGAATACATACAAAAAAGCCGCGTTATAAACGCGGCTTTTTTACTTAAGCGACTAAATTAATCAGCCGCTAAGGTTTTTGCCATATCAGCACGGGCTCTGCCAGCAGGTTTAATTGAACCTGCACGAAGACCGCTATCTGGAATAGCTGTACGCTTGTCATGCGCCATAGCCGCTGGTGTTGGCTCTGGCTCACTATCTGCCACAGGCGTAGGTTTTGCCATTGCAGCGCTTGCTGAACCTTTTACTAAAATAGTTTTTTCATTTTTAGCAGGTTCTACAGCTTTCACTGACTCTTCAGCTTGTGCTGGCTCTTCAGCTTTCACTGGTTCTTCAGTTTTAACTGGCTCTTCAGCTTTCACTGGTTCCTCAGCTTTCACTGGTTCTTCAGTTTTAACTGACTCTTCAGCTTGCACTGGTTCTTCAGTTTTAACTGACTCTTCAGCTTGCACTGGTTCTTCAGCTTTAACTGGCTCTTCAGCTTTAACTGGTTCTTCAGTTTTAACTGGCTCTTCAGCTTTCACTGGTTCTTCAGCTTTCACTGGTTCTTCAGTTTTAACTGGCTCTTCAGCTTTAACTGGTTCTTCAGCTTTAACTGGTTCTTCAGCTTTAACTGGTTCTTCAGCTTTAACTGGTTCTTCAGTTTTAACAGGCTCTTCAGCTTTCACTGGTTCTTCAGTTTTAACAGGCTCTTCAGCTTTTACTGGTTCTTCAGTTTCAGCCTGAGCCTGTTTTGCCTTTAGCTCAGCTTCATATTCAGCAGCAGCTTGATCTGCTACAGGAATAAATGCTGGCGCATCAGCTTTGTCATCACTCGACTTTTCATCATGCTCAGGGCGACGGCGACGTTGACCTGCAGCACGTAAGTGGCGAGGTGAACGACGAGATCGTGTACGAGGTTGAGCTTGTTCTTCATCAGTTGATGTTTCAACTACCGATTCAGTTTGCTCTGCTTGTTTAGGTTCAGCCTCAGCTTTTACTGGTTCTGCAGGTACTTGCTTTTCAGCAACAGGCTGTTCTGCTTGTTCAGTTTCAACTGCTACTTTTTCTTTTGCAGGCTTAGCTGGTTTTTCAGCTTTAGGTGCTTGCTCAGTTGTTTCAGTAGTTTGTACTGCTTTTGCTTCATCTGCGCTTTCATCTGTTACGCGAACTTTTTTGCGTAAGTTGCGACGTTGACGACGAACCTTAGGTTTAGTTTCCTTTGGTTGCTCAGATTTCGCCTCTGGTGCAGTGTCTTTATTTGTTTGCTCTACATCATCATTGCGTTTTTCATTACGTTTTCTGTTGTTAGAATTACGACGACGTTTGTTGCGATTCTCGTTACCTTCTTTTTGCTCAGGCTTATTTGAAGTATTTGTGTTTTCTTCTTTAGCTTGTGCATCGTCAGGGCGTTTATTACGAGAGTTGCGACGGCGTTGGTTGTTGCTACGACGACGGTTGTCGTTGTTGCGACGATTATTGCTACGTCTTTGTGCTGCTTTTTTCTCTTCTTGCTCTTTTTCAGCTTCTTCTTCGGCATTGCTGAATAACGACTTGAAGAACTTACCAATTGCAGCAAATAATCCACCTTCTGACTTTTTAGCCGCAGGCGTTGTTTGCTCAGCTTTTGGCGCAGCTTGAGGTGCAGGTGTAGTAGGCATAACAACACCCTTAAGAACCGGCTCTTCACGAACTGGTGCTGAAGGCGCTTTAGCCATTTCAAATGCTTCTGGCTCAGGAGCAACAACTTGCTCGTAGCTTACAGTTTCGATTGTTTCGTCTTTACGTAAGCGAACTACTTCGTAATGTGGCGTTTCCATGTGTTGATTAGGAATGATCACAACATCAACGTTATGGCGTTTTTCGATGCGTTGAACACTACGACGTTTTTCGTTTAATAGGTAAGCGGCAACAGCCACGGGCACTTGTGCATTTACTTGTGATGTATTGTCTTTGATTGCTTCTTCTTCGATTAAACGAAGGATAGACAAAGCAATTGATTCGTTAGAACGAATCGTACCTTGACCATTACAACGAGGACATGGACCTTGGCTTGCTTCACCTAATGAAGGGCGTAAGCGCTGACGCGACATTTCAAGCAGACCAAAGCGTGAGATCTTACCAATCTGTACACGGGCACGGTCAGGACGAGCAGCGTCTTTTAAACGATTCTCTACTTCGCGTTGGTGGCGTGGTGGTGTCATATCGATGAAGTCGATAACAATAAGACCACCTAAGTCACGTAAACGTAATTGACGGGCAATCTCGTCTGCTGCTTCTAAGTTAGTATTAAGTGCTGTTTCTTCGATATCACCGCCTTTAGTGGCTTTAGATGAGTTGATATCGATAGACGTAAGTGCTTCAGTTGGGTCAATTACAATTGAACCACCTGATGGTAAGCGAACTTCACGTTGGAAAGCAGATTCAATTTGGCTTTCAATTTGGTAGTGAGTGAATAGTGGTACATCGCCCTGATAAAGCTTAACGCGGCTCATGAAATCTGGACGGAAACGCTCAATATGCGCTTTCGCTTCTTCAAATACACGTGCTTTATCAATTAAAATTTCACCAATATCACGACGTAAATAGTCACGGATTGCGCGGAAAATTACGTTACTTTCTTGGTGAATTAAGAACGGAGCAGGGCCGCTATCAGCAGCTTGCTGAATCGCTTGCCAATGCACTAATAGTGCTTTTAAGTCGTACTCTAGTTCTTCAAATGATTTACCAACACCTGCTGTACGAACAATTAAGCCCATGCCTTTAGGTAGTTCTAAACGGCTTAGTGCTTCTTTAAGTTCAGTACGCTCATCACCTTCGATACGGCGAGAAATACCACCGGCACGAGGGTTGTTAGGCATAAGTACTAAATAGCTACCTGCAACGCTGATAAAAGTCGTTAACGCAGCGCCTTTTTGGCCACGCTCTTCTTTATCAACTTGCACAATGACTTCTTGGCCTTCTTTGATCACGTCACGGATATTTGGACGACCTTGGAATGTATAGCCTTGTGGGAAGTAGGTGCGAGCTATTTCTTTAAGAGGAAGGAAACCGTGTCTTTCAGCGCCATAATCAACAAAGGCAGCTTCTAATGACGGTTCGATACGGGTAATTTTACCCTTGTAAATATTTGCTTTTTTTTGTTCGTGACCTGGGCTCTCTATGTCTAAATCATACAGGCGCTGGCCATCAACCAGTGCAACGCGCATTTCTTCTTGCTGCGTCGCATTGATTAGCATACGTTTCATATTGTTACTCTACTAATTCTGTCGCTGACATGACGGTATAAACTCGTCTGTTCAGTGGTTTCTGACGGTTGTTTTTGTGCAGTCTCACGACTGGGTAAAGTCAAAACCTGAAGTTGTTTGCTTACATTGAGCATCACTAAGTGTGGCTGACAATAACATGTTGTCACGTTATTAAATTCTTATAGGTGTCAAAACTGCCGCCAATTCTGCGGTTTTAATTTACGAGTTTTGTCCCGAAGTCGACCATGTTCAAATTTTTATTCAATGTCTTGCTACAACAGCTGCTTCTGAATGACGTTGCTACGTCGTCACTATCAGTCAATTTATCTTGTTCAATTGCTTTTTATGTTCATTAATCAACATTCGTGCTCAAATTATTCAGGCAATATATTACGCGCATCGCCGATAATTGAACGCTCGTGTTGGCTGGGTAATTATAAAAGCTTTGGAAAACTTAGCGCGGATCTGTATGATCGGCAACCCAGAATATGCTTCACGAATGTATTAATGTGATAAAAGCACCGTTGTTACTTGCAAACTTTATGTTCGCGACGGTGATTATCCCACTATTACAGTCGCGTTAGCAACTAAATTATTTACTTAAATCAGTGATTAGGCAATGTCAGAAAAAACCGGCTTACAAGTTTCGTTTGTTACCATAGGTGAAGACCATCTAGGTCAACGTATTGATAACTTTCTTATTACTCACCTAAAAGGTGTGCCTAAAAGTGCAGTTTATAAAATCCTTCGTAAAGGCGAAGTGCGAGTAAATAAAAAACGCATAAAACCTGTCTACAAACTACAACTAAATGATGTAATTCGTATTCCACCTATCAAAGTGGCCGAAAAAGAAGAGTTTGTGCCAAAGAAACTCGATAAAGTAAAACAACTTGAAGAAGCCATTTTGTTTGAAGACAAGTATTTAATGGTGATCAACAAGCCTTCGGGTATGGCTGTGCATGGTGGCAGTGGCCTAAGTTATGGCTTAATCGAAGCACTTCGCGTACTTCGTCCTGAAGAGCGTAGTTTAGAGCTTGTACACCGACTAGACCGTGACACATCAGGTTGCTTGCTTATTTCTAAACGTCGTTCAGTGTTAACTGATTTACATAAACAGTTACGTGAAAAAACCATGGAGAAAAACTATTGGGCATTAGTTGATGGTCAATGGGATTCTAAAACGAAAAACGTTACCGAAGGACTTCGTAAAAACACCTTAAAGTCTGGTGAGCGTGTGGTGCGTGTTGATAATACTGAAGGTAAACCATCGCACACGCGTTTTCGTGTGCTTGAGCGATTTGCTGAGTGCTCATTAGTACAAGCGTCGCCGGTAACGGGGCGTACTCACCAAATTCGTGTGCATACGCAATGTAAAGGTCATCCAATTGCTTGTGATGATAAATATGGCGTTGCAGAGTTCGATCAATACGTGAATAAACTGACTGGTTTAAATCGTTTGTTTTTACATGCCCACGATTTACGTTTTATGCACCCTAAAAATGAAACAACCATGCATGTTGAAGCGCCACTCGATAATGCACTTCAAAATTGTATCAAAAAGCTACGTGCAGATAATGAACAAGTTTAAGCTGGTTATTTTTGATTGGGATGGCACAGTGATGGACTCTGTGCCAAAAATTGTTACCTGCCTGCGAAATACTGCGCGAGACTTAGGTATTCCTGTTCCAACAGAGCAACAAGCAAAAGACGTTATTGGTTTATCGCTGGCAAAAGCCACTGAAGTTCTTTTTCCGGCGCATTTACATTTAAGCGACGAACTCGTTGCAGGTTACAAAGCACAGTACCGTGAGTTAGATGTTACACCTACACCTTTATTTAAAGATGTAGAATCCGTTTTAAAGCAGTTAAGTGATGCAGGCATGCAATTGGCAGTGGCTACCGGTAAAGGACGTGAAGGCATCGATAGGCTTCTTAATGAGTCAGGCCTTGTGAAGTATTTTGTGAATGTAAAATGCTCTGACGATGCTGAGTCGAAGCCATCTCCAGATATGCTTGAGCAAATTTTACTTGAGCAGGGCATCGCAAAAGGTGATGCTGTGATGATTGGCGATAGCCAATTGGATATGGCAATGGCTAATGCCGCAGGTATTACTTGTATTGGAGTGAGTTTTGGTGCCCATAGTCCGGCGCAGTTACAACAACATACGCCGTTATGTGTTGTTGATTCATACCAGCAGTTAAAGCAATATTTGCTTTAACTGCTTAGCCAATTTAAACACTAACAACGTAAGCTAATAATCGAGTTTGTACATTTTTGGCTATATCGTTCAGTAGAACACAATTCCTTTTTAATTTTTCGGCTACAATTCCCAGCTAAATGCGCATTACCACGTGTGTGGCTATCAATCGTTTCAATTTCTTTACTATTTTCCTCAATAAACTTAAGTAGACAATTTGAAATAGCTACATCAGTTAAATCCACCACAGGACTGAATAATAAGTTCATTGCCATACCATCTATAATTGATGCGCCACGGTTTAACTTGTAAGTTAAGTTTAATTTACGAGTACCACCAATATTAAATTCACCATTATATTTCACTTCAAAGTTTAAAAGGTTATCCGAACCTCCATAAACCTTACTAATATAAGAACCTATTTCATTGTGTTGAAGACTTATTTGAAATCCTAGGTCGCCTTTACTTAGTTTTAGCACGCTTTGAGTTACATCAGAGACTATAAAATTATCAAACCAATTTGCATCAAAAAGTTCTTTTTCTATGAGTTGTGTTAAAGTTTCATGGAGGTTGACTTGATATTGTTGATTGCCAAAATAACTAACTGGGTGTGAGGCACAACTATCTTCGTTATTTAAACTCGTTGACTTAAGCTCAAGCGGGCCTTGTATTTTAGATGATGTTATGTAAGAAGTTTTCGATACTGCGGTTCTGAAATCTCGGTCTATATCGTAAAAAGTTTTTAATAAATCTTTTTCTGAGGTGTTTAATGGCAAGATTTCGATTGTTGAAATAACCCCATTCTCTTGAGGAGTTGATGAGTTGTTTGTCGCCTTAACATTAAATTTAAAAGCTCTTTTATCTAATGGATTTGCTATTATCAAGTTTTTCGATGAAGTATCGCATTTTAGAATAGGCTGACCAAGGTGTAACCTTTCATTAGATGAAGTTTCCCATTGGCAAACAGGTTTGACGTGGTGTTCTTTAGCAATTGTTTTGGCTTTTTCATAATTACACGTGTTGCATGAGTAGACTTCTATTAATTCTTGTGAGGCATGTATTTTGCCGGTAAACAAACTTAACCCTGATAGAAAAAAGGTTATTAACAATCCTTGTCGAGTCATAAATCCTTTCCTTTTTAGCTTGAATTTTAATCTACACTATTTAATAGAATTTACTATGCTTTGTGACATGTCAATACGTCAACACCAAACTCAGCCAGCACTTTAGTTAGTGTGATCAGTGGCAGGCCTATCAATGTATTAGGGTCATCGCCACTGAGCTTTTCAAATAAACAGATGCCTAATCCTTCACTTTTAAAGCTACCTGCACAGTTGTATGGCTGCTCTGCATCGCAATAAGCATTGATCTGCTCATGTGTGAGTGTTTTAAATGTCACATCAAATGGCACTACTGTGGTAATTGCTTTATCGCTTTGTATATCAAAAACACTTAAACCCGTTAAAAAGGTCACTGTATGGCCACTAAACGATGATAGCTGCTTAATGGCATTCTCTTTAGTATGAGGTTTACCTAAAATTGTATCGTTGAATACCGCAACTTGATCAGAGCCAATTACCAAACCTTCACTATAATGTTGTTTGGCAACTCGGGCTTTTTGTTCGCTTAAACGAGCAACTAATTGCTCTGGCGTTTCAGCTGCGATAGGGGACTCATCAATATCTGGAGAAAAACTTTGAAAAGGTAAGTTAAACTTAGTTAATAATTGCTGTCTAAATGGTGAGCTTGACGCTAATATAAGTGTTGGTTTCATAATAAATTCTGGATGAAAATTGTATTTTGCCAAGGATAAGCCACAATGAATCCGAAAACAAAGCAGAAGATCGTTAAAAACCTACCAAAATTGGTTTTTTACTTTGACTAACTTACTAACTATCTATATGATGCAGCCCCTATGCAAAAGGTGAAAATTCCCATCACTCTTCATCCCAGCAAAGCAGCTCAACATCGTTTAACGTATGACGGTATTGTCCCGCTTGAAAAACTTTCTCGTTTAGAGCAAGTTGTGCAGGAGGAAGCAGGTGAAATAGCGGTAAAGATTCATTGCAAAATTGACGAGCAAGGTTTAGTGGTAATAAGTGGTAACTTATCAACACATGTAACTGTAACTTGCCAACGCTGTAATGGAGAATTAGGGTTGGATTTGGAACAAGACTTTGTGTATTCGCCAATTGGTTTGGATGCAGAGTCAGATCATCTACCTGAAGGTTACGATGAAGTAGAGCTTGACGAAAACGGTGAAATCAACGTATTTGAGTTAATCGAAGACGAACTGATTTTAGCTATTCCAATAGTGCCTACACACAACGAAGCTTCATGCAGTTATTCATCAGAGCCTACTAGCTTTGGTAAATTAGCAGCAAAAGATGACAAACCAAATCCATTTGATATTTTGAAACAACTTAAGAAAGATTCTTAGGAGAAGACTAATGGCTGTACAAAAAAGCAAAAAGTCTCGTGCAAGACGCGGCATGCGCCGTTCACACGATGCGATCAGTGGTCCAACTTTAACTGTAGATCAAGTTTCTGGTGAGACTCACCGTCGTCACCACGTAACTGCTGACGGTTACTACAAAGGCGTTAAAGTAATTTCTAACTAAGAGATTGCTATATGCTGACCAATCTAACCATAGCGTTAGATATGATGGGGGGCGATTACGGCCCCCGTTCATCTATCCCCGCTGCCGTGCAAGCGGTAAATGCTAATACCAACTTAAGACTCATCTTATGTGGTAATCAGCAAGTTATTCTAAAAGAACTCGAAGCACTCGATTCTGTTTCACACCCTCGTTTAATTATTCGCCATTGTAGCGAAGTCGTCACAAATGCGTGTGAACCTGCTTCAGCGGTTCGTTCTAAAAAAGATTCATCAATGCGAGTTGCCCTCGATTTAGTTAAATCGGGTGAAGCGCAAGCGTGTGTAAGCTCTGGTAATACAGGCGCGTTATTTTTTATGGCGCATTATGTATTAAAGATGCTTCCAGGCGTAAAACGTCCTGCATTAATCTCTGCTGTTCCAACCGAACGTAAAAATCCTGTTTATTTACTTGATTTAGGCGCTAATGTGCATTGTGATGCACAAACCCTTTATCAATTTGGCATTATGGGTTCTGTGGTAGCAGGGCAGGCACTTGGGTGTGATAACCCAAGAGTTAGTTTATTGAATATTGGCTCTGAAGACATCAAAGGGCATGAAGGAATAAAACAAGCTGCACAGTTAATGCAGCAGTGTGAATATCTCAACTACACAGGTTACAGTGAAGGTAGTGATATTTTCAGCGGAAAAGCCGATGTTATTGTGTGCGAAGGATTTGTTGGTAATGTGGCATTAAAAACATGTGAAGGTATTGCCAAACTGATCATGCATAAACTCACCAAAGCCTTACACAAACATTTCTTATACAAAAGTTTAGCGTTTTTATTGCGTCCAGTGATAAAAAAACTCTACAAGCGGGTGAACCCCGACCAGTATAACGGCGCAAGTCTGGTAGGATTGCGCGGTATTGTTGTTAAAAGCCATGGCAATGCCTCACCAAAGGCGTTTCATGCTGCTATTGATGAAGCCGCGCGGGAAGTCGAACGCCAACTCCCTGAAAAAATCGCTGCGATTTTTGAGCAAACACATCCAACAACAAAGTAGTGCAGCATATCTAAAACTTGTTATGCTGCCTGCTACAGAATATTTTTTTGTTTAATTATAAGAGCAAAGTATGGCACATAAAATTGCACTCGTATTTCCAGGTCAAGGCTCACAAACTGTGGGCATGTTATCTGAACTATTAGCTGATTCACAAATTGCTAAAGCAACATTCGCTGAAGCATCTGAAGCTCTTGGCTATGATCTAGCTGCACTTGTACTAAATGGTCCAGAAGAAGAATTAAATCAAACCCATCGTACACAACCAGCACTTCTTACAGCTAGTGTTGCTATTTACCGTCAATGGTTAGACGCAAACCCTGATGCCGATGTTGTTATGGCTGGTCACAGTTTAGGCGAGTATTCAGCATTAGTTTGTGCTGGCGTTGTAAGCTTAAGCGAAGCAGTTAAACTAGTAGAAAATCGTGGTTTATATATGCAAGAAGCAGTACCTGCGGGTGTTGGTTCTATGGCTGCAATCATCGGCTTAGGTGACGACGAAATCAAAGCAGCGTGTGAAGCATCAGCAAATGGTGAAGTTGTTTCACCAGTAAACTACAACTCACCAGGTCAGGTTGTTATCGCTGGCCACAAAGCGGCAGTTGAGCGTGCATCAGAAGCATGTAAAGAAGCAGGTGCTAAACGTGCTTTACCACTTGCAGTAAGCGTACCTTCTCACTGCGAACTAATGAAACCAGCTGCTGAGAAATTAGCTGCTGATTTAGCCACTTTAACATTTAATACACCTAAGTGTGATGTAATCAACAACGTTGATGTAAAAGCTGAGCAATCAAGTGAAGCAATTAAAGATGCATTAGTACGTCAACTTTACAGCCCAGTTCGCTGGACTGAAACTGTACAAGCATTAGTTGCGCAAGGTATCACACAAAGCTATGAGTTTGGCCCAGGTAAAGTATTAACGGGCCTTGCTAAACGAATTGATAAAGCAATGGTATGTGGTGCGGTTAATACGCAAGCTGCTATTGATGAAGCGAAATAAGTAGGAATAGAATGACAAATTTATTTTCTCTTGAGGGCAAGGTTGTCCTAATCACTGGTGCAAGCCGTGGTATTGGTAAAGCGATTGCAAATACGCTAGTTGCACAAGGTGCAAAAGTAGCGGGTACTGCAACAAGCGAATCAGGTGCTGCTAAAATCAGTGAATATCTAGGTGACAACGGTAAAGGTTATGCCCTTAACGTAACTGATCCTGAATCGATTGAGGCGACACTTGCTGCGATCAAGGCTGATTTAGGCGATATCGACGTATTAGTTAACAATGCAGGTATTACTCGCGATAACTTATTAATGCGTATGAAAGACGGTGAGTGGGATGACATCATCGACACGAACCTAAGCTCAATTTTCCGTTTATCAAAGGCTGTTTTACGCCCTATGATGAAAAAGAAAAATGGTCGTATCATTAATATCGGTTCTGTAGTGGGCACTATGGGTAATGCGGGTCAAGCTAACTATGCTGCAGCGAAAGCGGGTGTAATTGGTTTTACTAAGTCATTAGCACGCGAAGTGGCATCACGTGGCATCACAGTGAACGTTGTTGCACCGGGTTTTATCCAAACAGATATGACAGACGAGCTGACTGAAGACCAAAAAGCAGCTACGCTTGCAAATGTACCTGCAGGGCGTTTAGGTCAACCTGAAGAAATCGCTGCTGCGGTATGCTATTTAGCATCTGACGCTGCTGCGTATGTATCAGGCGAAACATTGCACGTAAATGGCGCGATGTACATGGTTTAATGAAAGTTAGCAAAAATTTGCTAGCGAAAGATTATCGAAAATTGTTGAAATTTTTGTGATCTTGCTTTAAACATACTTGAATTCGCTATGAAAATAAGCGATAAATGAACAAATACTATTCGAGAGGTTTGACCAGATAAGTAATTATCAGCAAATCCTTGAATCACAGAATTATGCGGCGTAAACTACGCCGCAATCTGAAAATAACGCATTGGCGTTTTTAATAAAGGAAAGAAGAATGAGCGACATCCAAGAACGCGTAAAGAAAATTATCATTGAGCAACTAGGTGTTAAAGAAGAAGAAGTAAAACATGAAGCTTCTTTCGTTGACGACTTAGGTGCTGATTCACTTGACACTGTAGAACTAGTAATGGCTCTTGAAGAAGAGTTCGACACTGAGATCCCAGACGAAGAAGCTGAAAAGATCACTACAGTTCAAGCTGCAATCGATTACGTTACAGCTCACGCTGAGTAATTTTACGCATTTTGATTTTAAGGGCAGCATTAAGCTGCCCTTAGTCTATCTATAGAATGATACTAATAAATTTGGTATACACCCCACCTAAAATAATTTCCTTATTGGAGGCAACCCGTGGCTAAACGTCGAGTCGTCGTAACTGGCTTAGGAATGTTGACACCGCTAGGTAATGATGTTGAATCTACTTGGCAAGGTTTGTTAAACGGTAAAAGTGGTATTCAAACTATCACGCATTTCGATACCTCAAGTTTCGGCACCAAATTCGCAGGTTTGCTGAATGACTTTGATGCATCAGCTTACATGTCACCGAAAGATGCAAAGAAAATGGATTTGTTTATCCAATATGGCATTGCAGCGGGTGTACAAGCACTACAAGATTCTGGTCTAGAGATCACTGAAGAAAACGCCACTCGTGTTGGTGTAGCAGTGGGTTCTGGCATCGGTGGTTTAACTTTAATTGAAGAAAACCACATTAAACTATTAAATAGCGGCCCGCGTAAGCTTTCTCCGTTTTACGTGCCTTCGACCATTATCAATATGATCTCTGGTCATTTATCGATTATGCACGGTTTACGTGGCCCTAATATTTCAATCGTTACAGCCTGTACTACAGGTCTGCATAACATTGGTCACGCTGCACGTATGATTGCATACGGCGATGCAGATGCAATGGTAGCCGGTGGTGCTGAAAAAGCATCGACACCAATTGGTATGGGTGGCTTTAATGCAGCACGTGCATTATCAACTCGTAACGACGATCCTCAAGCAGCATCTCGTCCTTGGGATAAAGACCGTGACGGTTTTGTTCTTGCTGATGGTGCAGGTGTTATCGTACTTGAAGAATATGAGCATGCTAAAGCACGTGGCGCGAAAATCTACGCTGAACTTGTTGGTTTTGGTATGAGTGGTGATGCCTATCACATGACATCTCCACCTGAAGACGGTGCAGGCGCAGCTCTAGCGATGGAAAATGCCCTAAACGATGCACTAGTTAATGCAGACCAAGTTGGTTACATTAATGCTCACGGTACATCGACGAATGCAGGCGATAAAGCCGAAACATCCGCTGTTAAAACTATTTTTGGCGATGCAGCGAAAGATGTGATGGTAAGTTCATCTAAATCAATGATGGGTCACTTGTTAGGTGCAGCAGGCTCGGTAGAGTCAATTATTACTATCTTGTCACTTGTTGACCAGAAAGTAAGCCCTACAATCAACCTTGATAACCCAGATGAAGGCTGTGATTTAGACTACGTACCGCACACTGCACGTGACGCTAAATTGGATTACGCACTATGTAATTCATTTGGTTTTGGTGGTACTAATGGCTCGTTGCTGTTTAAAAAGGTATAATTCTTTTTAACAACGGACTAAAAAGAAGAGCCCAGTTGTTTAACTGGGCTTTTTTGTATGAATAAATTAAAACAAACAATAAAAATAGTCACACCAGACACCACAATAAGCACGCAAGATCGTGGCTTAAATTATGGTGATGGCTTTTTTACCACAGCCTCTGTGATGAATTCTGTCGTTGAGCACTGGGATTTACACAAAGCGCGTTTAGATGAATGCGCGCAAAGACTATTTTTCCCCGAATTAGATTTATCTGCAATTGAGCGTGAAGTTAACCACGCAATCAGTGATACACAAACCGGTATTTTAAAAATAGTTGTCACCCGTGGTGCAGGTGGGCGTGGTTATGGCTTACCAGACACACCAAGTATCCAAGTGCTGATCAGTACCATGCCTGCAGTTTCACACTATAAAAGTTGGCAGCAGCAGGGGGCAAACCTTGAAATCAGTGACGTGAAACTTGCACATCAACCTTTACTTGCAGGCTTAAAAACATTGAACCGTTTAGAGCAAGTGCTTATCAAAAAGCAAATGAGCAGCCTTGAATGTGATGACGTTGTTGTACTTGACTATGATAACAATGTGATTGAGTGCTCTGCTGCAAATATTTTTGCTATTAAAGACGGTCAAGTTATATCACCTAAGTTAGACCGCTGCGGCATCACTGGGGTTTATCTCAGCGCTTTATGTGATAAGTTAGCCATTGAATTTAAAGCAATCCAACTAGATGAGCTTTTAGCTATGGATGCCGTATTTATGTGTAACAGTTTAATGGGCGTGGTTCCCGTTGCACGAATTGCTGATACACAGTTTGATATTGAATGCAGTAAAGCGCTATTAACGGCGCAGTTTGCCAAGGAGAGTGTGTGATAAAAGTCATTGTTAGCGTGCTGTTATTAGCATTGCTATGTTGTGGTATTGGCTATCAACAACTTCAATCAGCATTAAAAATGCCGTTAAAAGTTGAAAATAGTACTTTATTTAAAGTGGAGCGTGGCACCGGCTTTAATCAACTTTGCCAAGCATGGCAAACAAAGCAGTGGGTTGATAGTTGTTTTAAATTTCAGGTACTCGCTAAATTAGATCCTACGCTTACTGATTTAAAAGCGGGTCTTTATGAGCTGGATACCAGCGCCGTTATTGATAATATTCGTCGTATCAATCAAGGTGCACAAGCGAGCTTTAGCTTCACAATTATTGAAGGTCAGCCACTTCGTGACGTTGTTGCTAATATTCAAAAACAAGCGCATTTAAGCCAAGACTTAGATACAGAAAATTTAGCGACGCAGATAAGTAACACGCAAGAGAATTTAGAAGGCTGGTTGTTCCCTGATACCTATCACTACCACAGCGAAGATAGTGCCAGCGGCTTATTAAAACGCGCATACAACAAAATGCAGCAGGAATTAGACACCGCATGGCAAACTAGAGCGCCAGATTTAGTATTAAGTTCACCGTATGAAGCGTTAATACTGGCTTCTATCATCGAAAAAGAAACGGGTCTTGCTTCTGAGCGACCATTAATTTCTGCGGTATTTACCAATCGTTTAAAAACCAATATGCGCTTACAAACCGATCCAACGGTTATTTATGGTATTGGTGCTGATTTTGATGGCGATATAAAACGAAAAGATTTAACAACCTATACACCGTATAACACGTATAAGATAAAAGGCTTGCCGCCAACACCCATAGCCATGCCTTCGAAAGCAGCGATTTTGGCCGCGGTTAATCCACCTGAGTCAGAATATGTGTATTTTGTTGCGAAAGGGGATGGCAGCCATCAATTTTCGAAAACATTGCAAGAACATAATCGAGCGGTAAAGCAGTACCAATTAAACTAACAACCAGAATTGAGTCATATGACAGCGAAATTTATAGTGATAGAAGGCCTAGAAGGGGCCGGAAAATCAACGGCTATTGCCGTATGCCAAGCTTATTTAGAAAACAAGCAAGTCGATTTTATTAATGTACGTGAGCCTGGCGGTACAGCTATGGCTGAAGAGCTGCGTAATATCGTCAAACAGGCTCACCAAGAAACAGTGACGAGTGAAACAGAGCTGTTAATCATGTATGCAGCACGTTCGCAATTGGTTGCTAATGTTATTAATCCGGCACTTGAAAAGGGCACTTGGGTTTTAGGTGATCGCCATGATCTTTCATCACAAGCATATCAAGGTGGTGGTCGTGGTATTGAACAGATTAAACTCTCTTTTTTAGCTGATATGGTGCTAAATGGTTTAAAACCTGATTTAACCATTTATTTAGACATTGACCCAGCTGTGGGTCTTGCTCGCGCTAAAGGACGTGGTGAACTTGATCGTATCGAACAAGAAGCATTAGACTTTTTTGAGCGCACTCGCGCACGCTACCTTGAAATAGCTAAAACTGATAGCAGTATCAAAATTGTGGATGCAAACCAAACAATGCCAGAAGTACATGCGGCAATCACAACTGTGCTTGATAACTTTTTTGCAGGTTTAAATTAATATGCCTTTGCCGTGGCTTGAAGGGCTTTATCAGCAACTTGCGCAAAGTTTTGCACAGCAACGCTTTCATCATGCACAGCTATTTAATGGTGATAAAGGAGTTGGCAAGCAACGTTTAGTCGATTCGCTCGCTGATGGGTTACTTTGTGCGTCACCTGTAAACTTAAAAGTCTGTGGCAATTGTAAAAGCTGCCAACTAAATCAAGCGGGTACTCATCCTGATAAACGCGTTGTAAAAGTAGAAGGCCAAACAATAGGCGTTGATGAAATTCGGGAGATCAGTGATTTTATCAACCATTCAGCAGCGCAAAATGGTAACAAAGTAGTGGTGCTTGAACAGTGTCACAAAATGACCACTGCAGCGGCTAATGCTTTATTAAAAACCCTTGAAGAGCCAAGTTTGCGCCGTTATTTATTGTTAACGTGCGAACAAACAGCATTATTACCTGCAACAATTTTAAGTCGCTGTGCGGTACACGAAATAAAGGTTAACCCAGAATATACAACACAATGGTTAGCATCACTGAACATTGCTAATTATTCATGGTTAGAGTTGTTCGCTAGACAGCCACTGCTTGTTCAGCAGTGGCAAAATGATAACCAACTTGAAGCTATTGATTCACTCTTTAAATTTGCAACTAAGCTAAAAGACAGCCATAATTTCAGTGCGTTAGTCGACATCCTTAATAAAGATCATAGCTTGGTTAATGTATTTGCCTTGTTTTTAACAGAGCATCTTAAAACGCAATTAGTATTAGGAATGGACTTTTTCAATTATCAAAAAGCACAATCTGCTATTTCAGAGTTTCTTTATAACAGCTCGCATGTGCTTGGCTTAAATATGGATCTAGCCATTTCACAATTAGCGTTTACTTTACGTGAAAGTCAAAATTAGGATATATCGTGCAAGAATTATTAGTAGATATCGAAGACTTAGAAGAATTATACCGCTGTTACATGCCTTATCTAAAAAATGGTGGTTTGTTTGTTCGCACTAATATGCGCTTTGAAATGGGTCATTCATTGGCTTTAAAAGTCACATTACCAGATGCACTCGAAGATGATGTAGTAACGGGTAAAGTTGCTTGGATCACACCACAAGGTGCACAAAGCTCAAACCCACCAGGTATCGGTGTTAATTTTATCGATGATAAAACCAATTTAAATGCGAAAATCGAAAAACTACTCGGTACTATGTTAAACTCAGGCAATCCGACCTATACCATGTAATAAAAGTAGTACCATGATTGTAGATTCTCATTGTCATTTAGATCGTTTAGATTTTGATAAACTCGACTTAGACTTAGACCAAGTACTCGATAATGCTCGTGCAAAGAAAGTAGAACACTTTTTATGTGTAAGCGTAACTTTAGATCAATTCCCAAGTATGCTGGATAAAATTAAGAACTATCCAGATGTTTCTGCATCATGTGGTGTGCATCCACTCGATCAAAAAGACGCACTCGATAAGCAAAAGCTAATTTCACTTGCAAGCCACGACAAAGTGGTGGCAATTGGCGAAACGGGTCTTGATTACTATTACTCAAAAGACACTCATATTGTTCAGCAAGAGAGTTTCGTCGGTCATATCGACGTTGCCAATGAGCTAAATAAGCCGCTTATTATTCATACACGAGATGCCAGAGAAGACACCATCAACTTAATGCGCGCTCACAATGCCGAGAAGTGTGGTGGTGTATTGCATTGCTTTACAGAAAACTGGGAAATGGCCAAAAAAGCCATTGATATGGGCTTTTATATTTCGATTTCGGGCATTGTTACGTTTAAAAATGCCGTAGAGTTAAAAGACGTTGTAAAGCAAATTCCGCTAGATCGCTTACTAATCGAAACAGATTCACCGTATTTAGCGCCTGTTCCATATCGTGGTAAAACAAATCAACCAGCCTATGTTGAAGATGTCGCTTATTACATCGCTGAGTTAAAAGGACTTACTTTTAACGAATTAGCTGAAGCAACAACTAACAACTTTTATTCGTTGTTCAATCAGGCTAAAAGGGCGTAATAGTGCACGGCGTATCGAACTTACCTCAGTTAGTAATGGGGCCAATGGTACGCCGAGCAGATTCAGAGCGAGTGTGCTTTCAATTTGTTACAACTAGGCCTTGCCACTACCGAATTGAGTTTAGCGGTGTTGAAATATTCTCTAGCTTAGAATCAATCCAATTAGGGCAACACCTTTACTTAAATTTCATCAATGTCATGCCTGTCAGTGGCCAGTTTGCAGTTGATTCACTGATCTATTATTCGTTACATGATGAAGAAAAAAGCCTTGATTTATCGTCTTATTGCTATGAACGTGCAGAATCTCCTGCATTTGTGATCCCAAATCGACTCGATAGAATTCTGCATGGTTCGTGTCGTAACCCTCATCACCCTGCAAAAGATAGCCTTGTAGCTGCAGATAATTGGCAAAATGATCAGCGCCAGTCACTTAATGCAGGTGCTGATCTATTATTGTTATCTGGCGATCAAATATATGCAGATGATGTCGCAGGGCCTATGCTGCTCGCGATTGAAAAAGTGATTAGCCTATTTGGTGTATTTCAAGAGCCAGCGCTTGATTTAGATTTACCAGCAGGGTTCGAGCAGCAACTTTATCAGCGCCATTTACACTTACCCAAAGTACCTTGGCAGAAACGGAGCAAATTTGGTGTTGGTTATTGGCTTAAAAAAGATGAGCCACACTTCTCAAGCTTAAAAGCTGAAAACCACTTAATCCATTTTCAAGAATTTCTAGCGCTTTATTTATTAAACTTCAGCGCGGTTACTTGGCAGCTAATTGAGTTTGAATCAATTGAATCCCCAGCATTAGCCCCTAAATACGCTAACCTATTTAAACTTGAAAAGGACGCACTGGTTGGCTTTGCAAATGGCCTTCAGAGTGTTGAAAGGTTATTCGCCAATGTGTCGACATTAATGATGTTTGATGATCATGATGTCACCGATGATTGGAACTTAACAGCAGGGTGGGAGCAGGCTATTTATCAGCACCCAGCTAGCCGTCGTATTGTAAATAATGGCCTGATTAGTTATTGGTTAATGCAAGGAATTGGTAATGATGCAGGTGATAACTCTTTGTCTTTATTACCCAGTTTTAAACAAAGCCTGCAACAACAGAGCTGGCATTTTAAAGATTTTGATAAGCTAATACTCAATTTTAACCATTGGCATTACGAGCTTAATACCATCCCCAAAGTTGTGGTTCTCGATACCCGAACCCATCGCTGGCGTAATGAGCAAAATTTCAATGAGCCATCAGGCTTACTTGATTGGGAAAGGCTCACTGAATTAGAAGAAAGCTTATTGTCTCACGATAAAGTGATTATTGTATCTCCAGCACCGGTGTTTGGTGTTAAATCGATTGAAGCAATTCAAGCGATTTTTAATTTTTGCGGGCAGCCATTGTTGGTTGATGTTGAAAACTGGATGGCCCATGAAGGTTCTGCTAAAAAGTTGTTAGATACTTTTCGCCGTGAAGATACACCAAAAGAAACCTTGATCCTCTCTGGTGATGTCCATTATTCATTTTGTTTTTCAGTGCAAAAGCGCTTTGGTAAACATAAAAACCGAATTTGGCAGTTGACTGCCAGTGGTATTAAAAATGAGTTCCCACGCAAACTTATTAATGTACTCGATAAACTCGACTCAATTTTATATGCCCCGAAAAGCCCACTTAACTTTTTCACTAAACGTTGGCAAATGGAAGTTGATAAACATCAAACCAAAGGCGAAGGACAAAAGTATTTGGTCAGTAATGCGGCTATCAGCTTAATTGAGCTCAATGACGGTTTACTTGCTAAATATGAACTTATTCACGCTGATAACCAAATAACTGAATTCGATTTAAACGATAATTAATCGAATACATTAGAATAAAAAAACGCCCAGAACGAATCCGCATTGTTCTGGGCTTAGGGGGTGGCTCGTGTGAGCCTGCGCTAACTATAAAAAAACACCTTCTAAATTCAGTAGGGAGAAGTAGAAAGTACTTTTAAGTGTAGTTAATCAGCAGGAAATTGCACGGTAAATGTACAAATTTTATACTGGTTTAAAATCAGTCTGTTACAGCTTTTTACCTAAATTAGTGCCTTATTTATACAGTCTTTATACGCAACTTATACCCAAGTTATCAACTGGGTATTTTGGACTAAATCGCGAGGTAAAGAGTTCTTAATTTTATTCTTTTGCCACTTACCTAGGCCTACCGGACAACCACATAACATTAAAACTACTTCACCATTATCTTGCGTTGGTTTTTCGAGCCGAATATCTTTACCGTTAAAGTAATCGTTTGCTTGGCAAGCAGACATCTCAAAGGTATTTTTATCGCAATCTTGGCCAAAGACAGTGGCAAACTCGTGAGTTAAGCGAACACCGCCTTTGTGGATCACACCAAGTTGAATACCTAAACGTGAGTATTTAATTTTATCTTGCAGTTCATCAAAGCCATCTGGAAACAACCAAAGCTCTTTATCACGTTGCATTAAGGTGCCTTGAAGTGATTTTAGACCGAACTGTTTTTTAATTGTTTGCATAAACGCCTGGCTTTGCTTTTTATCAAATTCGGCAAACGGAAATGCGCCTTTTTTAACTTTTTGATTTGGGTTATCGCTTGATGCTATTTTCTTAAATTTAGCGATGAAGAAACCTTCACTGTCGTAAGTTTGCGGCCAAACATGCAAATAACCTTCGCTGGTTGTCGCTTTGTCTGCGCCATCAAACAGGCTGTCGAGCGATTGTACCTCGATGCAATCAGGAAACTCTGCTAATAGATACTCACACACTTGTTGGTTCTCAAGCGGTGTTAAAGTACAGGTCGAATAAACTAATGTGCCGCCAGGCTTTAAGGCATAAAAGGCACTTTTTATAAGGGCTTTTTGCACAGCAGCAATATCAATATTAGATTCGATTGACCAATTCTTTAGGGCGTCTGCATCTTTACGAACCGTGCCTTCACCTGAACACGGGGCATCTAGCAAAATACTGTCGAAGCACTCATACATGTAATCCCCAAAGATCACACCGTCAAAATGTGATAATGCACAATTACCTACGCCCATACGTTTAAGGGTTGCTGCTAATACTTTTAAGCGTGACGATGACAATTCATTGGCCACTAACACGCCACTATTATCCATCATGGCGGCGATTTGTGATGTTTTTGAACCTGGTGCCGATGCCATATCAAGTACCGCGTCGCTTTGCTTAACTTCGGCTCTCAGTGCTACCGGCGGTAACATTGAGCTGGCTTCTTGCACATACATAGCACCACTTAAGTGTAAATCGGTATTACCGATTGCAAGGGCGGCTTCTTCGTCGCTTGGTCGTGTTAGCCAGAATCCTTCTTCGCACCATGGAATTGCTGTTAACTCCCATCCTTTGTTAGCGCATTGACGCTGAAATTCTGCGACTGACATTTTTAATGTATTTACGCGAACAGATCGTCTTAGTGGGCGGCGACAGGCTGCAATAAAGTCGTCTAATGATAAATGTTCAGGAAGGTAGCTTTTTACATCATCAATAAATGAGTCAGGAATATATGTATTAGCGTCCACTAAATGGCTCTCACATCACGTAATAATAGCTGGATCATACCATTTATAGCGCTATCAGGGGATATTTTTAGCTTTTTAACAGTGAGATTGAAGTGTCGACACATTGCTAATATAAATGTTCTTTATAGCCATTATTTTTGATAAATATCAATTTATGTCGACATTTTGTTGGTTTTTTAGTCTGTTTTTCCGATCTCAAGGTTGACAGTTTCAATGATAGGGCGCATAGTGAACGCACAAATTGTCGACAATCTTAATTTAGTACTTTGATAGACCTATTATGACAGAGCAAAAAGCCAACGATAACTACAACGATATCACGATAACAACAGCATCAGACCAAGTGTTTGTCGACATGCGTCGTGAAATTGTCCAAGGCACCATCGAGCAGGGTAGTAAAATTTCTGAGCCAGAACTTGCTAAACGCTATGGTGTAAGCCGTGCCACCTTACGTGAGGCACTAAATCGTTTAGAGAGCTGTTATTTGGTAGAGCGTAAAGCGAATGTCGGTTGTCGTGTTGTTGCGCTAACCGCCGAGCGTTTAATCGAAGTCTATCAGGTTCGTAGTGCCTTAGAAGGGCTAGCTTGTCGGTTAGCTGCCGACAACATGGAACCTGAAGAAGTACAGGGTTTAAAACAGTTATTGAATCAGCACTTACAAACACAGCGTGTAAAAGAAGGTGAATCATACTACCAAGAAGCGGGCGACCTTGATTTTCATTATCGCATTATTAAAGGGTCGAAAAACGCACACTTAATTCATCTGTTATGTAATGAGTTGTACCAGTTAATTCGTATGTACCGTGTACAAATGGGGATGGTTGGGCCACGTGTATCAAAAGCGTTTGATGAACACTTGGCTATTATTAATGCCATTGAAAACCATGACGGTGAATTAGCCGAAATGCTTATGAAACGCCATATTAGTGCGTCTCAGGCAAATATTCAGACGAAGTTTGACTTACTCGCAGCAAAAAATCAGTAGCGCCGTAGTTAAACAGTCACAATTTAGATTTAAAAAATAGAGTTAGCCAAAGAGCTGAAACCGTTCAAAGATAGGAGTTATCCAATGTCAGCAGGATTAAAATTCAAACAGGCAATCGCCAACAACAAGCCATTGCAAGTGGTTGGCACCGTCAACGCGTACTGCGCAATGATGGCAGAGAAAACAGGCCACCAAGCACTTTACCTCTCAGGTGCGGGTGTTGCTAACGCATCATACGGCATGCCAGATTTAGGTATGACTAGCCTTGATAACGTACTTGAAGATATTCGTCGAATCACCAGCGCTACCGACTTACCGCTTCTTGTTGATGCTGACACAGGTTGGGGCGGTGCTTTTAATATTGCTCGTACCGTTAAAGAAATGACCAAAGCAGGCGCAGCGGGCTTCCATATTGAAGACCAAGTAGCACAAAAACGTTGTGGTCACCGTCCTAATAAAGAGATCGTGTCTAAAGATGAAATGGTTGACCGTATTAAAGCGGCGGTTGATGCCAAAACAGACAGTGATTTTTATATTATGGCGCGTACTGATGCATTCCAAAAAGAAGGCTTAAATGCCGCGATTGACCGCGCCGCAGCGTGTGTTGAAGCTGGTGCAGACGCTATCTTTGCAGAAGCGGTACATGATTTAGCAGATTATCAAGCGTTTGCTAAAGCGTTAAATGTGCCAATTCTTGCGAACATCACCGAATTTGGTCAAACACCGCTTTATACAACTGAGCAATTAAGTGAAGTGGGTGTTGAAATTGTACTTTATCCACTTAGTGCATTTAGAGCGATGAACAAAGCCGCACTTAATGTGTATTCGTCTATTCTTAGCGAAGGCTCGCAACAAAGCCAAGTAGACAATATGCAAACACGTGCGGAATTATATGAGTTTTTAGATTATCACTCATATGAAAACACACTCGATAACCTTTTCTCAGCTAAAAAATCATAACGACAACATATAAGGAGAACACTCATGGTAGATAAAGCATTAGGCGGCGCAGGTTTACGTGGTCAAGTAGCAGGTGAAACAGCTCTGTGTACAGTAGGTAAGTCAGGTTCAGGTTTAACTTATTGTGGTTATGATATTAGTGAATTAGCAGATAAAGCGCAGTTTGAAGAAGTGTCTTTTTTACTGTCGCGCGGTGAATTACCAACACAGTCTGAGCTGACTGAATATAAAGCAAAGCTAAAATCACTTCGTGGTTTACCTGACGCACTAAAAACTGTGCTTGAGAACATTCCTAAAGACGCGCATCCAATGGATGTAATGCGTACGGGTTGTTCAATGCTAGGTAACCTAGAAATGGAGCAAGACTTCTCACAGGCGAATGATGCGATTGACCGCATGGTTGCTGTATTCCCAAGCATTATTTGTTACTGGTATCGTTTTAGCCATGACGGCGTTCGTATTGAAACTGAAACAGATGATGATTCGGTAGGTGCACACTTCTTACGTTTATTACATGACGAAGCACCATCAGCACTGTTTGAGCAAGTAATGAATGTGTCTTTAATTCTTTATGCGGAGCATGAGTTTAATGCATCAACATTCACTGCGCGTGTGTGTGCATCAACATTGTCTGATATTCACTCTTGTGTAACGGGTGCAATTGGTAGCTTACGTGGTCCACTTCATGGTGGTGCGAACGAAGCGGCTATGGATATGATTGAAGGCTTTACAAGTGCAGACCAAGCTGAAGATGCGCTGATGGGCATGCTTGAGCGTAAAGACAAGATCATGGGCTTTGGTCACGCTATTTACCGTGAATCAGATCCACGTAACGTGATCATCAAAAAATGGTCAGAAAAGCTGGCTGCAGAAGTGGGTGACGATGTTCTATATCCTGTATCTGTTCGATGTGAAGAAGTTATGTGGCGTGAAAAGAAATTATTCTGTAATGCTGATTTCTTCCATGCATCTGCGTATCACTTCATGGGTATCCCAACTAAGTTATTTACGCCAATTTTCGTGATGAGCCGTGTAACAGGTTGGACAGCACACGTGAAAGAGCAACGTGCTAATAACCGTATTATTCGCCCAAGTGCCGATTATACTGGCCCAGAAGCGCGTAGCTACACGCCAATTTCTGAGCGTTAATCGTTAATTAAATCAGTGATAGGGGTGGCTTGGCTACCCCTTTATGAAGGGGCGAAATAAATACAAAAACAATCAGCCCACCTTTGTTCACCGTCACCAAGTACAAGTAGAATCATCATGAATACAAATTTTAGAAAACCATTAGCAGGCACCGGCGTCGATTACTTTGATACGCGTGCTGCTGTTGATGCAATTAAACCGGGCAGCTATGCCACACTTCCTTATACATCGCGAGTACTTGCCGAAAACTTAGTTCGTCGCTGTGAACCTGAAATGCTAAATGATGCACTGTCGCAATTGATTGACCGTAAGCGTGATCTAGATTTTCCATGGTTTCCTGCGCGCGTTGTGTGTCACGACATCTTAGGTCAAACAGCGTTAGTTGATTTAGCAGGCCTGCGTGATGCCATAGCTGCAAAAGGCGGCGATCCTGCAAAAGTAAACCCTGTGGTACCGACACAGTTAATTGTTGACCATTCATTAGCGGTTGAACACGCAGGTTTTGAACCTGACGCATTTGAAAAAAATCGTGCTATTGAAGACCGTCGTAACGATGACCGATTCCACTTTATTAATTGGACGAAAACAGCATTTAAAAATATTGATGTGATCCCGCCGGGTAACGGCATTATGCATCAAATCAATTTAGAAAAAATGTCACCTGTGATCCAAAAACGTGACGGCGTGGCATTCCCAGATACATTAGTTGGTACAGATAGCCACACACCTATGGTCGATGCATTAGGTGTTATTGCAGTCGGTGTAGGTGGTCTTGAAGCTGAAAGCGTGATGCTTGGCCGTGCATCTTACATGCGTTTACCTGATATTGTGGGTGTTGAGCTCAAAGGCAAGCCACAACCGGGTATTACTGCAACCGATATCGTATTAGCGATCACCGAATTTTTACGTAATGAAAGAGTTGTATCGACCTACCTTGAGTTTTATGGCGAAGGTGCCGATGCACTTACCTTAGGCGATAGAGCAACTATTTCTAATATGACGCCAGAGTTTGGCGCAACAGCTGCGATGTTTTACATTGATGACAACACGCTTGATTATCTACGTTTAACAGGCCGTGAAGAAGAGCAAGTTAAACTCGTCGAAACTTACGCGAAAGAAACTGGCCTTTGGAGTGATAGCCTTAAAACGGCAGAATATGAGCGTGTGTTAACCTTTGATCTATCATCAGTTGGTCGCAATATTGCGGGCCCTTCAAATCCACATCGCCGTGTTGCAACAAGCGAACTTGATAAAGCGGGTATCACTGGCGCCTTAGAGAATGAAGAAGGCTTAATGCCAGATGGTGCCTGTATCATTGCTGCAATCACAAGTTGTACGAATACTAGTAATCCACGCAATGTTATTGCCGCAGGTTTACTTGCGCGTAATGCTAACGCTAAAGGGTTAACTCGTAAGCCATGGGTTAAAACATCACTGGCACCGGGTTCTAAAGCGGTTAAGTCTTACTTAGAAGAAGCCAATTTATTACCTGAGCTTGAACAACTAGGTTTTGGTATCGTTGCCTTTGCATGTACAACCTGTAACGGCATGAGTGGTGCGCTTGAACCAAAAATTCAGCAAGAAGTGATTGACCGCGACTTATACGCAACCGCTGTACTTTCGGGTAACCGTAACTTCGATGGTCGTATTCATCCTTATGCTAAACAAGCATTCTTAGCTTCACCGCCGCTGGTTGTTGCTTATGCTATCGCCGGTACTATTCGTTTTGATATCGAAAAAGATGTATTAGGGCATGATCAACAAGGTAACGAAATTCGCCTTATGGATTTATGGCCAACAGATGAAGAAATTGATGCAGTGATCAAACAAAGTGTTAAACCTGAACAATTTAAAAAGGTTTACGAGCCAATGTTTGACTTAAGTGTAGATTACGGTGAAGACAACGATCCACTTTACCAATGGCGTCCACAAAGTACCTATATTCGTCGTCCTCCTTATTGGGAAGGCGCATTAGCGGGTGAACGCTCTCTTAGTGATATGCGTGCATTAGCTGTGTTGGGCGACAACATCACTACTGATCACTTATCACCTTCGAATGCGATTTTAGCGTCAAGTGCTGCTGGTGAATACCTGGCTAAAATGGGTCTCCCAGAAGAAGATTTTAACTCCTATGCTACTCACCGAGGTGACCATTTAACAGCACAGCGTGCTACATTCGCTAACCCTAAGTTATTGAATGAAATGGTTAAAGAAAATGGTGAAGTGAAGCAAGGTTCATATGCTCGCATTGAACCAGAAGGCAAAGTGACGCGTATGTGGGAAGCTATCGAAACCTACATGCAGCGCAAACAACCGCTTATCATTGTAGCTGGTGCCGATTATGGTCAAGGTTCGTCACGTGACTGGGCTGCAAAAGGTGTTCGCCTAGCTGGTGTTCAAGTGATTGCAGCAGAAGGCTTTGAGCGTATTCACCGCACTAACTTAATTGGTATGGGCGTATTACCGCTTGAGTTTAAAGCAGGCACGACACGAACTACGCTAGGTATTGATGGTAGTGAGAGTTTTAGTGTCAAAGGTGAGCCAACACCAGGCGCAACACTGACATTAGTAATTACTCGTGCCAATGGTGAAACCGTTGAAGTACCAATGACGTGTCGTTTAGATACCGCTGAAGAAGTGTCAATTTATTCAGCGGGTGGTGTACTGCAACGTTTCGCGCAAGATTTTTTAGAATCTGAGGAGCACTAAGCGATGGCGTTTAAACCACAAATTAAGGTGCCAGCGACCTATATGCGTGGCGGCACCAGTAAAGGGGTTTTCTTTAACTTAACTGACTTACCTGAGCCTGCCCAAGTGGCAGGTGAGGCGCGCGATAACCTGTTGTTACGTGTGATTGGTAGCCCCGATCCTTACCAAAAACAAACTGATGGTATGGGCGGTGCAACCTCAAGTACCAGTAAGACGGTAATATTATCAAAAAGCGCGAAACCTGATCACGATGTTGATTATCTATTTGGTCAAGTAGCTATCGATAAAGCGTTTGTTGATTGGAGTGGTAACTGCGGAAATTTAACTTCTGCAGTCGGAGCCTTTGCTGTGTCGAACGGCCTTGTTGATGCCAGCAAAATTCCAGACAACGGCGTTGTCGAAGTTAAAGTTTGGCAAGTCAATATTAGTAAAACCATTATAGTACATGTGCCAATTACTAACGGCGAAGTGCAAGAAACCGGTGATTTTGAGCTTGATGGCGTGACCTTTCCAGCCGCTGAAGTAAAACTTGAATTTATGGACCCTGCAGATGGCGAAGGGGCCTTATTCCCAACAGGTAACTTAGTCGATGAGCTAGAAGTGCCGGGTATTGGTATGTTGTCTGCAACGATGATCAATGCGGGTATTCCTACAGTTTTCATTAACGCCAGTGAAGTTGGCTATGATGGCACAGAGCTGCAAGAAGCCATTAACGGTGATGCATCGGCACTTGAAAAATTAGAAACAATTCGAGCCTACGGGGCGTTGAAAATGGGGCTAATTTCTCATATTGATGAAGCAAAGGCACGCCAACATACGCCAAAAGTAGCTTGGGTAGCACCTGCTAAAACGTATCACGCATCAAGCGGTAAAGTTGTCAGTGATACAGATATTGATTTAGTGGTACGTGCTATGTCGATGGGTAAATTGCACCATGCTATGATGGGCACGGCTGCGGTAGCAATAGGTACTGCAGCTGCCATACCTGGAACTTTAGTAAATCTTGCTGCAGGCGGTGGTGAGCGACAAGAGGTAAACTTTGGTCATCCTTCTGGCACTTTAAAAGTCGGCGCTGCTGCAACACTTGTTGATGGCAATTGGCAAGTCACTAAAGCAAGTATGAGCCGAAGTGCGCGTGTGTTGATGGAAGGCTGGGTTAGAGTGCCCGAGTAGTACTCAATCGCGTACTGATATAATCAAAATAAAGCGGCGGTTACGCCGCTTTGTCTGATCCGTAGCACTGTTGTTTCATTCTTTCAATATATTCATCAAACTTGCCGCTTTGTTGCATCAGTTCAATTTCATCATTTAAATCTTGTAAAACTTTTTGCCAGTGCGGCGTTGATTTACTAATAGAATAATAAAGCGGTTTGTATTCAAGCTTTGGTTCTAGCGCGACCAGTGATTCTAAAATTTGTCGTTTGCCGCTAATTGATAATTCAGACTTATAAACACTGGCTTTAAGAACTTCAAGGTCCGCCACAATCAGACTTACTCGATTACTTAGTAGAAGATGGATTAACTGGTATTCATTATTTGCGACGATTGTATCGATTTCTTTATTATCAATCATAGCATCGAGTTTTTTTGTGTTTTTATAAGAGCGGACTACACCAATAGGTAAATTCTCAACTGATTTTAAATCACCATTGAAAGGGATTTGATTTCCTTTTAACGCCACGAATGATAGATCTCCACCAGGTATTTCATGACTTAAAGCAAGTAAATTGTTGCGAGTTTTACTAAGAAAATTATCTGATACAACATCATCTTCAATGAAGTACTCAGGAAAAAGAATATCAGCGCGCCCTAATTCAGCTTCTCTAACGGCACGCGCCCATGGGTAGAAACCAATGTGTATGCCATAACCTTTTTCAAGAAGTGAGCTGACAGTAAATTGATAGAGCCAGCCCTTGTTACACAAGTTTTCGTCAATATAAGGAGGCCAATCTAAAGTGACGAGCTTTAAAACATGTTTGGCACTTAGGTTATAACCGTATCCGCCGTTGAAACGCACCGCTTCTTCAGTGACGATTTCACCATTTTTTTCAAAACTAACAGGTGTTAGACCCGCAAGGGCTTGATATGAAGCGAATAAAAAGAGCACTGTTAATAGTTTCATAAATTGTTTAAGTTTTTGTTATTTATCTAAAGCTTAGCCTTTTGTCGTAAATATACAACCTAGGAACTGTAACAATATCTAACGGATGGAGTACATTTTTCGATCACAGCTTATAGTTGTAGACTTGAGTGACAAAAAGTTTACATTTGTATTATGATATCACCTAATGCTTTTACAGCTTAAGGATAACAACAATGATAAAACTAAGTCTCTATATATCACTTCTCACAAGCTCTATGCTTGCTCACGCACAATTACCGCTTAGCGTTACAAGCCCTGATGGACAAATAACTGTAAAACTCGAAAAACAACAAAACCAGCTTGTTTATAGCGTAAATTATGGCAAGCAGGTTTTTTTGCAGCAATCAAAGCTTGGTTTAAATACCAACCTAGGTGATTTTTCACAAAGCCTCAAATATAAAAGCCATACAACTGCTTCAGTCAATGAAAGCTATAAACTGCATAATGCGAAGGTAAGTGACGTAAATTACACAGCGAATACACTCAAAGCGCAATTTGAAAACCAAGACGGCAGAATGCTTGGCGTCGAGTTTAATGTGTCTGATAGCGATGTTGCATTTCGTTATCAGATATCGGGAGCTGAAACAGATTCCCGTATCAAGGTGTTAGCTGAATACAGTGCTTTTAACCTACCAGATAATGCAACCACATTTATAAGTCCACAAGCCTTACCTGAAACGGGCTGGATGCAAACAAAACCAAGTTACGAAGAGCCTTACACCTTTAACGAAGCCCTTGGAACACCGTCAGCGAATGGCGTGGGCTATACATTTCCTGCATTATTTAAAAATAGCGATAAAGGTTGGCTTTTAATTTCAGAAACCGGTGTTGATAGCCATTATGTTGGCTCAAAATTAAGCGAAGGCACGAAAGACGGTGTATATCGTATTTCATTTCCTCAGGCCGGTGAAAACAATGGCATTGGTGCAACTTATGCCGCTATGGCAATGCCAGCAACCACACCTTGGCGTACCATCACGTTAGGAACAAGTTTAAAACCAATTGTTGAATCAACCGTGGCATTTGATTTGGTTAAACCACTTTATCAAGCAAGTCAAAATTATAAAATGGGTCGATCAACATGGAGCTGGATTGTTTGGCAAGACCCAAGTATCAACTACGATGACCAAATCAAATTTATTGACTTAGCTGCATCATTAAATTTTGAATATGTATTAATCGACAATTGGTGGGATAAAAACATTGGCCGCGAGAGAATGGCTGAATTGGTTAAGTACGCCAATGGAAAGGGCGTTGATGTTATTTTGTGGTACAACTCAAATGGCTGGTGGAATGATGCACCACAGACCCCACAAAATAGAATGAACAGTGCACCTGCACGTCGAAATGAAATGGCGTGGCTGCAAAGCATTGGTGTAAAAGGGCTGAAAGTAGACTTTTTTGGTGGTGATAAACAAGAAACCATTAAACTGTATGAAGATATTCTTACAGATGCAAATCAGCATGGTTTAGTGATCACCTTTCATGGCAGCACCATCCCGCGTGGCTGGGAAAGAATGTATCCTAACTTCGTCACTTCTGAAGCGGTACTGGCATCGGAGAACCTTGTTTTTCATCAAAATTCGTTAGATTTACATGCCTTTAACGCGACTATTTTACCATTCACTCGTAATGCTATTGGCGCTATGGATTTTGCCCCAGTGTTTTTAAACAAACGTTTATCGCAAGATCAAACCGTCGGCACTATTCGTAAAACCACAGATGCATTTGAACTGGCAACAGGTGTGCTTTATCAATCACCAGTGCAACATTTTGGCCTGACGCCAAATAACCTTGCAGAGCAACCCCAATTTGTTATTGATACTTTAAAGGCGATGCCAACGGTATGGGATGAAACACGCTATATTGCAGGTCAGCCGGGTCAAGATGCAACGATCGCAAGGCGTCATCAACAAACATGGTGGGTAGCAGCCGTGAATGGTGAAAATAAAGCCAAAACAGTAGATATTGATTTACCTATGTTAGCTGGTAAAAAAATCACCCTGTTGTTTGATAAAAAAGATGGCAGCGCTGGTACTAAGCAAGTCACAGTAAGTAACAGTGGCAAGTTAACCTTAAACTTATTAGCTCAAGGTGGCGCACTGATTATTGGTCGCTAACTGTGAGTTTATAGGCGACGAATAAAAGCCAAGTATAAAAAAGCGAGCAGATTGCTCGCTTTTTTGTGGCTATAGTTGCCTTGATAATTTGGGCGTGCTAAATTGCGCCGTGTGTGGTGATGTACTACACCGCTTTGAGGACGACCTTAAAGTTGAAATTAAATTCGGGGACGACCCCATAAAGAGGTCGACCATGAATTGGATCCTACTTATTGCTGCTGGCTTACTTGAAGTCGCTTGGGCTTATGGCTTAAAACAATCAGACGGTTTTACAAAACCCCTCATTTCATTCTTTACAATCTTAACCATGGCTGCCAGCTTTTATTGCTTAAGTGTGGCACTCAAATCATTACCACTTAGTTTGGCGTATGCGGTTTGGGTTGGTATCGGCGTTATTGGCTCTGCAATAATAGGCATGACACTATTAGCTGAAGGCGTGAGTCTATTAAAAATAGCCAGCTTACTACTGATCGCCCTTGGCATTATTGGTTTGAAACTCGCTAATTAATAAATTTTTTACTGCTCCTACTCAGTTTCATAACGTTAATTCAGGGTATGAGACTGAGAGCAAACGATTGGAGCAGTCGTGCGCTAACCAACTGAGCTACATATTTTAAATTTGGAACATTAAGAATTGGTACGACAGACTGGATTCGAACCACCGAATTTGGCGTGGGTCATTGAGAGTGTTAGTGCTCTAACCTACTGAGCTACGGTCGTACAGGCATTTAATTCTGAAGTAGATTAAATGTTTTGGTACGACCGACTGGATTCGAACCACCGAATTTGGCGTGAGTCATAGAGAGAGGTAGTGCTCTAACCAACTGAGCTACAGATGTTATAAATTTGGAACATTAAGAATTGGTACGACCGAGTGGATTCGAACCACCGATTTTGGCGTGGGTCATAGAGAGCGGTAGTGTTCT